>NZ_JBFRCL010000001.1:0-424135 GCF_040965695.1 Paraburkholderia sp. BR10937
CCGCCCAGCGTCACCGAGTCGTGCGTCGACGTGTCGTACATCACCGCATCGGCGAGCTGGCCGGTGATGTTCGTGACATTGCCCTGCAGGTCGCTGATGTCGGTCGAGTTCTGCGTGACCTGCTGGTTGGTCGCGAACAGTTCCGAGCCATTCACCGCGTCGGTCGACGAAGCCGTCAGTTGGCCTGCCGCAACGTTCGTGATCGTGCGCTCCTTGCCTGGCGAACCCACCGAGATCGTGCTCTTCGCGTTCGTGCCGGCGAAGGTGTAGCCAGTGCCGCCGATCGTCGCGCCCGACGTGTTCACCACGGCTGCTGTGGTCGTACCCGTGCCCAGCGCCACGTCGTTTGCATTGGTCGCGACGGCCAACGTGCCTATTGCCACGGAGCCATCGCCGACTGACGTCGAGCCGCTGCCGACGGCGACCGAGGTGGCGCCGGTCGAAGTCGTCAATACGCCCATCGCCACCGACCCGTAGCCCAACGCGGCGTTGTAACTGCCCATTGCGGCAGAGAAATCGCCACTTGCCACTGTCTTGTAACCCAGAGCGCTGCTGGCATCGCCGGCTGCCGTTGCGAGCGAACCCACCACGGTTCCAAACGCGCCCGTAGCGGTGGCACCGAAGCCAACCACGCCCGCATTCTGGCCACTGGCGAGCGTGTATTGGCCGATTGCCATTGTTCCTGCGCCTGTTGCACTGGCATTGGCGCCGATCGCAAGGTTGTACTGCCGGAGAGAGCGACCATCCTGTGCAATCAGATTCGTATTTGAAGTATCAGCCGCATAAGCGTTCGAGCCAATCGCAAGGTTTGAGTCAATGCCACTGTCATTCGGCGCGGTAGCGCCACTCCCGCCAGCGATATACGCGTGCGCCTGGCTGGCAGCCCCCAACGCCGCGATGGCAATCGCCACCGCCCTCACGTTGCCCTTACCCCTGCGCTTGCCTTTGGCGTTTTCCGCCGCTGCAACCCATGTTCTTGTGGTCTCGTTCCAGACTGATTTGTATGTCCTGTTCATTCCTAGCCCTGGTGAATTCCGGGAGTGCCGACCGCGTGATACCCATGGGCGTCACAACCCGATGCGTGCTGCAATCTGCCGGCCATTTCCTTCAATAAAGAAAATCAACTGGCCCATTAAAGCCAACGATCTGCGTCGAACACGCCATGACTCGATTATTTCGATAGCTCAGAAAATGCTTACAGGCCGATCGGAGCCATATGCGATGACAGCAGCAACTTTATGGACTCGAAATCACAGGGAGAATAAGAGAACTCTTAAAGCAAAAGGCGCCATGCGATAAGGCTGAGGCGCACAATCAACAAGGAAGATAGCCGCAGCCAGAAGGCGTACACGACGCTCTCGAAGGTCGAGACAAGGACATAAGAATCAAAAGTAAATTTCCGCGTTTTCCCTCAATCACACAGAAACTTATTACAAAAAATAAACCTTAATTCAACACCAATAATATCCCCCCACGCCTTTTCTAAAAAAATCCTACGTATCCGGCCCAATTGCATTAAGAATTGTCAGAATTTTTTCGGCAAATATTAAAAGACCGCAGCAACGGGGCGGCCCGCTGTTCTCGACGACTTTCTCGACGATAAGTTATTCGAAGTATTTCCGGAGGAGATCGACTATCGCTTCACTGACGTGTTCGTGAAACAGGAGGACGGCTGGCGTGTTGCGGCGGCCCGCATGCGCCGCGAGACAACGGGCACCATCTGACGGCGCCCGCGCAGGGGAAAAGCTGGAATACGCGCCGCAGTAGCGGCGTCAATGGGTCAGTGGGTCAGAACGGCTTGATGACAGCCAGCGCCACCGCAGCCAGCATGCCGAGCACGGGAAGCTCGTTGAACATGCGGTACCACTTGTCGGTGCGGCGGTTTTCGCCGCGCTCGAAGGTCTTGAGCAAATGTCCGCAGTACGCGTGATAGACGATGAGCAGCACCACCACGCCCACTTTCGCGTGGATCCAGCCCTGGCCGCGCCCAATGCCCACCACGAGCCACAGCCACAGTCCGCATAGCAGCGCGGGCACGGCGATCATCGTCATGAAGCGGTAGAGCTTGCGCGCCATGATGAGCAGACGCTTGACGGCCGCAGGCTCGGTTTCCATCGCGAGATTCACGAAGATGCGCGGCAGGTAGAACAGTCCCGCGAACCACGAGGCGATGAGCACGATGTGAAACGTCTTGACCCAGAGCATCGACATTATTTTTTTCTTCTTCGTGAGCGATTGTGCAACGAGGCGGCGCGCGACGCCGTGCGCCGCCTCGCGCGGTTCGTGACTATTGACGGCCTTCGCCGTGGCCGAGCACCACGTACTTCAGCGAGGTCAGCCCTTCCAGGCCGACCGGGCCGCGCGCATGCAGCTTGTCGTTCGAAATGCCGATCTCCGCACCGAGGCCGAACTCGAAACCGTCGGCAAAGCGCGTCGAGGCGTTCACCATCACGCTTGCCGAGTCGACTTCGCGCAGGAAGCGCATCGCACGGTCGTGGTCTTCGGTGACGATCGCATCGGTGTGGTGCGAGCCGTAGGCGTTGATGTGCTCGATCGCGTCGTCGAGCGTGTCGACCACCTTCACTGCCAGCACGGGCGCGAGGTACTCGGTGCGCCAGTCCTCTTCGGTCGCATCCACCAGCGGAGCTACGCCCGCGTCGGCGAGAATCGAGCGCGCCGCAGCATCGACGCGCAGTTCCACTTCCTTCTCGCGATACAGGCGGCCAAGCGGCGGCAGCACATCGTGCGCAATGCCGCGCGCCACGAGCAGCGTCTCCATCGTGTTGCAGGTGCCGTAGCGGTGCGTCTTGGCGTTGTCGCACACGGTGAGCGCCTTCGCGAGATCGGCGCGGTCGTCCACGTACACATGGCAGATGCCGTCGAGGTGCTTGATCATCGGCACGCGCGCCTCGGCCATCAGGCGCTCGATCAGGCTCTTGCCGCCGCGCGGCACGATCACGTCCACGAATTCCGTCATCGTGATGAGCTTGCCCACGGCCGCGCGGTCGGCGGTCTCGACCACCTGCACCGCGTCCTGCGGCAATCCTGCCGCGGCCAGCCCTTCGCCAATCAGCTTCGCGAGCGCCGTATTGCATTCGAGCGCCTCGGAGCCGCCGCGCAGAATCGTCGCGTTGCCCGACTTCAGGCACAGCGCCGCCGCGTCGATCGTCACGTTCGGCCGCGACTCGTAGATGATGCCGATCACGCCGAGCGGCACGCGCATCTGCCCCACCTGAATGCCGCTCGGGCGGAACTTGAGGTTGCTGATCTCGCCGATCGGGTCGGGCAGCGCCATGACCTGGCGCAGGCCTTCCACCATCGTCTTGAGCGCCTTGTCCGACAGCGTCAGGCGGTCGATGAACGCCGCGTCGTGGCCCTTCTCCTTCGCGCGCGCGAGGTCGCGTGCGTTCGCATCCTTCAATTGCTGCGCGTCGCGCTCGATGGCTTGCGCCACCGCTTCGAGCGCCGCGTTCTTCGCAGCCGTCGAGGCCCGTGCCATCGCGCGCGAAGCGTTGCGGGCGCGGCGGCCGAGGTCGGTCATGTACTGGTCGATATTCATGGTGTCTTTCGTCATGCGGCGCGTGAGGCGCAGCCAGATTTGCTGCCCAAGCGCGGTTCGATTCAAAGCGGTTCAGGCCGATTTTAAGGCCAGCCGCCAAGGTTTGCTGGACGTGGCCGGGCGGCCCGGCGGGTGCGCCGGCCGCGCGGTGGGCACATGGCAGGCGCGCCGACGTGCCGGTTCAGGCAAGTGCGAAACGCTTTAGCCTTGCCGGCGCAACGGCCCCGCGGTGCGCGGTCGGGCCGCGGCTGGGCCAGTTGGCTGAGCACCCGGCTGCGCGCAGCCCGGCGCCGCCGCGCCGCGCGCACCGGCGGCGCCACGCGCCTGCGGTGCGCCGTCGCGAGGCGCGGCCACGGTCATGGCGAGTTCGAACAGGCCATCCCAGGCATCGGGCGGCAGCGCATTGCGCCAGTCGGCGCGCGATTGACCCGAAAGCCCCTTGACCTGGCGGTCGAGCCGCGCCGCGAGCGCAAGACCGCGCTCCAGCGCCGCTTCGCTCAGGCGCGACAGCGCCGGCCCGATGAGCCGCTCGCGCGGCCCCCAGACGCGGTTCTCGCGCAGGAGCATGGCGAGCGGCTTGCCCGCGGCCACACCGCGCTTGATGCGCAACAGCGTGCGAATTTCCTCGACCACGGCCCACAGCACCAGCACCGAAGCCTCGCCTTCGCCCTGCAGCCCGTCGAGCATGCGCGCGAGACGGCCGACGTCGCCCGTGAGCATGGCTTCGTTGAGCTTGAATACGTCGTAGCGCGCGACGTTGAGCACGGCGTCGTGAATCTGCTCGAAGCTCAGCACGCCTTGCGGATACAGTAGCCCGAGCTTCTGGATTTCCTGATGCGCCGCCAGCAGGTTGCCTTCCACGCGCTCCGCCACGAATTGCAGCGCGCGCCGGCCGTCCTCGCCGGGCGCCACGCGCTGGCCTTGCAGCGCCAGACGCTGGCCGATCCAGTTCGGCAGCGCCGCGCGCTCGACCGGGTCGATCTTCAGCGCGACACCGCTCTCGGCCAGCGCCGTGAACCACGCAGACTTCTGCGTGGCGGCGTCGAGCCGAGGCAGCGTAACGAGCATCAGCACGTCCGGATTCGAGGCAGCGGCGAGCGTCTTGAGCGCGTCCGCGCCTTCCTTGCCGGGCTTGCCCGATGGAATGCGCAACTCGACCAGCTGGCGATCCCCAAACAGCGACATCGACTGGCTCGCGCCGAGCAGCGAGCTCCAGTCGAAGCCGCGCTCGACGGTGAACACCGAGCGGTCGGTAAAGCCCGCCGCGCGCGCCGCCGCGCGGATGCGGTCGCACGCCTCCTGGGCAAGCAGGTGTTCGTCGCCGTAGACGACGTACAGGCCGGCCAGCCCTCTCGCGAGGTGCGGTTCGAGTGCGTCAGGTCGCAGTTGCATGGCGCTCGGTCAAAGATCGCTCAGTAGATGGAAACCACGCGCATTACAGCGGCGGCGGCGGCAGCGGTGCGCGCGGCGCGACACCCGGCACGACCTGATCGGGCGTCGGGTTGATCGTTTTGAGCACGGCAAGGCGCCGCATGAGCTGGTCGACAGCGTCGTTCTGCATGTCGGTGAACAGCAGATCGGCTTCCTGCGTCTTGGCGGTCGCGAACTGATCGCTGTACGTCATCGCGCGGTTCAGCGAAATCACGCTCGGCTGGATCAGCATGGTGCCGTCCGGTTTCATCAGCGCGTAGTTCAGCGAATAGTTGACCTGATATTCCACGACCGCGCCGAGCGAATTGAGCGTGAGCGTGCTGAAGCTACGACCTTCGGAAACGCGCAGCACGGCGTCGGCATTGGCCACCGAGTCGACCACCACCGAATCGCTGCCGCCTTCGACCATACGCGAGAGGCGCCCGACGAGCGGCGGCGGCGCGCCGACCACGGCGAGGCGCTTGAAGGCGAAGTTCTGCTCGCCGCGCAGCTGGAAGCCGCACGCCGAGAGGGCCAGCGCGCTGCCCGCGACGAGCGGGAACAACCTGAGAAACGATCTGCGAATCACATGGACTCCCTGGGTTCGCGACAGAGTCGCCGGTGTCGGCTGAGCGGCGCCGCGCGGTGCTTCGCGCGCTACGCCGCTCACATGGCCTTGGTTTGCCTCGTCAGACGACGACGTTCACGAGGCGGCCCGGCACGACGATGATCTTCTTCGGTGCGCGGCCTTCCGCGAACTTGACGAACATCTCGTGCGCGAGGGCGGCCGCTTCGATCGCGTCCTTCGGTGCGTCCTTGGCCACCGTCACGGCGCCGCGCACCTTGCCGTTCACCTGCAGCACGAGTTCGATCTCGGCCTGCTCGAGCGCCTTTTCGTCGACCTTCGGCCACGGTGCATCGAGCAGCGTGCCGTATTCGTCGCCGTAGCCGAGCGCCTTCCAGAGTTCGAACGCGATATGCGGCACGACCGGATACAGCACGCGCAGCAGCACGCCGAACGTTTCGCGCTGCACGCCCGCACCGGCACCCTTGGCGCCGTCGATGGCGTTGAGCATCTTCATCGCCGCCGAGACGACGGTGTTGTACTGCAGGCGCTGATAGTCGAAGTCGGCCTGCTTGAGCACGCTATAAACTTCGCGGCGCAGCGCCTTTTCGACGTCCGTGAGCGCGGCCGCGTCGAACGAGGCACGCGACTGGATCGCTTCGGCATTCGCGTGGCCGAAGGCCCACACGCGGCGCAGGAAGCGGCTCGCGCCTTCCACACCCGCGCCCGACCATTCGAGCTGCTGCTCGGGGGGCGCCGCGAACATCGTGAACAGACGCGCCGTGTCTGCGCCGTACTGGTCGATCAGCACCTGCGGGTCGACGCCGTTGTTCTTCGACTTCGACATCTTCTCCACGCCGCCCAGCACCACCGCCTGGCCGTCGCTATTGAGCGTCGCGCCAATCGGGCGGCCCTTGTCGTCGTGCGTGACGGTCACGTCGGCCGGGTTGTACCAGGTCTTCTTGCCCGCAGCGTCTTCGCGGTAGAACGTTTCGTTGAGCACCATGCCCTGCGTGAGCAGGTTCTTCGCCGGCTCGCCGAACTTCACGAGGCCGAGGTCGCGCGAGACCTTCGCCCAGAAGCGCGAGTACAAGAGGTGAAGAATGGCGTGCTCGATGCCGCCGATGTACTGGTCCATCGGCATCCAGTAGTCGGTGCGCTCGTCGACCATGTTCACGGCATCCGGCGCGGCGTAGCGGTAGAAGTACCACGACGAGTCGACAAAGGTGTCCATCGTGTCGGTTTCGCGCTTCGCGTCGGCGCCGCAGCTCGGGCACTTGCAGTTCAGGAAGGCTTCCGACTTCGCGAGCGGGTTGCCCGTGCCGTCCGGCACGAGGTCTTCCGGCAGCACGACCGGCAGGTCCTTTTCGGGCACCGGCACGTCGCCGCAGCTCGGGCAGTGGATGATCGGGATCGGCGTGCCCCAGTAGCGCTGGCGCGAAATGCCCCAGTCGCGCAGGCGCCACGTGACCTGCTTGTCGCCGAGGTCGAGCGCCTTCAGGTCGGCCGCGACGGCGTCCACGGCCGCCGTGTAGGCGAGGCCGTCGTACCTGCCACTGTTCACACAGACGGCGCGTTCCTTGTCGCCGTACCATTCCTGCCAGCCGTCGAGCGAGTACGTCTCGCCTTCTGCGGCGATGACCTGCTTGATCGGCAGGTTGTACTTCTGCGCGAACGCGAAATCGCGCTCGTCGTGGCCCGGCACGCCCATCACGGCGCCTTCGCCATAGCTCATGAGCACGTAATTGCCGATCCACACCGGCACCTGCTCGTGCGTGAGCGGGTGCGTGACGGTAAAGCCCGTGGGCACGCCCTTCTTTTCCATCGTCGCGACGTCGGCTTCCGCCACGCCGCCGCGCTTGCATTCGTCGATGAACGCCTGCAGCTCCGGCTTGCCTTGCGCGAGACGCGTGGCGAGCGGATGCTCGGCCGCGATCGCCGCAAAGGTCACGCCCATGATCGTGTCGGCGCGCGTGGTGAACACGCGCAGCAGCTTCTTCTCGCCGTCCAGCTCGTACGGGAAGCCGAAGTTCACGCCGAAGCTCTTGCCGATCCAGTTCTGCTGCATGATCTTGACGCGCTCGGGCCAACCGAGGCCGTCGAGGTCGTTCAGCAGTTCGTCGGCGTACTGCGTGATGCGCAGGTAGTACATCGGGATTTCGCGCTTTTCCACGAGTGCGCCCGAGCGCCAGCCGCGCCCGTCGATCACCTGTTCGTTGGCGAGCACGGTCTGATCGACCGGATCCCAGTTCACCGTGCCGGTCTTCTTGTAGGCGATGCCCTTCTCGAGCATCTTCAGGAAGAACCACTGGTTCCACCTGTAGTAGTCGGGCTTGCAGGTGGCGATCTCACGCGACCAGTCGATGGCGAGACCCATCGACTGCATCTGGCCCTTCATGTACTCGATATTGTCGTACGTCCACCTGGCCGGCGGCACGCTGTTGGCCATCGCGGCGTTTTCGGCGGGCATGCCGAACGCGTCCCAGCCCATCGGCATCAGCGTGTTGTAGCCGTTCATGCGCAGGTAACGGTACATCACGTCGTTGATCGTGTAGTTCCGCACGTGGCCCATGTGCAGCTTGCCCGACGGATACGGCAGCATCGAGACGCAGTAGAACTTGGGCTTGTCGGCCTTCTCGGCCGTCCGGTAAGCGTCGGTGGCGCGCCATTCGCCTTGCGCGGCGGATTCGACGTCGGAGGGAACGTATTTTTCGAGCATGGTGTGGATGGTGAACGCTGGAAACGGGCGGCTGCTTCGGTACCTTCGGTGCCGGATGCACCGGGCCGGCCGTTCACGATACCGGCAGATTGCGGCGGTTTCGCGGGGCCCGTTTTTAAAGGAAACGTTGATTATACCGTTGACTGGCGCGCGCTCAGCGGCGTGCGCAGTGGCGTCTTCAGTGAGCGCCGGCGGGCGGCTCGGTCACGAAGCCGAGGCGCGTGAGACCGGCCTGCTGCGCGGCGCCCATCACCTGGGCGATCACGTCGTAGCGCGTTTCGCGCGCGGCGCGCAGCTGCAGCTCGGGCTGCTGCGACTCGGGCTGTTTGCCCGCCGCCGTGAAGCGCGCGCGCAGCTCGTCCAGCGTGATGGGCTGGGCGTTCCAGTAGAGCTTGCCGGCGGCGTCGATGGAGAGCGTGACGGTCTGCGCCGTTTGCTGCGCGGGCTCGGCGGCGACCTTCGGCAAATCGAGCCGGATCGCGTGCGAGAAGAGCGGCGCCGTGATGATGAAGATGACGAGCAGCACGAGCATGACGTCGATGAGCGGCGTCATGTTGATTTCCGACATCGGTGCCGTATCGCGCTTCTTTTCGAGTCCGCCGAATGCCATAGGCGTTGCCTCCTACGACTCGGCGCGCGCGCCTTCGCGCATCGCGCCCTGCGCACCACCTTCGCGGCGCAGCGGCGCGCCTTCGGGCGCGCAGGCATAGGCGTGCAGGTCGTGGGCGAAGCCGTCGAGATCGTCGCAGAGCTGGCGCACGAGGCGGCCCAGCACGTTGTAGGCGAGCACCGCCGGAATCGCGACGACGAGACCGAAGGCCGTCATGATGAGCGCCTCGCCCACCGGGCCGGCCACGTTCTCGATCATCGCCTGGCCGCTTGCGGCAATGCTGCCGAGCGCGTGATAGATGCCCCAGACGGTGCCGAGCAGACCGACGAACGGCGCCGTGCTGCCCACCGAGGCGAGCAGGACCTGGCCGAACTCGAGGCGCCGCTGCGACGCCTGCAGCGCGCCGCGCAGCGCCCGCAGCACACGCTCGCCGCGGTCCACGCGCGCGAGCATCATACCGGGCGCGTCGGCCTCCTCGGCGGCGAGCGCCGCCTGAGCCAGCGGCAGAAATACGCGCTCGCGGTCGACCGGACGCATGGCGGCAACGCCGTCTGCGAGGGTGCGCGCCTGCCAGAAGCGCGCAATGGCGCGCGGCCCCTGGCGCTTCGCGCGCAGCAGGATCCAGCTCTTGATGATGAGGAAACACCAGCTCGCGACCGACATGGCGAGCAATACCCACGCAACCGCGTGGGTGACCGCGTCGCCCGTCTGCAGATAGTGAATGACTCCGGAACTCGCTGCCATCGGACCTCGCTCACTGTCGGTCCGGCACAGACGCCGGACCGTAGGGGGAACGCTCAGCGCAGGCCGAGCACGTCCTGCATATCGTACAGGCCAGTGGCCTTGTCCTGCAGAAAGCGCGCGGCGCGCACGCTGCCCTGCGCATAGGAAAGGCGGCTCGAGGACTTGTGCGTGATCTCGATGCGCTCGCCGATACCCGCGAACAGCACCGTATGATCGCCGACGATATCGCCGCCGCGAATCGCCGAAAACCCGATCGTCGAGGGGTCGCGCTCGCCCGTCACGCCTTCGCGGCCGTACACGGCGCAGTCGTCGAGATTGCGGCCGAGCGCGTGCGCCACGGCCTCTCCCATCGCAAGCGCGGTGCCCGAGGGCGCGTCGACCTTGTGGCGATGGTGCGCCTCGATGATCTCGATGTCGTATCCGGTCTCGAAAAAGCGCGCCGCATATTCGAGCAGCTTGAGCGTGACGTTTACGCCCACACTCATGTTGGCCGCGAACACGACGCCGACCTTCTGCGCGGCCGCGCCGAGCTGGGCCTTTTGCTGCGCGTCGAAACCGGTCGTGCCGATCACCATCTTCACGCCGTGGCGCTGCGCCGCCTCGAGGTGCACGAGCGTGCCTTCTGGGCGCGTGAAGTCGATCAGGCAGTCGCTTTGCGCGAAGACCTGCTCGATGTCGTCGGTGATGCGCACGCCGGTGTCCTTGCCGAGGAACGCGCCGGCGTCCTGGCCGATGGCGGCCGAGCCCTTGCGAACGAGCGCGCCGGAGAGCGTGACGTCGGGCGAATTCAGGACGGTTTCGATGAGCATGCGGCCCATGCGGCCCGATGCCCCGGCGATTGCGATTTTCATGAATCTTCCTGCCAATGTGTCGCTGGCCGCGGTGCCGGATGCCGCCAGGCGCCACGCAGCGCCGCCGCCAAAAAACGCGGCGGCCGGTGGTAGTGACACCCCGGCCGCCGGATCGAAGCGTGGCGCGCCTCGCGCACCACGCCCTGCTTGTGTTACCGGCTGGGTGAGCCGGATCAGTTGCTCGGAGCTGCAGCCGCTCCCGAGGCCGGCACCGTGGGCGGCGCGGCGAGCGACGAATCCCGTGCGGGGCCCGACGGCGCCGCATTGGTGTCGCCGGTGCCTTGCGCGCCGGCGGTCGGGCCAACCGGATTGGTCTGCGGCACGCCCTGGATTTGCGGCTGCGGCTGACGATGCAGCTGAACCTGCGAGGGCATCGTGCCGACGTTCTGCGGCAGCGCCGACGACTGCGGATTGCCCGCGCGCACCGACGGCGTCAGACCCGTTGGCGTTTGCACGGCTTCCGTGGCGCGGTTCGCGGCGGCGGCCGCCTGTGCGTTGGCGTCCTGCGGCAGCGCGTTGGTGGCGGTGCCGAGTTCGGACGACGGCGTGCGCGCCGTGTCGCCAACCGTCGGGCCGGTCGCGCCCGATGCTTGCGCAGGCGCGCTCGCTGCAGCCGCCACCGCCGCCGAAGCGCCCGATGCCGGCGCAGCCGCGACGGCCTTCTTGCCGCTGCGGTCGCCGTCGATTTCGGCGAGCAGCTCGAGGTTCGAGGGCAGGTCTTCGCCACCCGACCAGCTCGCTACGCGGTCGCCTTCGAACAGCACGACGAAGTCACGCTGCTGGACCACGGCGGTCGAGCCGCGCTTGAAATAGAAGATGTAGTCCCAGCGGTTGGCGTGGAACATGTCGGTGAGGAGCGGCGTGCCGAGCAGCTGCTTGACCTCGGCGCGCGACATGCCCACCTTCATCTGCGCCGCGGCTTCCGCCGAGACGAAATTGCCTTGCACGATGGTAATGCGGTAAGGCGTAATGCTCTGGGCGACGCGCTGCGTCACGCTGTCGTATGTTTTACAGCCGGCGAGCGCGGCGAACGCGGCCGCAGCCAGCAGGGTGCACGCCAGGCGGCCGCCGTGCATGCGCCGGCCGATCGTTGTGAATTCTGGAATCATTTCCCTCACCGTGCGGGCTTTTCGCGAAGCCGCGCGTATTCTGTAGAAGATCGTTCGAAGTTCTGGCGAAAATGCCCGGAACGGCAAAAACGCATTAACATAACAACCTAGCATTGTACTCCAGGGACTTATCGTCATGACCAATCCAACCGATCTCAAGAACATCGGCCTCAAGGCGACGCTGCCTCGCCTCAAGATCCTGGAGATTTTTCAGCACAGCCCCGTGCGCCATCTGACTGCCGAAGACGTCTACCGCAACCTGCTGAACGAGGAGCTCGACATCGGCCTCGCCACGGTCTACCGGGTCCTCACGCAGTTCGAGCAGGCCGGATTGCTCACGCGCAGCAACTTCGAATCGGGCAAGGCGGTGTTCGAGCTGAACGAGGGGAGTCACCACGACCACCTCGTGTGCCTCGACTGCGGCATCGTTGAAGAATTTTTCGACCCCGAAATCGAAAAGCGCCAGCAGATGATCGCCACGGAGCGCGGCTTCAAGCTCCAGGAGCACGCCCTCGCCCTGTACGGCGCCTGCACCAAGGAAAACTGCCCGCACCGCAAGCACTGACCACCGCTTGCGGTTTGCAGGCTGCAGAAATGGAAACGCCACGGCAGATCTGCCGTGGCGTTTTCGTTTGGTGAGCCCGTGTTTGGGAAAAACGGGCCGGACCTCAGGCGGGCACGAGCGGCGTGTCGGCTTGCGCGAGCCGCCAGGGCCGCGCGAGCGCGATCTCGTCGCAGTTCGGCTGCGTGCCGCCGCGGTCGATCACCACGAAGTCGCTCACGCGCCCGAACGCGAGCAGCGGGTGATGCCAGACGCCTTTGGCGTAATTGACGCCCTGCCCGTGCCCCGCCCAGAACGCCCGCAGCCCGGCCGGATCGAACTCGCCCGCGGGCGCGACCACCACCGCGTAGCCCGCGTCGCCGAGCGGCACGAACGCCTGGCTGCCTAGCGGATGCCGCTCCATCATCGCGATCTCGACGGGCCACGCACGCGGCTGGGCGCGAAACACGCTGACGATGGGCCGGCCGCCCGCCTCGTTCACGTCGATGGCGGCGAGATCGTGAAAGCGCTCGGTCGTGCCGCCGTTGATCGGAAAGTGGCGCGCGCCTTCGAGTTCGATGACGTCGCCGAACGGCGCGAACGCCTCGCGCGTCAAGGGTTCCATGTGCAGGATCTGCATCGCGGCTCCTTGCTTAAGCCAGTTCGCCCCACAGGCGCAGGCGCGAGACGCCGCCGTCCGGGAAGATGTTGAAACGCACGTGCGTGACCGGGCCGAGCGCCGCGATGCCGCTCTCGAACACGTGCTGCTTGTCCATCTCGAGCTTCTGCTCGCCGAGCAGTTCCGGCCAGAACATGGCCTGGGTGACGAGCGAGTCGTCGGTGCCGCCCGTCACGCTCGCCGCCTGCAGCGAGCAGCGGTCCGGGTAGTTGCCCTTGAAGTGCGCCGTGTCGACTTCGATCTTGCGGATGATGCCGGGCCGCGCAAGCGCCACGATCGCCCAGTCATTGCCGGGTTCGCGGCGGCGGCGCGTTTCCCAGCCGTCGCCCATGTTCACGCCGCGGCCAGGCATCAGGATCGTGGAAGCGAGCCCGAAGTGCTGGTTGTTGGCCGCGACCAGATAAGCGCCGTTTTCGATCGCCGCGAGATCGATGAGGCTGCCGCGCTCCACCGTGCTCCAGTCGCGCCGGGGCTGACCGTACACGCGCAGACGCGCGAGGCCGCCGTCGGGATAGAGATTCACGCGCAGATGCGTGAACGCGCGCGTCTCGCTCACTTCGACGTAGTGGTGCTGGTTGCCCTGCAAGGTCGTCGCCGGGACGATGGTCTGCCAGTCGGCGTTGTCACCGGGCGTTTCGTCGTCGCCCGACTGCGCGTAGCACGCCTCGATCGAAGCCGCCGGCGGAAAGTTGCCTGTGAAGTGGCTCGTATCGAGATCCAGGCCGTAAATCACGCCCGGTCGCGCGAGGCGCACGATGCAGAAGTCGTGGCCCGTCGTGCGCTTGCGGCGCGTTTCCCAGCCATCCATCCACTTGCCGTGGTCGTCGTACTTGCCGGGGATGAAGACCGCGGGCTGCGGATCGAGCATGCGCTCCTTCGGCGCGAAGAACTCGTCGCTCGCGTGGAGCGCGCGGGCGCCCAGACGCGGATCGGCGAGGTTCATGTAACGGCGCGTGAAGGCGGGGGCGTTGGGGTCGAGAGTCGGAATGGCCATGATGGTGTCGTTCGCCTGGGTTGGTCAGTTGATCGAAGAAAAACGTCTGTAGATGCGGTGTGAAAGTTCAGGCGTGCGCGTGTTTGCCGCCGAGTGCACCGTCTTCGCCATGCGCGGTGGCTGCGTCGCTGTCGCCTGCCGGCACGTAGAGAAAGCCTTCGTCGAGGTTCAGAACGCGCCCGGCGCGCGCCTTGTCGATGTCGCGCTCCCACACCGCGACCACCACCGTCGCAACGCAGTTGCCGATCAGGTTGGTGAGCGCCCGGGCGATGCCGACGAACCAGTCCACCGGCAGGATCAGCACGAGGCCGAGCACGGGAATCGCGGGAATGGCGGAGAGCGTGGCGGCGAGAATCACGATCGCCGAGCCGGGAATGCCGTGCGCGCCCTTCGAGGTGATGAGCGACACCAGCACGACCACGATGAGGTCGTGCATCGACAGCGGCGTGTTGGTTGCCTGCGCGATGAAGATCACGGCGAGCGTGAGGTAGATGGAAAAGCCGTCGAGGTTGAACGAGTAGCCCGTCGGGATCACGAGACCCACCGTGGAATCCTTCACGCCCATCCATTCGAGCTTGCGCATGATCTGCGGCAGCACGGCGTCGGACGACGCGGTGCCGAGCACGATCGAGAGTTCTTCGCGCAGGTAACGGATCAGCTTGAACACGTTGAAGCCCGCCAGCCGCATGACGATGCCGAGCACGACCGCAACGAACACGATGCAGCTCGCGTAGAACACGATCACGAGCAGCCCGAGCTGCTTGAGCGAAGCGACGCCGTACGTACCGGTCGTGAACGCAATCGCGCCGAGCACGCCGAGCGGCGCGAGCTTGATGATGAAGCCCATCACGCGGAAGAACACCTGCGAGAGTTCGTCGATCAGGCTGTTCACGCGCTGCGCCTTCGGGCCGAGCAGCGAGAGCGCGCTGCCGAACAGCACCGAGAACACGAGGATTTGCAGGATGTCGCCCTTCGCGAAGGCGTCGAAGGCGGTGTCGGGAATGATCTTCAGCAAGAAGCCCGCGGTGTCCTTCAGGCTCTTGGCGTGCTCGGTGTAGGTCGCGAGCGACGCGGCATCGAGCGAGTGCAGATCCACGTTCATGCCGGCGCCCGGACGCGTGACATACGCGAGCACGGCGCCGATCACGAGCGCGACGGTGGTCATTGCCTCGAAGTACACCACCGACTTCAGGCCGACGCGGCCCACCTTCTTCAGGTCGCCCGCGTGCGCCATGCCGCTCACGACCACGCAGAACACGATCGGCCCGATCACCATCTTGATGAGCTTGAGAAAGCCGTCGCCGAGCGGGCGCAGCGACTGGGCGAAATGGGGAAATACCGCGCCTACGACGATGCCCAGCACGAGGGCGATCGCTACGCGACCAAACAGCGAATTGAAGAACTTCGTCACGACTGTCTCCTTTGTCGATGGGACCCGGCGCTTCAGCGCCTCGTCCCATCCCATGCAAAACCATGAAGGGAAGCAACTGTTCTGACTGGTCTGACCAGCACTGTTATGGCGGATAGTAGGAAGCCGATATACCGGAGTCAAGGTTGGGAAGCGCGGTGTTTACCCTTGCGCGGTCTGACCAGTTTGCGGGCCAGAGCGCCACGCCTTATCCCGCGGCACGAGGGCGTTGACGCGATGCACCATGCGGGTGCGCAGGACAGGACTACAATACCGGTCAGACCACGCGAATGCTGCCCGCGCCACTTCATGAAGAACGTTCCGCACACCGTCACCGACGCCGCCACCGCCACGATCCGCGAACGGATCGAGGGCGGCCTGTATCCGGTCGGCAGCCTGCTGCCCGCGCAGCGGCAGCTTTCCGAGGAGCTGGCGATCAGCCGCGCGTCGCTGCGTGAAGCGCTCTCGACGCTCGAAGCGCTCGGCATGCTGTCGATCCGGGCGGGCAAGGGTGTGTACGTGACGAGCGCGCAGGCCACCAACGCTCACCCGTGGCGTTTCGCCGATCAGTCGTCGCTGCCCGACACCTACCAGATGCGCTACGCGCTCGAAGGCTTCGCCGCGCGCATGGCGGCGCTCGCCATCGGCGACGCCGACGTCGCGTGGCTCGAGGCGAACACCGAGGCCCTGCATGGCGCCCTCGCCTGCGACGAACTCGACGAAGCCGCGCAGCTCGACTTCGAGTTCCACATGCGCATCGTCAATCTCGCGGGCAATGCGGCGATCGAATCGATCCTGCGCAGCAGCGCCGACATCATGAAAGAGAGCCAGCGCATGCCGTTCTACCGGCGCGAGCGCGTGCTCTCCACGCATCGCGAGCACGGCCTGATCGTGGTGGCGCTAAAGGCGCGCGACTCGGCGGCGGCCGGCGAGGCGATCGAGGCGCACATCGCCAATGCGGCGCAGCGCGCGGGCGTGTACTTCCCCACGCCGCCCGCATTCGCAGCCGCCTCCCAGAGCGCCGTCGAAAAATAAGGACGCAAAAAAACCGCCCCGATGTGACTCGGGGCGGTTTCTTCATGCAGCGTCGAGCGTGCTTACTTCGCGTTCGCGAAAGCCACAGCCGTGTCCAGCATGCGGTTCGAGAAGCCCCACTCGTTGTCGTACCAGCTCGACACCTTCACGAGACGGCCCGAGACCTTCGTGAGCGTGGCGTCGAACGTCGACGATGCCGGATTGTGGTTGAAGTCGATCGACACCAGCGGTGCGTCGTTGTAGCCCAGGATGCCCTTGAGCGCGCCTTCCGACGCTTCCTTCATGATGGCGTTGACTTCTTCGACCGTCGTGTCGCGCTTGGCGATAAACGACAGGTCGACGATCGACACGTTGATGGTCGGGACGCGGATCGCGTAGCCGTCCAGCTTGCCGTTCAGCTCCGGCAGCACGAGGCCGACAGCCGAAGCCGCGCCCGTCTTCGTCGGGATCTGGCTATGCGTGGCCGAGCGCGCGCGGCGCAGGTCTTCGTGGTACACGTCGGTCAGCACCTGGTCGTTCGTGTACGCGTGGATCGTCGTCATCAGGCCGGTTTCGAGGCCGATCTTGTCGTTCAGCGGCTTGACGAGCGGTGCCAGGCAGTTGGTCGTGCACGATGCGTTCGAGATGACCGTGTGTTCGGCCTTCAGCACGTTGTGGTTCACGCCGTAGACGATGGTCGCGTCGACGTCCTTGCCGCCCGGCGCCGAGATGATGACCTTCTTCGCGCCGCCCTTCAGGTGCGCGCTGGCCTTTTCCTTGGTCGTGAAGAAGCCCGTGCACTCCATCACGACGTCGACGCCCAGCTCGCCCCACGGCAGTTCGGCCGGGTTGCGGTTGGCCAGCACGCGGATACGGTCGCCGTTCACGACGAGGTAGTCGCCGTCGACCTTCACTTCGCCGGGGAACTTGCCGTGTGCCGTGTCGTATTGCGTCAGATGCGCGTTGGTCTTCGCGTCACCCAGGTCATTGATCGCAACGATCTGGATGTCGTGCTTCTTGCCGTTCTCGTAGAACGCGCGAAGCGTGTTACGGCCGATGCGGCCGTAGCCATTGATAGCGACGCGAATGGTCATGGTTTATCTCCTAAGGGCTGAAAAATTCTGAAACCAGTGCTGCGCTGGCGCCGACGCGAGGCTGGGGCGGCCCGGCGGGGCGCTCAAGGCAGCGGGCCCGCCAGATCTTGCCGATCAGGCGGGCCCGTTACGCATGCTTAGTTGTCGAGCGCGGCCTTGGCCGTCGCGACGACATGATCGACCGTGAAGCCGAAGTGCTTGAACAGCACGCCAGCCGGGGCCGATTCGCCGAACGTGTCGATGCCGACCACGCCGCCTTCGAGGCCCACGTACTTGCGCCAGAAGTCGGTCACGCCGGCTTCGATCGCGACGCGGCGCACGCCCCTGGGCAGCACGCGCTCGCGGTATTCGGCGTCCTGCTTGTCGAACACGTTGGTCGACGGCATGGACACCACGCGGGCGCCGATGCCTTCGCGCTGCAGCGCTTCGACGGCCTTCATCGCCAGTTCGACTTCCGAGCCCGTGGCGATCAGGATGATCTTGCGGCTCGGGATGTCGTCGTTCCAGTCCTTGAGGACGTAGCCGCCCTTGGCGATGTTCGCGATCTGGGCGTCCGTGCGCTCGTTGAACTGCAGGTTCTGACGGCTGAAGATCAGCGACGACGGGCCGTGATGCGCGATCGACTCGGTCCAGGCCACCGCGGTTTCCACGGTGTCGGCCGGGCGCCAGAGCGTCATGTTCGGGATCAGGCGCAGGCTTGCGACCTGTTCGATCGACTGGTGCGTCGGGCCGTCTTCGCCGAGACCGATCGAGTCGTGCGTGAACACGAAGATCGACGGGCACTTCATCAGCGCGGCCACGCGCAGCGCGTTGCGGCTGTAGTCCGAGAACGTGAGGAACGTGCCGCCGAACGCCTTGTAGCCGCCGTGCAGGTTGAGGCCGTTGAGCGCCGCGCTCATGCCGAACTCGCGCACGCCGTAGTTGATGTGGTTGCCCCACTGGATGCCGGTCTCGCCTTCCTTGGCGGCGCGCACGGGCTTCGAAGCCTTCCAGTTGGTGAGGTTCGAGCCGGTCAGGTCGGCCGAGCCGCCCAGCAGTTCGGGCAGGGCCGCGGCGAGGCCTTCGATGGCCTGCTGCGACGCCTTGCGCGTGGCGACCGTTTCCTTGCGCGAATCGGCGCCCGCGACGATAGCGGCGGCCTTCTGCGCCCAGTCGGCGGGCAGCTTGTGGGCCATGCGGCGCTCGAACTCGGCGGCTTCGGTCGGGTACTTCGACTTGTACGCGGCGAACTGCTCGTTCCATGCGGCTTCGAACTTCGCACCGGCGTCCTTCGCGTCCCAGTCTGCGTAGACTTCCTGCGGCAGCGTGAACGGCTCCCACTTCCAGCCCGCGGCTTCGCGCCACTTGGCGATTTCTTCGGCGCCGAGCGCCGCGCCGTGCACGTCGTGGCCGCCCTGCTTGGTGGGCGCGCCCTTGCCGATGATGGTCTTGCAGCAGATCAGCGTGGGCTTGTCCGAGGCCTTGGCCTTCTGGATGGCCGCGTCGACCGCGTCCACGTCATGGCCGTCCACGTGCGGGATCACGTTCCAGCCGTAGGCTTCGAAGCGTTCCGGCGTGTTGTCGTGGAACCAGTTGACCACGTCGCCGTCGATCGAGATGCCGTTGTCGTCATACAGCGCGATCAGCTTGTTCAGCTTGAGCGTGCCGGCGAGCGAGCAGGCTTCGTGCGAGATGCCTTCCATCAGGCAGCCGTCGCCGAGGAACACATAGGTGTGGTGATCGACGATCTTCGCGTCGGCCTTGTTGAACTCCGCGGCGAGCAGCGCTTCGGCCAGCGCCATGCCGACCGAGTTCGCCAGACCCTGGCCGAGCGGGCCCGTGGTCGTCTCGACGCCCGGCGTGATGCCGAACTCGGGGTGACCCGGCGTCTTCGAGTGCAGCTGACGGAAGTTCTTCAGTTCCGCCATCGGCAGGTCGTAGCCCGTCAGGTGCAGCAGCGAGTACAGCAGCATCGAGCCGTGGCCGTTCGACAGCACGAAGCGATCGCGGTCGCTCCAGAGCGGGTTCGTCGGGTTATGGCGCAGATGGCGCGACCACAGCGCAACGGCGATCTCGGCCATGCCCATGGGCATGCCGGGGTGACCGGAGTTCGCTTGCTGAACGGCGTCCATGGACAGCGCACGAATGGCGTTGGCCATCAACTGGGTGGTAGCGGGGGAGGCGGAGGACGAGGTCGTCATGTCGAGTCCGGAAGTGTGCAAAAAGCGGCGTGGGCGGCGCAGGTCGCGAACAGCGCAAATTGCGAGGGCAAACTGCGGCGCACACAGCAGCGCGGGAGTCCGGAAGCTCGGCAAATCGCCCGCTCAGGCGCACATGCGGCGCCAGGAGACGCGAAACGGCCGGAGCAAACGGAGAGGGCTGCAAAGCGGAATATTCTAGCAGATCGTGGGGATGAACCCTGGCGGTAAGGCGCGCGGTATGCGCCGTGCGCGCCGTTGTCCTCGCGTTGGCCTCTGCTGCGGCCGGGGTCCGGTTCACACCCCTATTCACACCCCTATAATGGCTCTGTTGGCCCTATTTTCTGCGCGATTTTCACGTGCCCCGGCGCACCGGCAACACATCTCGACTTCCGTGACCGACTCCCTCCTCTTCCATCCTGCGGCAGACGCGCTCTACGGTTTTCCTGGCGCGCGCCGCCTCGCCGCGGCCGATACGCCGTGGCAGCGCATCGAGGTCTGGGACACGCCGCAACTGGGTTGCCTGTTCACGCTGGACGGCCGCCCGATGACCTCCGCCGGCGACGAGTTCATCTATCACGAGTGCATGACGCACCCGGCCGCGCTCACGCATCCCGCGCCGCGCGCGGCGCTCGTGCTGGGCGGCGGCGACGGCGGCGCGGCGCGCCAGCTGCTGCGCCACCCGGACATCGAGCGCATCGTCGTGGCCGAACTGGATCCGGACGTGGTGCGCCTGACGGGCGACTATCTGCCCGAGGTGCGCGGCGACGCCTTCGAGGATCCGCGCGTGGAACTCGTGATCGGCGACGCGGCCGCGTTTGTCGCCTCCGCGCAGGAGCGCTTCGACCTCGTCGTATTCGATCTGACTCCGCCTGACTCGCCGGCTGCGGGCCTCTACACACCGGCGTTCTACGCTGCGCTCAAGCGTGTGATGAACACAGACGCGCTCGTCTCGCTCCATTTGGGCTCGCCGTTCCATCATGCGCAGCGCGTGGGCGCGCTGCTTGGCGGGCTGCGCGCGGCCTTCGCTATCGTGCGACCGCTTGCCGCCTACGTGCCGCTCTACGGCTCACTCTGGCTCATGGCGATCGCGAGCGACGCGCTCGACCCGGCCGGCGTCGACGAGACCACGTTGCAGGCGCGCGCAGCCGCGCGGCAGCTCGAGGGCCTGCGCTACTACGACCCGCGACTGCACGCGGCGCTGTTAAAAGGTTCATGCACAGCCCGCGATAAACTAGGCGAAATCCTGCCGCTCCAGGGGCCCTGCCCGTGAAGACTGGCGGCTTCCAAAGCGCTTTTATCACGCGCGCCGTTGCCCGGAGCGGCACGGCGCTTCATCCGAACCGCGAATCTGGAGAGACGCGATGACCGCACCCCGTCCTGCCGGCGTGCCATGGCTGACCCCGTATCTGACGGTGCGCGACGCGCGTGCGTCGATGGACTTCTATCGGGCAGCACTCGGTTTTGCGGTACGCGACAGCGTGGAGGACGACGGCGCGATCATGCACGTGGAAATGACCTACCACGACCAGCTGATCGTCATGTTCGCGCCTGAGGGCGCGTTCGGTTCGACGGCGCGCACGCCCAAAAGCGCACAGACCGTCGCGCCGCAATCTTTTTATCTGTATGTCGACGATGTCGACGCGGTGTATGCGCGGGCGCTCGAAGCCGGCGCGAAATCGCTGAGCGAGCCGCAGGACCAGTTCTGGGGGGACCGTTTCGCGCAGGTCGAAGACCTCGACGGTTACCGCTGGGCGCTTGCTCGGCACTTGTCCTGATTCAATGAGAAATAGTTCTATGCCCCGCTTTTTCGTCGGCAACGCCCTGCAATCCGACGAGGTCGTCACCCTTCCCGACGAAGTCACGCGCCATGTCCAGGTGCTGCGCCTGCAGCCCGGCGACAGCATCGTGCTGTTCAACGGCCTTGGTGGCGAGTACAGCGCCGAGATCGTCGGCATGGAGCGCCGCGACACGCAGGTGCGCATTGGCCCTCACCGCGACGTCGAAGCCGAGCCGCCTTACCGCGTCACGCTCGCCCAGGGCGTTGCCGGCAACGACAAGATGGACTGGCTGATCGAAAAGGCGGTCGAACTGGGCGCGACGAATTTTGTGCCGCTCACCGCCGCGCGCAGCGTCGTGCGGCTTTCGGGCGAGCGCGCCGTGCGCCGCCAGGCGCACTGGCAGCGCATCGTGCAGGCCTCATGCGAACAATGCGGACGCAACCGCCTGCCCGACGTCGCGCCCGCGCGTGACATCGCCGCATGGCTCGACTCCCTGCCGAAGCGCCCCGGCGAAGGCGAACTGCGCCTGCTGCTCTCGCCGCGCGCCAACGTCGCGTTCTCGACCTTGCCGGTCGAGCCGCCTTTGGGCGAAGTGACGGTGCTGATTGGGCCTGAGGGCGGATTCTCGTCGCAGGAAGAGGAAGCGGCGCTCGACCACGGCTTCCTCGCCGTGGGGCTCGGGCCGCGCGTGCTGCGTACCGAAACGGCGGGCATCGCGGTGCTCGCGGCGCTCGCCGCGCGCTGGGGCGGCTGGTAAGCGCAGCGGGTAAAAATGACAAAGCCCGCCGGAAGGCGGGCTCGCGATTTTCTGTCGCATGCGCGCGACGGAACGTGAGTCGAAGGTCAGGCGAACGAATAAAAAACGCGGAACGGCACCTTGCGCTCGGCCCAGTATTCCGAAGCCTCGCGAAATACGTCGAGCAGCGTCTCCCGCCCGTCCTTGTCGAACTTCTGGGCGATCGGCAGCCCTTCCAGCACGATCACGAAACCCGGCTGCTCGCCGGCCTTCTGTACCAGATCGGTCAGGCAGTCGTACAAGCCGTCGTAGTTCTTGCCGAAATGTTTCGGAAACAGGAACGACGTGGCAATGGTCTCGAGTACTTCCTGCTTGGTTTGCGCATTCGCGCAGAACGCATAGAGGAAATGCTCCTGCAGCCGCTGGGCTTCGTCCGAGAGATCCTGAACGCGAAACGCCCGGATCGACTGGACAATATTCGGCTGCACGGTCGAAAACAGGCTCATGGCCCCCTCGTTCGATGAAAGCCCCGCCTCATCCTGGCGCGCCTCGCTGTCGTGCTTCAACTGCATGACGCGCTGGAACAGGTTGCCTTCCCCGGACGCGAACAGATCGCTCGCGACCCGGGGGTCGTGCGCGTAAACGTTATCGCTCATGCCGCTCATCCCGGTGTCAATCAATAATTCGCCTGAAACTGGCGTAGTGGTCGTCGGAGTAGTAACAGTTGTCGGTCCGCTTGCGTGGGCCGCCGCAAACGATGCGCTTGGCACCGCGGTTGTGCGCGCCCGGCGTCGGGACCGTGTACTCGTGATAGTAGCCCCGCCGTTGCGGCGGCAATATCCGCTCAAAATTCCCGAATACAACGCCGTCCTTCTCAAAAGGGAACGGGCCGCCCGCCGCAATCAGGCTCAACGTGCCCACCGCCTCACGCGGAAGTTCGTTGACCGAAATGCTGCCGACCGAATTACCCGTCTCTTCCGGCTGGCTCGTGCGCGCCTGAGCGCCACCTGCCGCGAGCACTGCGGTTGCGACCAGCGCTACCGCGGCGGCGCGCCGCAAGCCAGACAAACTGCCGCCGAAACAATGAGTTAGACGAGGCGCCATCGCCTGGTTCCCGCTTCCCTGGTTACGTGTTCGACGACCATGAAAGGTGTAAGGGTATCGCTAATGATGCCTGGAAGCAACGTTAGTCAGGCGAGGAGGACCACAGTGCGACCCCGCGCAAGGGCCAAACTTGTAAATTTTACAATCTGATTTTGCGCCATTTTGCTCAATCGAGCCGGGTCTCGCGGGCAAAAAAAATCGGCGCGCTCGCAGGAGCACGCCGATTTTGGGAACCGCGTCGCCGCAACCCGAGCGACTGGGCTTAACGTGCCGCGTTCACGTCTGCGACGAGCAGCGCCGTCATATTGACGATGCGGCGCACCGTGGCGGAAGCCGTGAGCACGTGCACCGGCCTGGCCGCGCCCAGCAGGATCGGCCCGATGGCGATGTTGTTGCCGGCTGCCGTCTTGAGCAGGTTGTAGGAAATGTTCGCCGCGTCGATGTTCGGCATGATGAGCAGATTCGCTTCGCCTTCAAGCGTCGACTCGGGCAGGATCTCCTTGCGCAGGTTCGCGTCGATCGCCACGTCGCCGTGCATTTCGCCGTCCACGTGCAGGTCCGGCGCGCGCTCCTGGAGGATCTCGAGCAGGTCGCGCATCTTCTGGGCGCTCGGCGCGTTGCTCGAACCGAAGTTCGAGTGCGAGCACAGCGCGATCTTCGGCTCGATGCCGAAGCGGCGCACTTCCTCGGCCGCCATGATGGTGATTTCCGCGAGTTGCTCCGGCGTCGGGTCGACGTTGACGTGCGTGTCGGCGATGAAAATCTGCCGGTTCGGCAGCACCAGCGCGTTCATCGCCGCGTAGACGTTGCAGCCGGCCTTCTTGCCGATTACCTGGTCGATGAAGTGCAGGTGGCGGTGGGTCGTGCTGACCGTGCCGCAGATCATGCCGTCGGCTTCGCCCTTTTCCACCAGCATCGAGCCGATCAGCGTGGTGCGGCGGCGCATTTCGAGCTTCGCCATTTGCTGCGTGATGCCCTTGCGCGCCATCAGCTTCGCATAGGTCTGCCAGAACTCGCGGTAGCGCTCGTCGTGGTCGGTGTTCACGACCGTGTAGTCCTGGCCGGCGTGCAGGCGCAGGCCGTAGCGCGCGATGCGCTGCTCGATCACCGACGGGCGGCCGATCAGGATGGGCTTCGCGAGCTTTTCGTCGACCACGATCTGCACCGCGCGCAGGATGCGCTCCTCTTCGCCCTCGGCGAACACGATGCGCTTCTTCTCCGGCTCCACGGCGCGCGCGAGCTGGAAGATCGGCTTCATGGTCGTGCCGCTGTGGTAGACGAACTGCTGGAGGTGCTGCTCGTAGGCGTCCATGTCCTCGATCGGACGGGTCGCGACGCCCGAGTCCATCGCCGCCCTGGCCACAGCCGGCGCGATCTTGACGATCAGGCGCGGGTCGAAGGGCTTCGGGATCAGATACTCGGGCCCGAACTGCAGATCCTGGATGCCGTAGGCCGTGGCCACGACATCGCTTTGCTCCTGGCGCGCCAGTTCCGCAATCGCGTTCACCGCGGCGATTTCCATTTCGCGCGTGATGGTGGTCGCGCCCGCGTCGAGCGCGCCGCGGAAGATGAACGGGAAGCACAGGACGTTGTTCACCTGGTTCGGGTAGTCCGTGCGGCCCGTGGCGAGCACGGCGTCCGGACGCACTTCGAGCGCGAGTTCAGGCAGGATTTCCGGCGTCGGGTTGGCAAGCGCCAGGATGAGCGGCTTGGCCGCCATCTGCTTGACCATCTCCTGCTTGAGCACGCCGCCAGCCGAAAGGCCGAGGAAAATATCGGCGCCTTCGATCACTTCGGCGAGCGTGCGCGCGTGGGTTTCACGCGCGAATCGCTCCTTGTCCGGGTCCATCAGCTCGGTGCGGCCCTTGTAGACCACGCCCGCCAGGTCGGTCACGACGATGTTTTCGAGCGGCAGGCCGAGGTCGACGAGCAGGTCCAGACACGCCAGCGCGGCCGCGCCGGCGCCCGAGGCGACCAGCTTCACGTCCTTGATGTCCTTGCCCACGACCTTCAGGCCGTTCGTGAAGGCGGCTGCCACCACGATGGCCGTGCCGTGCTGGTCGTCGTGGAAGACCGGAATCTTCATGCGCTTGCGCGCTTCGCGTTCGACGATGAAGCACTCGGGCGCCTTGATGTCTTCGAGGTTGATGCCGCCGAACGTGGGTTCGAGCGCGGCGATCACGTCGACGAGCTTGTGCGGGTCCGTCTCGTTCAGTTCGATGTCGAACACGTCGATGCCCGCGAACTTCTTGAAGAGCACCGCCTTGCCTTCCATCACCGGCTTCGAGGCGAGCGGCCCGATGTTGCCGAGGCCGAGCACGGCCGTGCCGTTCGACACGACGCCCACAAGGTTGCTGCGCGCCGTGAAGCGCGCGGCGTTGAGCGGATTCTCGACAATCGCCTCGCACGCGAACGCGACGCCCGGCGAATACGCGAGCGAGAGATCACGCTGATTGATCATCTGCTTGGTCGGCGCGATCGCGATCTTCCCGGGCGTGGGGAACTCGTGATAATCGAGGGCGGCTTCGCGAAGCTTGTTCGTAGCGGGATTCGACATGGGAGGCAGGACGTGAGTGCGGATTAGAATGACAACTCGAACGCTAAGTTGACCGATTGTAGCGCCAATCCCAGACGGCATTCCTTTCAGTTCGGGCGCAAGTGCCGCGACCGCGATGGGGGGAAAAGCCACGCCAGGGCGCCGTATGCGGCGACGGCCATACCCCAACTGTCATAACCCTTTCGTCATGCTTTCCGAGTTCTCCCTGATCGACCGATATTTTGCGCGGCGAGCGCGCACGAACACGCAACGCGCCACGCTGGGCATCGGCGACGACTGCGCGCTCATCGCGCCCGCCGCGGGCGAAATGCTGGCCGTCTCGACCGATATGCTGGTGGAAGGCCGCCACTTCTTCCCCGACATCGATCCGCACGCGCTCGGCCACAAGGCGCTCGCCGTGAATCTGTCCGATCTCGCCGCGATGGGTGCGCAGCCGCTCGGCTTCACGCTGGCGTTCGCGCTCCCCAAGGCGGACGAGGACTGGCTAGCCGCGTTCAGCGCGGGCCTCTTCGAGCTGGCCGACCGCTTCGACTGCGAATTGATCGGCGGCGATACCACGGCAGGGCCGCTGAACCTGTGCCTGACGGTATTCGGCTCATTGCGTCAGGATGCCGCACTTCGGCGCGACGCCGCCCAGCCGGGCGACGACATCTGGGTTTCCGGCACGCCCGGCGACGCGCGCGCGGGCCTCGGCATGATGCGCGGCGACTGGCCGGTGAGCGAGCCCGACGCCGCGCCCTTGCGCCGGGCGCTCGAATACCCTGAGCCGCGCGTGGCGCTGGGCCTCGCGCTGCGCGGCGTGGCGCGCGCGGCGCTCGACGTATCGGACGGCCTGGCCGGCGACCTGCGCCATATTCTGGAACGCTCGCACCTCGCCGCGACGATCGACGTCGACGCCCTGCCGCTCTCGCCTGCGCTTGCGCGCCTGCCGCGCGACGTGCAGCTGCAATGCGCGCTCGCGGGGGGCGACGACTACGAACTGTGTTTCACGGCGGCGCCCGAACAGCGCGACGCGGTCGAGGCGGCGGCGCAACAGGCGGGGGTGCGCGTCACGCGCATCGGTACAATGACTTCCCGCACTTCGCCGCAAGCCGCCCCCGAGATCGCCTGGCGCGACGCGGGTGGCACGCCGCTCAATCTGACGTTGCAAGGTTTCGATCACTTCCATGCAGACTGACCCCACGCCCTCGCCCGCCGGCCAGCCGGCTCCTCCGGCAGGCTCGGCAAGCAACACCGCCGCACCCGGCACGGGCGCTCAGGCCGGTGGCCCGCGCCGCGCCGACGCGCCGTTCATGCTCACCCATCCGCTGCACATCGTTTCGCTCGGCTTCGGCTCGGGACTCTCGCGGCTCGCGCCCGGCACGACCGGCACGCTGTTCGCCTGGGCGTCCTTCGAGGTGCTCAACCGCTATCTCACGGTGACCGAGTGGGGACTGCTGATCTTCCTTGGCTTCTTTGCAGGCATCTGGATCACGGCCTTCACGGCGAAGAAGCTACGCACGGATGATCCCTCGGCCATCGTCTGGGACGAGATCGTCGCGTTCTGGCTCGTGCTGCTCATGATTACGCCCGTCGATTTCGAGGGCCGGCTGTGGGCCTTCGTCGTCTTCCGGTTTTTCGACATGGTGAAGCCGCCGCCCATCCGCTATTTCGACCGGCGCTTCAAGGGCGGCCTCGGCATCATGCTCGACGACATCGTCGCCGCATTCTTCACGCTGCTCGTCATCGCGCTCTGGCGCATGTCGGTGTAACGCCACGTCGCCGCCGCGCCGCCGCCAACCCAACGGATTGCTGCAATGTCTACCGATTCTGTCGTCCACCAACTCGCCATCCGCGTCGGCAACAAGCTGCGCGACGGGCGGCTCATGCTCGCGACCGCCGAGTCCTGCACGGGCGGCATGGTCGCCACCGCCATCACCGACATTTCCGGCAGCAGCGTCTGGTTCGAACGCGGTTTCGTCACCTACTCGAACCAGGCGAAAACCGAGATGATCGGCGTGCCGCCCGAACTCATCGACAAGCACGGCGCGGTGAGCGAACCGGTCGCGCGCGCGATGGCCGAAGGCGCGCTCAGCAACAGCCGGGCACAAGTTTCGCTCTCCATCACCGGCGTCGCCGGTCCGGGCGGCGGCACGCCGGAAAAGCCGGTCGGCATGGTGTCATTCGGCTGGAGCAACCGGCTGCATACGAGCGTCGAGACGCTGGTCTTCAAGGGCGACCGCGAACAGATCCGCGTGCAGGCCGCCGCGCACGCGCTGCGCGGGCTGCTCGCGTTCATCGACGAACAGGAACGCTAAAACCGGCCCGCGCCTCGCTGGAGCGCCGGCCGGGCCCATCAAGGAGGCCCATGCCATGGCAGCCGCGAATACCGCAGTCGAAGAATTGATCCGCCGCTTCGGGCTTGAACCACACCCCGAAGGCGGCTACTACAGCGAAACCTATCGAGCCGACGAGCTCGTGCGGCGCGACGGCTCAGCCGCCGCAGAGGGCACGCGCGCAGCCTCGACGGCCATCTACTTCCTGCTGGCGGAGGGCGCCTATTCGGCATGGCACCGGATCCGCTCCGACGAGCTCTGGCACTTCTACGCGGGCTCGCCCCTCGAGATTCATTCGATCGATGAACGTGGCGTGCTCTCCACGCGCAAGCTGGGCCACGCGCTCGACCATCCGGGCACCGTGTTCCAGGCGGTGGTGCCGGCCGGACACTGGTTCGCGGCGCGCTGCTGCGATCCTTCGACCTATGCGCTCGTGGGCTGCACGGTGGCGCCGGGGTTCGAGTTCAGCGAGTTCGAGATCGCCGATGCCAACGCGCTCGCCGGAAAATACCCGCTGCATCGATCGATCATCGAATTGCTCGGCAAACCGGCTTCCGTGGTCGCCACGAAGAAGGATTGAGCGACGCGATGAGCGGCGTGTGCGAAAACATGCCGCAAACGCCCTGCGACTCAACCTCGTCCCCCTAACGTGCACAAACCGCTGCCGGAGCCGCGTTCGCCACGCGAGAGCGCTTCTCCACTTCCACTTGTTGCAGGACGATGTGAACGCGCTGGCCAGGCGCGAGGCACTCGGCCACATCCGGCGGCGTCTTCTTGCACGGGCACGGCCTGCCATGACGCACGTATCCATGACGCACGAATGTTACGCAGGGGGAGCGGCAAGACGTATCGGAGAACGCTGACTTTCCCGGCATTGCACCAGGAGATGCTCTGATACGTGCAAGGCACGTTTGGTGAAGCATGAGAGTCGGCCGGCAAGCGCAGGCGTGCGCACCAGCCAGACAATCCCCGGCTTCAGCGATATGCGTTGATGCGATCGCGCGTCCCTTTGGCTGCCATGGCAGCGGCCTGCGCGTAGTCCTCGCCCTTGCTCGCGTAGATGATCGCGCGCGAAGAGTTAATGAGCATGCCCGTGCCGCTCGCCGTGCGGCCAGCCTTCACGGTGGCCTCGACGTCGCCGCCCTGTGCGCCGATGCCAGGAATGAGCAGCGGCATATCGCCCACGATGCCGCGCACGGTTTCGATTTCCTTCGGGAACGTCGCGCCCACCACGAGGCCAAGTTCGCCGCTGGCGTTCCATTTGTTCGCGGCAAGGCCCGCCACCACCTGATACAGCGGCTTGCCGCCGGTTTCGAGGAACTGCAGGTCCGAGCCGCCGGGGTTCGACGTACGGCACAGCACGATCACGCCCTTGCCCTTATGTGCGAGCCATGGCTCGATCGAATCGAAGCCCATATACGGATTGACCGTGACTGCGTCCGCCTTGAAGCGCTCGAAGGCTTCGCGCGCGTACTGCTCGGCGGTGCTGCCGATATCGCCGCGCTTGGCGTCGAGGATCACGGGCAGGCCTGGGTGCTTCTCATGGATGTGCGCGATGAGCGCCTCAAGCTGGTCTTCGGCGCGGTGCGCGGCGAAGTAGGCGATCTGCGGCTTGAACGAGCACGCGTACGCCGCGGTGGCGTCGACGATCTCGCGGCAAAACTCGAGGATCGCGTCGCTGCGGCCGGCCAGCGCGGCGGGAAATTTCGTGGGCTCAGGGTCGAGGCCCACGCACAAGAGCGAGCCGGTGCGCTGCCAGGCGGCGCCGAGGGTCTGGATGAAGGAAGTCATGGTGGTAGCTCGCGGCGAGGCAATAAGGGAAAACGGCGCGTATTTTACCCGCCCCGGACGATGAGGCCGCGCCGCGGCGCCTGAATCGGCCTGCGCCGGGCGCTCCCGCGAGACGCCAGACGAATCGCAGGAAGAACCGGGCGCGCGCGGTCGACGCGCGCTACGCCCGGCTCACGACCGCCTTACGTCCGGGCGCGCGCGCCCTTGCCGCCTCTCGTGCCCGTGCGGCCGCGCGCGCCGGCGCGGTGCGGGCTGGCTGACGCACGCATGTCCATGCGCTCCACGGTGAAGGAAAAGCGCCGCACGAGCCGCTCGCCGTGCGCGAGCACGGTCATGCCGTTCGCATCGCCGCCGCCGCGCAGGTTCACCGCGTTGATCGGATGATCGACGGGTTCGAAGCAGAAGAAGTCTGCGTCAGGAGGCGTGTAGAGCACGTAGTAGTCGGTGTTCGCGCAAATCGAGAGCGAGAGCCTGCGGCGCTCCCACACCACTGCCGCGCGCCCGCTCCAGCCGCTGAACGCATGATTGACGAGCTGCGCAGGCAGAGGATAGGCCACGCCGAACTGCCAGGCGGGCGGCGCGGGCACGTGGCGCACCGGCAGCCAGTCCTGGCCCGAGAGCCACAGGCCGCTCGCGGGCGCCGAAAGCTCGGTGCTCGTGTCGCGCGCGAGAAACGGATGCACGCCAAGGCCGAACGGCAGCGCCTCGCGGCCCGTGTTCTCCACTTCCAGCGTCATCGCGAGCGTCGCGCCGTCGAGCGCGTAGGTGAGTGCCGCACGGTACGAATACGGCTCGCCGTCGCTGCGGTCGAGCACAAGGCGCACGTTCTCGCGATCGGCGCTGTCGATGCTCCAGGGCGCGAGCCAGCCGTCGCCGTGAATCGGCAGCGGTTCGCTCGCGCGATTGCGCGGCACTTCGATATCGCGGCCGCCAAAGTGAAAACGCCCTGCGCCGATGCGGTTCGAGTACGGCAGCAGCGGGTAGCACGCGAGTTCGTTCGGATCCATGCGCGCGCTCACGCGCTCGCACCGGCGAAACACGGGCTCGAACGCGCCTTCGCTGCGCCAGTCGAAACGCGTGATTCCGCCGCCCAGTTGGGGCGCGACGTCGAGCCTCAGATACGCGTTCGCGAGCGTCACGCACGCCACGTCGCTCGAACCCGCCGCGCCGATCGCGACCGCCGAAGTGCTCGGCCCCGGCAAAACCGGATGCGTGGCGGCTTCGAGCCGCGCGCGGCGCGCGGCAGCCGCTGGTGAAACCGGTGACACAACCGGTGACACAACCGGAGCGGATGAAGCGGTGGGCGGCACGCTTGCAGCAGCGGCGCCTGCGGAAACGGTGGAACGGGTAGGTCGACGCACAGCGGAATTCGCGACGCTCATAAGATGCTCCTCGAGAGGCATGTTTGATTGCCGCCGCAAAAGGCGGCTCACCGGTGGCCTGTCGACACCGCGCATGCGCACGGGCCTGTGGCCGCTTCTTGTGTTCGCCCTTCTAGTGGTACTGGCAAAGCCAACTGCACACTATCGATCGACTGCATCTGTTGCCGAACTGCAACGACTGTCCGTCTCTTCATGCCGCCTGCCGCCAGCGGCGTCTTGCACGGTTCGCGTGCGTGTATCGTCAGATGAAAATACCCGCACGCCTTTGCGCAAGCGCCTGGTACACCGGACTCAGGCGCGCCTGCGCCCCTGAAACCGCGGTTCTTCAAGGCCCTGGCGGCCAATTTGAACCGAAAACACGCCGCCCGCATGCGGCTCGCGCGCAAGGGCCTCCGCCTCCATTTCCTCGCGCGCGCTCGTGACATAAAGCGTGTCCAGAAGCGCACCGCCGAGCGTAACGCAGCTTGGCTGCGCTGTGGGAATCTTTACGCGCTCGGTTTCGACGCCATCGGCGCCATAACGCACCACGCGCTCGCCGCCCCACTGCGCGTTCCAGAGGCCGCCTTCCGCGTCGACGGTCGAACCGTCGGGCACGCCGGTGTCGTCGGTAAGCGTGACGAAGGTACGTTCGTTTGCAATCGTTCCGTCTGCACCGTAGTCGCACGCGCGAATCTCGCGCGTGAGCGTGTCGCAGTAATACATGGTCGAACCGTCCGGGCTGAACGCGATGCTGTTCGAGATCGCGGGCGCGGGCAGCGGCAGACGTTCGAGCGTGAGATCGTGGTTCAGGCGATAGAAACCGCCGATGGCCTGCCGCGGCGTTCCCTCATACTTCGTACCGAACACGAAGCGGCCCTGGCGGTCGCAGCGTCCGTCGTTCAGGCGCGTCGGCACGCCGGGTTCGACTTCGACGATGGTGTCGATCGCGCCCGTCTCCAGGTCGAAGAACGCCAGCTGCGAGGCGAGGCCGAGGAGCAGCGTGCGCTCGTCTTCGCACAGCGCGAAGCATGCGAGGCGCTCGGGCATCTCCCACGTGACGTGTTTGGCGCCGGACGCATTGGCGTCGTAGCGTTGCAGGCGTTTGCCCGAGATATCGACCCAGTAGAGCCGGCCGCTGCGCGCGCACCACGTCGCGCCTTCGCCCAGCTCGCATTTCGCGTGGACGAGCAGCTCGGCCACCGCTTCGTTCGAAGCGCTTTCCTTTGCGCTCATGCCCAGCCTCCGTCAACGACGATGTCCTGCGACGTGATCATGCGGCTGTCGTCGGCGGCGAGAAAGAGCGCCATGCGCGCGAGGTCTGCGGGCAGCAGCTCGGCGTCGATGCACTGCCCGCGCTTGATCGACTCGCGGCCTTCGTCGGTGAGCCACAGGCGGCGCTGTTTCTCGGTCATCACCCAGCCCGGCACGAGCGAATTCACGCGGATGCCGTACGGGCCAAGGTCTCTCGCGAGACCGCGCGTGAGACCCTGTACCGCCGACTTGCTCATCGTGTAGACCGGCATTTCCGACTGCTTGAGCATCCAGCTGATCGAGCCCAGATTGATGATCGAGCCCGCACGTGCGGACTTCATGTCCTCCGCCACGGCCTGCGCGGCGAAGAGCTGATGCCGCAGGTTCACGGCCACCCCGGCGTCGAACGTCTCGGGCGTGACTTCGGCCAGCGTGTGGCGCTTGTCGTTGGCCGCGTTGTTCACGAGCACCTGGATCGGCCCGAGCGCCGCCTTCACGTCGGCGATGGCGGCGCGCAGCGCCGAGATATCGGTGAGATCGACGTCGGCGAAGAGCGGCTTGTGGCGCGAATCGCCGAGTTCGTCGGCGAGCGCCTGGCCCGCGCTCGCGTCGATGTCGAAGAACGCCACGCGCGCACCCTGCGCGGCGAAGTGCTCGACGAACGAGGCGCCGATGCCGGTCGCGCCGCCCGTGATCAGCACCACGCGGTCGGCCAGGCTCGGATAGCGTGCGTAGGTTTCGTGCGCGTGGCGCGCTAGCGCGTTAGCAGGCGAATTTGCGTTGGACGACATCGTTTTGGTTTCCTTATGAAACTGTCAGCGAACTCAATCGCGTGCGCCGCGGTTCTTGAGCTGGTCGAGCAGCACCGCCGCGAGCAGGATCGCGCCGCGCACGAGGTACTGGTAGAACGCGTCGATGTTGAGCAGGTTCATGACGTTCTCGACCGTGCCCATGATCAGCACGCCGATCACCACGCCCGAGATCGTCGCGCGGCCGCCCAGCAGCGAGACGCCGCCCAGCACGCACGCCGAGATCACGTTCAGCTCGAAGCCTTCGGCCGCGTTCGGCTGGCCCGACGTGATACGCGAGGCAAGAATCACGCCCGCGAGCGCCGTGACCGCGCCCTGGATCAGGAAGATCCACACGCGCGTGCGCTCGACCTTGATACCGGCGAGACGCGACGCTTCCGGATTGCCGCCGATGGCGAGCGTATTGCGCCCGTACACCGTCTGATTGAGCATCACGCCGAACACGATGAAGCAGATGAGCGTGACCCAGATCGGCAGTTGCACGCCGAAGAGCGAGGCCGTGCCCATGGCGATGAACGTGTCCGACGACACGCCCACGGCCTGGCCGTGCGAGGCGATGAAGCCGAGGCCGCGCACGATTTCCATCGTGGCGAGCGTGGTGATCAGCGCGTTGATGCGCAGATACGCGATCACCGCGCCATTCACGAAGCCGATCGCGGCACCTGCCGCGACGGCAGCGACGATGGCGATGAACGTGTTGTTCGTCGCGTTGAGCACCATCGCACAGAGCACGCCCGCGAACGCGACGATCGAGCCCACGGAAAGGTCAAAGTCGCGCGAGGCGAGACAGAACATCATCGTGCAGGCCACCATGCCGATCTGCGAGACCGACAACGCGAGGCCGAGCATGTTCTCGATCGAGAAGAAGTGATCGACGGTCAGCGACATCACGATGAACATGACCGCGAAGATCACGATCAGGCTGTACTCGGTGATCTGCTGCCACCACTTCTGCTTGTCGGTGGGACTCGGAATCAGCGCGTCGGCGACGCTCTTGGCGGCGCTGTTGGCAGACTCGGCCGCCAGGTTTTCTCTTGCTTGCATTTCAGTCACTCCTCCCGGTCCACTCATGCAGCCTTGGCCTGCGTGCGCTTGGGCAGCGCGAGGTCAAGCACCGCGTGTTCGCTCGCAGCGCTGCGCGGCAACTCGCCCGAAATACGGCCTTCGCGCATCACCACGATGCGATCCGACACGCCGAGCACTTCCGGCAACTCCGACGACACCATCACGATCGCGCAGCCGCGCGCGGCGAGCTGGTAGATCACGTTGTAGATTTCATGCTTCGCCCCGACGTCGATGCCGCGCGTCGGCTCGTCGAGAATCACGACCTTCAGATCGGGCTCGGCGAGCCAGCGCGAAAGAATCGCCTTTTGCTGGTTGCCGCCCGAGAGAAAGCGGATTTTCTGGCGGCGGCTCGGCGTCTTGATCTTCAGCAGCTTGATGAAGCGGTCCGCCGTTTCCGCTTCCTTCTTGCGGTCGAGGAACATACCCGCGCGCAGATAGTGGCGACGGCAGCTGATGTTGATGTTCTCCGAGACCGTCGCCATCGCAACGATGCCCTGCTCCTTGCGGTCTTCCGGGCACAGCACGATGCCGTGGCGAATCGCGTCGCTCGCGCTCTTCACGCGTATGGTCTTGCCGTCCAGCTCGATCTCGCCCGCGCGCCGCTTGTGCGTGCCGTAGATGAGCTGCATCAGCTCGCTGCGCCCAGCGCCCACGAGCCCGAAGAAACCGACGATCTCGCCCGACTTCACCTCGAAGCTCGCCGCTTCGTTGAGCGGATGCCCTTCCACGCCGCGCACGGCAAAGCGCACGTTGCCATGCTCGCGCGGCGAATAGTTATAGATGTCGCTGATCTCGCGGCCCACCATTTCGGCCACGAGCGTTTCGCGCTTGACCTCTTCGAGCTTCTCGTGCGAGGCGACCTTGCGGCCGTCGCGGAAGATCGTGCAGGCATTGCACAGCTCGTAGATCTCGTCCATGCGGTGCGAGATGTAGATGAGCGCGCGATTGTCGGCGCGCAGCTCGCGCACGAGCTTGAACAGCACTTCGGTCTCGCGGTGCGAAAGCGAGCTGGTCGGCTCGTCGAGCGCGATCACGCGCGCGTTGCGCAGCAGCGCCTTGCAGATTTCCACCATCTGGCGCTGCGCGATGGAGAGCTTGCGCAGTTTCGCGGCCGGATCGAGGTCCACGCCCATCGCAGCAAGACGTTCGCGCACGAACTTGCGCGCCTCGCCGCGCTTCACCCAGCCGAGCGCATTGGGCAACGCGCCGAGCAGCAGGTTTTCCGCGACGGTCAGGTCGGGCACGTACTGCAGTTCCTGGTGAATCACTGCGATGCCCGCGCCAATCGAGGCCGCCGCATCGGCGAAGTGCACCTCGTTGCCGTCCATCAGGATGCGGCCGGAATCGGGCTGATACTCGCCGCCGAGAATCTTGAGCAGCGTGGACTTGCCCGCGCCGTTCTCGCCCATCAGGCCATGCACTTCGCCTGCGTTCACCTCGAACGACACGCCGTCGAGCGCGCGCACGCCTGGGAACACCTTGCCGATATTGTCAAAACGCAGTGTCGCTGACACTTCGGTTTCCTCTCATTCGATACGCTGCGGGCGCGGCCTTCATGCCCTTCGGGCTCGCTGGCCGCCCCGCAGCGGGAAACACCCTAAACCACTACCATCCAGCGCTTACTTCGACGCGAGACCCATCTGCTGACGCACGCTCTCCACGTTGTCGCGCGTGGCCAGCATGCCGGTCGTCAGCGTAAGCAGCGGCGGTTCCTTGCCTTGCGTGATCCACGAGTACATCAGGTCCGAGGTTTCCTCGCCGTGGCGCTTCGGGCTGATGATGACGGTGCCATAGAAGCCCGTCGGCTGCGGCTTCTTGAACTCGTTGAGCGCCGAGTCCGAACCGCCGATGCCGATGCCGATCATGTTGTCCGCCTTGAAGCCGCGACCTTCCGCTGCGCGCACGGCGCCGAGCACGCCTTCGTCATTCAGCGCGTAGGCCACCCAGTGCTTGTACTGCGGGTTCTTCGTGAGCGCGATATTGGCGGCGTTGAAGGCGTTTTCCGTGTCGGTCTTCGCTTGCGGCGCCTGGACGATGTTCGCCTTCGGGAAGCCCGCGGCCACGAGCGCGTCGGTCGCGCCCGTCGTGCGGTCATGCGCCGTCGGCAGCTGCTCGTAGGTCACGTCGATCGCGCCGACGTCCTTCATGTCCCAGCCGCGCTTCTTGATTTCGGCGGCGATGCCGTCACCGACCTGCTTGCCGATGTTGTACGCCGAGATGCCCATGTGCGGCACCGACTCGATCGGCTTGCCCGCGCCATCGACGAGGCGGTCGTCCACCGTCATCATCTTGAGCTTGTCGGCCTTGGCCTTGGCGACGATGCCCGGTCCGAGCTTCACGTCAGGCGTGCAGATGATGAAGCCCTGCGCCTTTTGTGCGGCCAGGTTGTCGATTGCGCTCATCACCTTCTCACCCGAGGGCGCGCCGATCTTCACCAGCGTGAAGCCCTTTTCCTTCGCTGCCATTTCCGCGAACTTCCATTCGTCCTGGAACCACGGCTCTTCCGGCTGCTTCACGAGAAAGCCGATCTTCACCTGGTCAGCGGCCTGCGCGACGGGCGCTTGCGCGAACACGGCAGTAGCTGCGGCGGCCACCAGCGTCAGAAAGATGCGTCGTTGCATTTTGTCAGTCTCCTGTCTTCTTCAGTCACGGGAAGGGTATCGGCCGCCTCTTCTTTTACCCGCCGATGCGCGCGGCCAGCGCTTCGGCGGATTCCTGCGTATGCGTTCTAACCTCGTGTTCCTTCGTGCTGCGAATGACTTTTTCAACGTGCTCATTCGTGATGGAGCGCCGTGCGGCCGCCATCGATCGTGATACAGCTCGCGTTGATGAACGGTGCTTCGTCCGAGGCGAGGAACACCGCCGTCATCGCGACTTCCTCCGGGCGGCCGATGCGCTTCATCGGCGGCAACTCGAGCGTGGCCTTGCGCGCGGCTTCCGGGTCGGGCTGCGCGTTCCACCAGTCATGCGTGAGCTGCGTTTCGATGTAACCGGGCGCGATGGCGTTCACGCGCACGTTCTTCGGCGCGTACTCGATACCGAGCGCACGCGTGAGCCCGATGACGCCGTGCTTGGCCACCGGGTACGGGAAGCAGCCCGGAATGATCTGGAACGCGTGCGTCGAGGCGATGTTGATGATGCTGCCCGCACACCGCTCGACCATGCCCGGCAGCACCGCGCGGCAGCCGTTCCACACGCCGTCCAGATCGACGGCGAAGCAGCGGCGCCAGTCGTCGTCGGTCATCGTGAGCGGGTCGGCGAACACGTTGATGCCAGCGTTGTTCACGAGCACGTCGACCGGGCCGAACGCGCGTTGCGCTTCTTCCACGGCGGCGCGCAGCGAGGCGGGCTGCGTCACGTCGGTTTGCACGGCGAGCGATCGCGCGCCGTCGCATGCGTTCGCAATCTCGCGCGTCGTCGCAGCGGCCATCGCGCCATCGAGCTCCGCGAGCACGACGGCGGCGCCCTCGGCCGCGAACGCGCGCGCGATCGCCGCGCCGATGCCGCGTCCGGCGCCGGTGACGAGCGCGACCTTGCCCGCGAGGCGATTCACTTTTGCGCTCCTCGTACAGCTTTCCAGCCTTCGATGAAGGCCAGCGCGTTCGCACGCGTGGCCGCCGCGTCTTGGCCCGGCTTGTAGAGCGCGGAGCCAAGGCCGAAGCCGCTCGCGCCCGCGGCCAGTTGTGGGCCCATGTTGTCCGGCTTCACGCCGCCCACGGGCAGCAGCGGCACGATCGGCGGAATCACGGCGCGCCATGCCTTCGTCACGGCCGGGCCGAGTTGCTCGGCGGGGAACATCTTGAGCGCGTCGGCGCCATGCTTGAGCGCCGCGAACGCTTCGGTCGGCGTGGCGACGCCGGGCACGCACGCGAGGCCCTGGAGCCTGGCGGCGAGGATCACGTCGGTGTCGGCGTGCGGCATCACGATCAGCTCGCCGCCCGCTTCCCGCACGTCGCGCACGCGCTCGGTGGTGAGTACGGTGCCCGCACCGATCATCGCGTCATCGGGCAGCGCGTCGCGCAATGCCGCGATGCTCTCGAGCGGCTGCGGCGAATTGAGCGGCACCTCGATCAACCGGAAGCCCGCGTCGTAGAGCGCGCGGCCATGCTCGGCGGCTTCGGCGGGCTTGATGCCGCGCACGATCGCGACCATGCCGCAGGCGCCGAACGCGGCGACGAAGCCGGCGTGTGGCGTGTACGGGGCGGGCAGATTCAGTTCGGGTTCCATGTCGGCTTCCTGTTGCGTGGCTTCGTGTCTGGTTCGGTTCAGCGCATTTGCAGCGGGTTCGATTCATCGGCCCATCGGCACGCATTTAGCGCGGCGTGACGAGCCCGGCCTGCACGGCGATGCGCCAAAGCCCGTGTTCGGTCGCCTGGCGCACGAGATGCGCGCCGCTGCATCCGAATGCGGCAAGCGCCATGCGGTAACGCTCGCACAGCGCCTCGGCGCCGATCAGCTGCGGCGCGAAGCCAGCGAGCGCCACGTCGCGTCGCGCCAGCGCTGCTTCGAGGCCCGCCAGCTCGTGGCCGATCACGAGGCCCGAGAGATAGTCGGGCTGCTCGTCGGCGGCGAGCTGGGCTGTGAGGCCGAGCGTGCGCGTGCTGAACGCGGTGGCCAGCAGTCCCACGCAGCCCTGCTCGCGCGCCACGCTCACGCCGCGCAGGAACGCTGCCGTGTCGGGCTCGACGGGATGCTTCATCGTGCGGCCGAGGATCGTATGCGCGCACAGCGCCGCGTAGACCTCGCCCGTCATGAAGGTATAAAAGCGCGCAATGCGCTCGCCCTCCACCACCACCCATTTCGCGTGCGTGCCAGGCAGTCCGACGAGCGCCGTTTGCGGCTCAGCTTCGTCGCCCGATGCACCAGGCGCGCCAAAAATTTGCGTTTCCTCGCCGCGCATCACGTTGGGCAGCGCACCCGGCTCCAGCACGCCCGGCACCACGGCGACTTCGGCGCCGGATGCCGCGCGCACGCGCACGATGCCGGCCACCAGCGCCTGGGCGCTCGCGGGCGTTTCCACATAAGGCGCCTGCACCCAGCCCTGGGCGCTGCCGACCATGCCCGCGGCCAGCACCGGCAGCGAGGGCGCTTGCGCGAGCCACACGCCGCAAGCTTCGTCGAAGGCGGCGTCGAAGCCGCCTTCTTCGGCGGGCACGGGCAGGTTCATGATCCCCGCCGTCGAAACGCGCGTGGCGATCACCTTGCCCGCTGCATCGAACAGATACGCGCGCAGCGAGGTCGTGCCCCAGTCGAGCGCGATGAGCGCAGCGTCGCGAGCGATCGCAGCGTCGATGGCCGCGCCGCTTACAGACTTCTCGCGTGCTTTCATCGACGAATCCTGCGCGTGGTGGGCTGCGGCGCACGCCAGCCCAGTTCCTGCGAAATCGCGCGCGCCTCGCGCTGCACGACGGGAATCAGTTCGTCCATGCGCTCGAGCGGCATGTAGGGAATCGTGCTCGCCACCGACAGCGCCGCCACGATCGCGCCGGAAGCGTCGCGCACGGGCGCCGCCACACAGCGGATCGAAATTTCGTTCTCCTCCAGATCGAACGTGTACCCGCCCGCCGAGTAAGTCGCCATGCGCTTGAGGAAGGTATCGGGTTCGAGGCTGTGATCGGGACGGAAGCTCACGCCCGCGAGCGTGCGGCGCGACGCGTCGAACAGGTCGCGCCACGACTGCGGCGCGAGGTCGAGCATCATCGCCTTGCCGATGCCCGTGGACGCGAGCGGCATGCGGTGCCCGACGCGCGAGCGCATTTCGAGGCCCCGCTGGCCGGGAATCTTGTCGATGTACAGCACGTCGTCGCCGTCGCGCACGCCGAGGTGGATCGTGTCGAGCGTTTCGTCGGCGAGCGCCTGCAGATGCGGGCGGGCGACGGCCGTGAGCGGCATCTGCTCGAGCGCGATGGTGCCGAGTTCGATGAGCTTCGGCCCGAGCAGGTAGCCGCCCTGCACCTGGCGCAGGTAGCGCGCCTGCACGAGGCTCGAAACGAGACGGTGCGTGGTACTGCGCGTCGTGCCGAGCACCGCGCCGAACGAGCGCAGGTCGCGCACGCCGGCGGCGGCCGCTTCGAGGATCGCGAGGCCGCGCAGGAGCGTCTGGGTGCCGGCCTGCTGCATCGAGCCGTCGAGCAACGTGCTCGCGACGCCGATTTCGTCGGCGGCGGGGCGGGCTTTCGGCTGCGCTTGCGCGGAGCTTGCCGCGGCGTTTTGCTCGGGCGCGGCCTCGTCGGGGAGGTTCGCGGCGAGTGTGGAAGACATCGCTTTGTTCATGGCGAGGGCGATGAAAAGAGACGATCGAAAGGCGCGTGCCGTCAGGCGGCGCGCGAACCGTGCTTCGGGAGACGGCCCGGCGCGCGGGCGGCCGGGGCTCGGACAGGTAGCGGCGGGCGGCGCGTGGCCGCGCAAAGCGCGGGCTGAAGCATGGCGAACGTCTCCTTTGCGGTCCGGTTCGCTCCGCGTCTTGCGCGTGCGCCGGATTTATCTGGGTCTGCCGACGATGTTTGCCGCACAGTGCAGTCGCGGCTTATCGGATGGACTGGATTGTAGGCAGGTTTTTTCGAGTTCTCCAATATGTGATTGGGTCACTCATATATTGGGAAAAGCGACAAACACGAGTGCCATCTGCCGAATGGCTAATAAGGGACAGAATCCGGCGTGGAGCAGCCCGTCGGCATGACCCCGCAAGAAAAAACGGCTGCCGGATAATCCGGCAGCCGTTTCGTGCGGCACTCAATGAGGCTTTTGCGTATCGCTCGCCAAAAGCCGCGCCTTTACTTCCCGGCCGGCGCCTTGTAGGCCACGCAGTCGACTTCGACCTTGCAGTCCACCACCATGCTCGACTGCACGCAGGCGCGTGCCGGCGGATGCTCGCCGAAGTACTCGCGGAACACCTTGTTGAACGAGGTGAAGTCACGCGCGTCGTCGAGCCACACGCCGCAGCGCACCACGTGCTCCGCGCCATAGCCCGCTTCCTTCAGGATCGCGAAAAGATTCTGGATGGCCTTGTGCGACTGCTCGACGATCCCGCCGTTGATCACCTCGCCGCCTTCCATCGGCGTCTGGCCCGAGACGTACAGCCAGCCGTCGGCTTCCACGGCGCGCGCGAACGGCAGATGCTGTCCGCCCTGGCCCTTGCCGCCTTCCGCTCCAATTCGTTTCATCGTTTGCTCCTTTGAGATCGTGCGGCGCGCGCGGCTTTTTGGGCCACGCGCGCCGGGGGTCGAAATTCGATCGATAAAGCCTGCTTAAAAGGCCGTCGCCTCAGCCTGCGCCTCGCGTTTGCCGCGCGCGACGAAGTGGCCCGCGCGCTCGCCCGTGGCCTGCCCGTCGCGGTACGAAAGCACGCCGTTCACCCACACCGCGTCGATGCCCTCCGCCACCTGCTGCGGCTTCTCGAAGGTCGCGGCGTCGCGCACGCGGGCGGGGTCGAACAGCACGAGATCGGCGTGCCAGCCCACATGCACCTCGCCGCGCTGCGAAAGGCCGAAGCGCCGCGCCGACAGGCCCGTCATCTTGCGCACCGCCTCTTCGAGCGGCAGCAAGGCCGCGTCGCGCGCGTAGTGCCCGAGCACGCGCGGAAAGGCGCCCCACAGGCGCGGATGCGGCAGCGGATCGTTGGGCAGTCCATCCGAGCCGACCATGGTGGCCGGATGCGAGAGAATGCGGCGCACGTCGTCTTCGGACATGTTGTGGTACACCGCGCCCGCCGGTTGCAGACGCTTGCCCGCTTCCTGCTGCGACACGCCCCACTCGGCCGCGATGTCCTTGATGAGCTTGCCCGCCTGCTCCGGGTGCGGCGTGGACCACGTGATCGTGATGTCGATGTCGCCCGTCACCTGCTTGAGATCCAGCGTCGAAGAGCTACGGCTATACGGATAGCAGTCGCAACCGACCGGCTGATACTTGCGCGCGTTTTCGAGCGACGTGAGCACCTCCGTGCTGCGTCCCCAGTTGGAAGGACCCGCGCACTTCAGATGCGAGATCACCACTGGCACGCGCGCGTGCTGGCCGATGTGGTACGCCTCGTTCATCGCTTCGAGAATCGCGTCGAACTCCGTGCGCATGTGCGTCGTGTAGAGCGCGCCGGCGGCGGCGAGCGGCTGGGCGAGCGAGGCGACCTCTTCGGTCGAAGCCTCGAAGGCCGAGCCGTACGCGAGGCCCGTGGAAAGGCCGAGCGCGCCGTGCGCGAGCGCGTCTTCGAGTTGCGCGCGCATGGCCGCGATCTCGTCGCCGGTGGCGGCGCGCTTCAGGTCGTTCATGTGGTTGTTGCGCAGCGCCGTATGGCCGATCAGCGCGCCCACGTTCACGGCGGGCCGCGCCGCGTTGACCGCGTCCACGTACGCGGAGAACGTCGGATAGCTGAACGCGTCGCGTTCGCCGAGCAGGTTCATCGGGTCGGGCGGATCGCCCCTGAGCGTCACCGGCGACGCGCTGATCCCGCAGTTGCCGACCACCACCGTCGTCACGCCCTGGCTGATCTTGGGCAGCATCTGCGGCGCGCGGATCACGTGCGTGTCGTCGTGCGTATGGACGTCGATGAAACCCGGCGCAAGCGCGCGCCCATTGGCCTCGATCACCTCTTCCGCGAGCCAGTTCGACAGGTTGCCGATCGCGACGATGCGACCGTCGCGCAGCGCCACGTCGCGCTCGACGGGCGGCGCGCCGGTGCCGTCGTAAAGCATGGCGCCGACGATCAGCGTGTCGGCGGCTTCGGGGTGCGAATGCATACGCGTCTCCTCAGGATGGCTCTTGGCTGGACGCTCAGTCACCGAGCGGCTGACGTTCGCCGCCGCCGCGATGCGCATCCAGCGTGTGTTTCATGCGGCGCAGCAACTCGCGGCTTTCTTCGGGTTGCGCAAGCGCCAGTTCGGTCACGAGCACGTCGAGCGCCATCATCATCGCGTAACGTGACGACGATGGCTTGTAGATGAAATCGGTCTCGCTCGCGACGATCGGCACGAGCCAGTCGGCGAGCGCGGCGAGCGGCGAAGCCGGCGCGGTGAGCGCGACGAGCTTCGCGCCGTAGTCGCGCGCGATGCGGCACGCGTCGACGAGTTCGGGCACGCGTCCTGTTACGGAAAGCGCGACGATCACGTCTTCGGGCGAGAGTGTGCTCGCCACCATGCGCTGCAGCAGGCTGTCCTGGTACGACGCCACCGGACGGCCCAGGCGCACGAGGCGAAAGCGCATTTCGTCGGCGAGCGCGCTCGAGCCGCCGCCCATGCCGAACACGTAGATCATGCGGGCCTGCGCCAGCGCCGCGGCGGCTTGCGCAAGCGGCGCCTGGCACAGCAGCTCGTGGTTGCGCGCGAGCGCCGTGTGAATTTCGTCGTAGACGCGCGTGGCCAGCGGTTCGGCTTCGCCGTTGGCGTCGGCCGCGCGCGGCTTGCCCGCGCCTTCGGAAGCGCCAGTTGCCGCACCGCGCAGGAAGCGGTCGCCCACGGCGGCCGCCTGGGCGAGCCGCAGCTTGAGTTCGCGCACGTCGTGACAGCCCACCGCCTTCGCGAAGCGCGTGACGGAGGCAATGCTCACGCCCGCGCGCTGCGCCAGCTCGCCGATGCTCGCGCGCGCGGCGCCGGCAAGATCGTCGAGAATGAGCGCGGCCACGTCGCGCTCGGCCGGACGCAGTTCGGGCACGCATTGCGCAATACGCGCGACGATGTCGAAGCGGGCCGGATCGGCGGCGGTGTTCATTGCAGGGAGTCTGTTAATAAATAACAATTCACGAAGCGATGTTACTTTGTGTACTATCTCCGAGTCAACGCTGGTTCGTAGGACTCCAGCGTAGCTGGGACACATGAAGCATATGGAGCGAAGGGAAATGAAAGTTACAAACTATCAGAGTGCAACGATCGACCCGAACAGCAAGGGCCTTGGCAACGTACCGGGCGCGAGCGTACCGCTCGGGGACGCCGGGCGCCTCGAATGGAATTTACTCGAAGAGGACGTGAGCCTGCCCGCTGCGGTGCTGTATGCCGACCGCGTCGAGCACAACCTCAAGTGGATGCAGGAGTTCGTCACGCGCTATGGCGTGAAGCTCGCGCCGCACGGCAAGACGACGATGGCGCCGCAGCTCTTTCGCCGCCAGATCGACACCGGCGCGTGGGGCATCACGCTCGCCACGGCGCACCAGACGCGCGCCGCCTACCGCGGCGGCATCACGCGCGTACTGATGGCGAACCAGCTCGTGGGCCGGCGCAACATGGCGATCATCGCCGAGCTGCTCAGCGACGCAACCTTCGAGTTCTTCTGCCTCGTCGATTCGGTGGAAGGCGTGGAGCATCTGGGCGAGTTCTTCCGCGCATCGGGCCGCACGCTGCAGGTGCTGCTCGAACTGGGCGTGCCGCGCGGCCGCACGGGCGTGCGCGACACCGACACGCGCAACGCCGTACTCGCGGCGATCGCGCGCTATCCCGACTCGCTCAAGCTGGCGGGCGTGGAAATCTACGAGGGCATCCTCAAGGAAGAAAGCGAAGTGCGCACCTTCCTGCGCGACGCGCTGAACGTCACCCAGGAACTGGCCGCCGCCGGCCGCTTCGCGCGCACGCCCGCGCTGCTTTCGGGCGCGGGCTCGGCCTGGTACGACATCGTCGCGGAGGAGTTCGCGCCGGCCACGCAGGCGGGCGCGATCGACGTGGTGCTGCGCCCCGGCTGTTACGTGACGCACGACGTGGGCGTCTACAAGCAGGCTCAGTCGCAGATCCTCACCCGCAACCCCGTGGCCCGCGAGATGGGCGTGGCGCTGCTGCCCGCGTTGCAGCTCTGGGCCTACGTGCAGTCGATTCCGGAGCCTGGCCGCGCCATCATCGGCTTCGGCAAGCGCGACGCCGCGTTCGACGCGGGCTTCCCGGAGCCGTCGCGCCACTACCGCCCCGCGAACGGCGGCGCGCCGCGCGAAGTGGCGGCAAGCGAAGGCTGGGAAGTGTTCCAGATGATGGATCAGCACGCCTACCTGAAGATTCCGGCGGGCGCGGACCTCAAGGTCGGCGACATGATCGCGTTCGACATCTCGCACCCCTGCCTCACTTTCGACAAGTGGCGCCAGGTGCTGATGGTCGATGCGAAGTATCGCGTGACGGAAGTGATCGAGACGTTCTTCTGAGCGCAGCGCGCATCGGTGCAGGCTCAGCCCGCTTCGGGCGCGGCCTCCTGAGCCTGCCCAGGCGCGGCCGCCGCAGTGGCCGCCTCGCCGATGCGCGCCTCCATCATCCCCAACGCGCTCGACAGCGCCGCGAGCGCGTCGTCGGGCAGCGACATCGTCACGTTCAGGAACGCGTTGCGGCGCGGCAGCCCCTCTTCGGTCACGGCGCGGCCGGCGTCGGTCAGCGTCACGTTGGTGATGCGGTTGTCGCGCTCGTCGGCGCGGCGCGCGATCCAGCCGAGCGCCTCCAGCGCCTTCAACTGGCGCGTGAGCGCGCCCGGGTCCACGCGCAGCCGCTCGACGAGCCGCTTTTGCGACGACTCGCCGTTCTGCTCGTATAGCGCGAGCAGAATGCGCCAGCGCGGCAGCGGATGGCCGACCTGCGCCTCGAACGCCGACATGAACGTCCGGTAGGTCCGTCCAAACTGCTGCACGATGGCGATGCGATCCTGAATTTCCATGCTTTGTTTTCCTGCCGGCTTCATTGCCGCGCGTTTGCCGGGGTCTGTGCCGGTGCCCGCCAGGGGCGGAACGTCTCAATCGGCGTGAATCACGGGCTCCACCTTGCGCTGCAGCTTCACAGGCGGCACGCGCCGGGTTTGCCAGATCGACACCACCGCGATCGCCGCCGCCACGGCAATGCCCAGGTGAATCGCGCCCACGAGCGCCTCGCGCGCGGCTTCGAGCAGCGGCGCGCCATTATGCCCGGCGTGCGCGAGATCGGCGATCAGTGAAGCCTGCGCGTCGCGGTTGATGAGGATCTGCGGGTCGGCGAGTTGCGGCAGCCAGTGCGTGGCGTGGTCTGCGTCCAGCGCGCGTCGCACGCCGCTCGAGTAGAGCTGCGTGACCATCGTGCCGGTGAGCGCCGTGCCGATCATGCCTCCGATCATCCGCAGCGACTGCAACAGCGCCGTGGCGATGCCCAGATGCTCACGCCCCGCGGTCTGCTGCGCGAACACCGTCAGATTCGGCATGACGAAGCCCAGGCCGATGCCAGCCACGATCATGAGCGTCATGAGCAGGCCGCGTGGCGTGTTGCGGGTGGCGAGCGCGACGGCGAAGCAGGCTGCCGCGATCATCGCAAAGCCGATGTAGAGCATCAGGTTCGGATTGCGGATGCGCGAGACGATGCGCCCGTTCGCGATACTGCCGATCGTGATGAACACCACGAGCGGCGTGATGACGACGCCCGCTTCCTTCGGCGTCATGCCGAAGCCGCCCTGGAACAGGAGCGGTGCGTAGAACAGCAGCGAAAACATCGTGAAGCCGCCCAGCACGGCGAGCGTGAAAAGCGCATTCAGGCTCGCGTTGCGGAACATGTCGACGGGCAGGATGGCCTGGGGGCAGCGCCGCTCCCATTGCCAGAGCGCCCAGCCGGCTGCCAGCGCGAGAGCGAGCAGGCCGATGGCCGAAGCGGTGAGGCCACGCCCCGGCAGACGTTCCACGAAGAGTTGCAGGCTGCCGAGTGCGACCGCGATGAGGAGCGCACCTGGCCAGTCGAGCCGCATGCGTGCCTCGTGCGCGACGTGGCGCAGATGCGGCAGATACTTCCAGACGAAAAACAGCGAAAGCAGGCCAACGGGCAGATTCACGTAGAACACGGAACGCCAGCCGTAGTACTGCGTGAGAAGGCCGCCGAGCGACGGCCCGACTGCATTGGCGATACCGAAAGCGGAACTCATGAGCACCTGCCAGCGCAGGCGCACGACGGAATCGGGGAAGAGATCGGGAATGCAGGCGAATGCCGTGCCGACCAGCATGCCGCCGCCGATACCTTGCAACCCGCGCGCGATCACGAGGAACCGCATGCTGTTAGCCGCGCCGCACAGCACGGAAGCGGCGGTGAAGACGACGATCGACGCGATCACGAACGGCTTGCGCCCGTAATAGTCGCCGAGTCGCCCAAAAATGGGGACGGTGATGACCGAGGTGAGCAGATAGGACGTGGCGACCCACGCGTAAAGCTCGAAGCCGCGCAGTTCGGCGACGATGGTCGGCAGCGCGGTGCCGACGACGGTCTGATCGAGCGCGACGAGCATCGTCACGAACGAGATGCCGAGCATCGCGAGCAGCGACTCCCGGAACGGCAGAACCTGCCCGCTCGAATGGTGGGCGGCGGTATGAACGGCCATTTTTTGATCCAGCAACGGTTGACGCGTCAAATATCTATCATCATAGCACGGTCCGATCCACTACACTGGGGCGTCGTACGGCGGCGATGCCCTCGTCGTCGTTGCTGAAAATCCGGGAGCGCCATGGAACCCACGACCGAACCGACCGCCGCAGATCCGGCCCGCACGGGCGCCATCGCGGCCTTCACCGAGGCTGATCTCGACGCGCTGCGGCGCGCCAAACATGAGCTCGAAACGCCGCCACTCGGCATGAAGCTCGCAGCGATCGTGGGGGCGCCGGTAGAATAGCTGATCGCGCGGCTGCCCGGCGTCGCGAACGACAAGGTGACCGACGCGACGCAAGCCGCGCTGCGCAAGTGTCTGCAGCTCGCGCTGAAGACGCTCGGCAAGCAAGGCGCCCTCTCCACGGCCGAAGCGCGTGCGAGCACGAAGCCGAGCAACCTGCTGCACAAGTTCGCGGTGGCGACCACGGGCGCGGCGGGCGGCGCGTTCGGCCTTTTCGCGCTGCCGGTCGAGTTGCCCGTCACGACCACGCTGATGTTTCGCTCGATTTGCGACATCGCGCGCAGCGAAGGCGAGAATCTGGCCAGCACCGACACGCAGCTGCAATGTCTGACCGTGTTCGGCATGGGCGGTCGCTCGGCCGCCGACGACGAAGCCGACTTCGGCTATTTCATCGCGCGCGGCGCGCTCGCGAAGGCGGTATCGGCGGCGTCGTCGGAAATGGCGACGAAGGGCTTCGCCGCCCACGGCTCGACCGCGCTCCTCAAGCTCATGCAGACCGTGGCCGCGCGCTTCTCCGTGCAGGTGAGCGAGCAGGTCGCGGCGAAATCGATACCGGCCATCGGCGCGGTGCTCGGCGCCATGGTCAACACCGTGTTCATCGACCATTTCCAGCAGGTGGCGCATGGGCACTTCACCGTGCGCCGGCTCGAGCGCCGCTACGGCGAAGCCGCCGTGCACGCAGCCTATGACGCGATCGACGTCTCGCTCGATTGAGGCGGCTGCGGTTTCTCGTCGCCGCGCGCTGGCGCGGGGGTCACGCGGCGCACGAAGCGCGCGGCGACGTCGAGCGTGCTGCGCGCTTCGGGCATGAACGGCGCATAGATCGGCCAGATATGCGGCATACCGCTGGCAATCTCGCACTCCACCGACACACCGTCAGCGCGCGCGCGCTCGGCGACGCGGCGCGTGTCATCGAGCAGCGTTTCGGAGCTGCCCACGAACAGGCTTAGCGGCGGCAAGCCGCGAAAGTCGGCATAGAGCGGCGACACGTAGGGATCGGTCGCGCTGGCCGAGCCGAGGTAAAACGACGCGATGCGCTCGAATACCGCGCCGCTGAACATGGGATCGCGCCCGTCGTTCTCGCGTATCGAAGCGCCCGTCGCCGCAAGATCGGTCCACGGAGAAAAGAGCACGGCGCCCGCGGGGAGCGCGTCGCCTGCGTCGCGCAAGGCGACGAGCGTCGCAAGCGCAAGCCCGCCGCCCGCCGAATCGCCGCCAATCACGATCGAGCCAGGCTGCGTTCCTCTTGCCAGCAAATGGCGGTACGCGGCCAATGCGTCTTCGAGCGCGGCCGGAAACGGATGCTCGGGCGCGAGGCGATAGTCGAGCGAGAAGACATCGGCGCCAGCGCGCTTGCCCAGACCAAACGAAATCGCGCGCTGCGAGCGCGGCGAGCAGAAGTAATAGCCGCCGCCATGCAGATAAAGGAGTGTGCGCTGCGCGGGCGAGCGCTCGCGGATGAGCCACTCGCCGCGCATCGGGACATCGGAGGCGTCGTACTGCTCGCGCAGCCGCCAGCCGCTCGGCACGCCCGGCGTCCAGATGCGCCTCGCCGTCAGCATGCGCACGCGCGCGACGTTGATCGACTTGCGCGTTTGCGGCAGAAAAGTGCGGCGCAAGAACCTGCAGATCAGCCTGCTTTGCCAGCTCATCGGCTCAGCCCTCCGCAGCACTCAAACTGGCCTCGACCAGCACTCGGCGGCGCTCGGTCGATGGCGTCCCGCAATCAGACTTCGATCGCGGGAACGCGCGGCGCGCACAGTACGGCGAGTGAGGCGAACGATCGCGCGCCGGTCAATTGGCGGGCAGCACCTGACCGCGAATCTCGCCTGACGGGTTCTGCGCCGTATGAATGTTGAAATACCACTGTCCGCCCATCAGCTGGGTGACCTGCTGCTCGTTGAGCGTGGCGGAGCCTTTGATCGGACTCGCCAGTTCGCCCTTCGGAATCGGTACCTGCACGTTAGCGTTCTGTCCGACCGGCGCAGGGCCGTGGAAGTGCGCGGCGGCAACCGGGCCGGAGAGGCCTTCGTAGGTGATCGTCCAGTTCAGCGTTTTCGTGGACGTGTCGAAGGTAGCGTTGAGCATGCCGTGGCCCTGGCTCACGCGCGGCGGCACTTCGCTGGACGGTTCGAGATCGGCCTTGAGCGCGACGGTGTCGGCATACGCGGCGCTGGAGGCGAGGACACACAGAGCGAGAGCGAGCTGCAGCGGACGAAGCAAATTCATGGAATTTCTCCTGTTTTTGTGGCGCGCGGCACCAGAAGGCGCAAAACCGCGCTCTCACATGCTAGAGCAAATCCGCTGGGGGCGTCCGCTGCGCCGACGTCGGTCCGACGTAAGCTGCGTGCAACAAAAAAGGCGCAGCAGGTGGCGCCTTTCGTCCCAGATACTGCCTTTTCGCCATCCGGTGATTCGCGCTCGGGCTCGCGATGCTTGTGACAAACGCCACCGCGAACACGACGCCACTGAATTCCTGGAAGCGATAACGCATACCCGTCGTCCCGATCCCCTGGTTCCTGCCCGAGGGGAACCGGTCGTCCAGCATGCAGCCGACTTGCCTCAGGCTCAAGGCCCACCGCGTTCTGGCCTGCCCCGCACATGCCGACGCCTTCGAGGTGCGTGAATGCAGCGTGAATGCAGTACTGTGCCAATTGGCATAGCGAAACTTATTGGCGCCACCTTTTGACGAACCACCCGCAATCTTGACAAAGACGTTTTCGAATTAATCAAATGCTCCAGCGGTAGCCCCTCAAACGCTTGTGACGCTCAGCGCTCACGACTTATCCGGTCTTTTGCCCTATCGATCATTCCATTCTGTGTCCCGTTAAAACATTGCAGTCGGACAACACGACCGATTCGGGATAAAGCATCCTTCGGACGACTCCCAGTCCGCTCGCCCAACGTGCATCGGCAACAGCCGTCCCGGCATGCGTCAGTACATCATTTCCAGTTTCATGGCTTTCATCGCAGTGCCCATCCCCCAGATGTCCACGCCGCCCAAAGTGTCGCTCGTCTACCCCAGCCGCCGACACGTTCCGGCAAAAACACGCTCGTTCGTGGGATTTCACGTCAAATGGTTTCACCGGCGACAGCGCATCAGCAAGCGCGATTACCTGCACTTCCTGTAATAGTCAATTGATCGAAATTGTCTCGATTTCTCGGCGCACGGCGACTAAGCTACCAACTGCGAGAAGTGACTCTTCATCGAAGGGTCTCCAAGCTTGAACGCGGCTTCGGCCGCGTTTTTTTTCGCCCGCTTTTTGCGCGCTATTCCCCTGTGCCCGTCGATTTCCTGATATGCATCATTCAGGCGAGAAGCGGCCTGCCGCTCGATTCCGGCACGCATCGCCCGACAAGTGCGGATAAGCGCATAGCCCCCCTCAGTCAGTCGCCCGGCGCTGTAACTGTTCATGCGACTGCGAACCATCTCGCGCCTGACGAGCAGTGCGGCGCATTGCAGCACACCCACCGCATCAGCTTGTTCGAGGAGCGGCGGCAAAGCGCCCAGGTCGTCGCGCATCGCCGAAACGAACGAGATCTTCGCCGCGCACTTTTGCGCGCTGATCGTCTTGACGCAGCGCTCGAGCAGACCAGCGATTTCCGTCACGCCGGGTCCCATCGCGCAGTGCGTGATCACTTCGAATTCACGCCGCGTGAGGATGCGCTGCCCCTTTTCGCGCCGATCGGTGCGCGCCGCTTGCGTGAGCAGGTCGCGCATGACTGGCCCGACGTATTGTTCGCGCGCCGTCGCAGGCATGAACGCAACCGCAATCAGGCCGATGCGGTCGAGCTTGCCAGGCACCGCATTCACCTCCATCTCGAAGGTCTTGCGCAGCACCGGGGCCTCGCTTTCCATGGTGCGCACGACCACCGCCTTTTGCGGGCAACGGGGCGCGAAAAAGCGCGGATGGCTTCGGGTCGGTCCAGCTCGCCGGGCAACGCCATGGAGAGGTCTATCCGACCGAGATCGAGCGCACGATGCGCCGCGCATTGTCAAGCCGTGACACGCGCGCGAGCGCGTTGTCGACGCTCGCCAGCGCGCCCGGCGTCGCTGCGCTCGCGCGGCGCCGAGAATGCGGGCCATGCCAGCGCGGCGCAGAGCGCGGCCGCCACCCAGACCGCCGGCCACCCGAACCACGACAACAGCAGCGGGATCGCCGAAGGCGCGACGAAAAACGCAATGAATGCGCCGGTATTGCCCATGGCGAGTGCAGTTCCCACGCGGCCGTTGCCGGCGAGCGTCGCGAGTTCCGTGAAGGCAACGCCGTGCCAGGCGGAAGCGGCGATACCGCCAAGCACGATCACCGCGGCGAGCAGCGTGACGAACGCGGCGCTTGCGCGATGCGCTGGCGACGCAAAAGCCGTCAGCGCGGCAAGCACCACGAACAGCGCGACGGTGAGCGCCGCGCAACCACGCAGCCAGATACGCCGGTCGCCGTGCCGGTCTGTCCAACGCCCGCCGTACACACGCATGAACGCCGCACCACCCTGCACGGCCGCAAGCGTCGCGCTGACTGCCGCGGTACCCGCATGGCCGACGTCATGCAGGAAAATGCTCGCGAACGAGAGCACGGCCACCTGGGGAATGCACAGCACGCCAATGCCGGTCACCATGCGCCACACGGTGACGCTGCGCAGCGGCGAGACGGCGCGTTGTGCCTGCGCGAGCGCTTCGTGAGCGACAAGTGGCACATGCGCGGCGTCCGGTTCGTGCGCGGGTTCGTGCAACCAGACGATCGTGAGCACGGTGGAGACCAAACACATCGCGGCGAGTGTGCCGTAGACGGCAGCGAACCCCGCATGCTCGGCGAGCGCGGGCAGCGCGAGTGCGCCAAGCCCGCCGCCGGTCGGCACGGCGGTTTGCCGGATGCTCATCGCAAGGCCGCGCTCGTGGGCGGCGAACCACGCCATCACCGCGCGCCCGCTCGAGCCGTTCACGCTTCCGCCAAGCAGACCGAGCGCGAGCAGGCCAACCGCGAGCACCGTCGCGCTGGGCGTGTGCGCGCCCGCCGGGGCGCCCCAGAGCGCCATCGCAACGAGTGCGAGTGCTGTCGTGGCGAGCCCCGTGAGCAGCACGCGCCGGTCGCCCCAGCGGTCTGTCAGGAGTCCCCAGGGAAGCTCGCTCAGCACGATGCCAAGTCCCAGCATGCCGAGCACGATACCCAGTTCGCCCGTGCCGATGCGGTAATCCGAGCGGATCAACACGCCCGTCGCGGGAATGCCGCCGAGCGCTGCCGCAAAACTGGCGTTGGCCGCCACGCCCACCGCGAGCACTTTCCATCGGTGTGCCGCGCCCCGCGTCGTACTGCGTCCCATGGTGATCTCCAGAAAACGGTTGACTGAGGGCATCGTAGAGGCTCAACATCTATCGGAAAAGCGGGAAATTCCAATTCATATATTCGGAGTTTCCGAATCATGAAATGGCACGCAACGCACCGGGTCAAGCTGAACCATGAACGCACGCGGTTTCGATCTCGCGCAGTTGCGCACGTTTATCGCCGTGACGGAAGCGGGCAGTGTCTCCGCGGGTGCGGAGCGGGTGTTCCTCTCGCAGTCGTCGGTGAGCGAACAGCTCAAGAAGCTCGAGGAGCGCGTCGGCCAGCCGCTTTTCGTGCGCAGCAAGCAGGGTATGACCGCCACGCCCGCGGGCGCGAAGCTGCTCGACCACGCGCGCCGCATCGTCGCGCTTTGCGACGCCGCCTTCGACGACATGCTCGGCCGCACGCTCGACGGCGAGGTGCGCATTGCGATCACGGACTATTACCGGCCGCACGACGTCGCCGAGATCATCCGGCGCTTCGCGGTCCAGCATCCGCGTCTGCGTCTGCATGTGACCGTGCTGCCGAGCGCCGTGATCGACAGCAGCGCGGACGATAACGCCTACGACATCGGCTTGTCGCTGCGGCTGGTGGAGGAAGGCCGCGGCACGCACAAGAGCACGTCGATACGGCGCGAAAAACTGGTGTGGGTGGGCGCGACGCAAACGCTGCGCGAGCGGCCCGGGCTCACGCCGCCCTGGCCGCTCGTGCTGCTGCCGGCGACCTGCCAGTTGCAGCGCCGCGTCGTGAGGTTGCTCGACGAAGCGCGCATGCCCTACCTGATTTCGCATTCGGCTTCGGGCGTGGCCGGGCTGCAACTCGCGCTCAAGGCGGGACTGGGGATCTCGTGCCTGAACGAGTCGTCGATCGGCGAAGGACTGATGCCCTGCCCGGCTTCATTCGGCCTGCCCGCACTGCCTGCGGCCGAATTTCATTTGTTGCCGGGCCGGCCGGGCGAGTCCGCGCACGTGACGAACGCGCGCGCGGCGCTCGCGGAACTGCTCGCTTAAGTTCAGGCGCCTTAGCCTGCAGCCTGAACCAGCTCGGCAAAGCGCAGCAGGTCGACGTTGCCCCCGGAGACGAGCACGCCCACGCGCTTGCCGCGCACATCCAGCTTGCCGTGCAACACCGCCGCCGCCGCGAGGCAGCCGGTGGGTTCGACCACGAGCTTCATGCGGCTCGCGAAGAACTTCATCGTATCGACGAGTTCCGCGTCGCTCACCGTGACGATCTCGCTCACGCGCTCGCGAATCACCGCGAAGGTCAGGTTGCCGAGATGCTGGGTTTGCGCGCCGTCGGCAAGGGTCTTCGGCGTGTCGATGTGGACGATCTCACCTGTGTGCAGGCTGCGCTGACCGTCGTTGCCGGCCTCGGGCTCGACGCCGATCACCGTGCACGCGGGCGAGAGCGCATGCGCGGCGGTCGCACAGCCCGACAGCAACCCGCCCCCGCCAAGCGGCGTGAGCAGCAGGTCGAGCTCGCCCGTTTCCTCGAACAACTCCTTGGCGGCGGTGCCCTGCCCGGCCATCACATGCGCGTGGTCGTATGGCGGAATGAGCGTGAGGCCGCGCTCGGCCGCGAGCCGTTTGCCGAGCGCCTCGCGGTCTTCGGTATAGCGATCGTAAAAGACGACCTCGCCGCCATAGCCGCGCGTGGCCTCCACCTTTACGGCGGGCGCGTCGTGCGGCATGACGATCACGGCCTTTACGCCGAGCAGTCGCGCCGACAGCGCGATCGCCTGCGCGTGGTTGCCCGACGAAAACGTGATCACGCCGCCCGCCTTCTGCTCCGGCGTGAACTGTGCGATCGCGTTATAGGCGCCGCGGAACTTGAACGCGCCCATGCGCTGCAGGTTCTCGCATTTGAAGAAGAGCTGCGCGCCCGTGCGTTCGTTCGCGGTGCTGGAAGTCAGAACCGGCGTGCGGTGCGCGACGCCACGCAGGCGTTCGTGGGCGGCGGCGACGTCTTCGAAGGTAATAGGCAGAGTGCTCATGGTCGGTCTTCGGCTGGCAGGTAGGTGTAGACGGTCGAGCGCGCCACGCCGAGCGTGGTGGCCACGTCGGCGAGCGCATGACGCAGGTTCAGCATTCCGTTTGTCGCAAGTTCGCGCACGGCCTCGCGGCGCTGCGCGAGCGTCATGCCGATGGGTGTGGTGTTGCGCGTGGCGGCGAAGCGTTCGAGCGCCTCGCGCACGCAGCCCGCGCCGCGCGGCGCGAGCGTTTCGGCGACGGGCGCAGTCGCGCTGGTCTGGATCAGCTGGCCGAGGCCCGCCGTCACCGCGCCGATCAGCGACACGTCCATGTTCAGGCAGAGGGCCGCGACGTACTCGCCCGCGCTGTTCTTGAGGCCGATGGATGTGCTTTTGGCCGGACGCCCGTCGGGAAAGCGGTTCGGATAGTTCGCCACGACTTCGGGGAAGCCGGAGTCGGTGATGCGCGCGAGCCCCATTTCGGTGGCGGCGTCGCCGACTTGCCGTCCTGACAGATTGTTCGCGATCGCGACGACCGAGTGCTCGGGCCGCGTGAGGTCGTGCAGCACCACCTCGACGAGCGGCGCGAGCGTCTGGCCGAGCGCCGCGACGATCTTCTCGCCTTCGCGCAGGAGCAGTGCGTTTTCGTCAGTGGAAAGGCCGGAACGGGTTTTGCGCGTTGGCATCATGATATTGGACATTTTGACAGTAAGTGACTGAATGTCAATTGTTTGAATGGATCGCTCAGCGTTGCCGTGCCTGGCCGCCCGATGCGCGAAAAAAAACCCCGCCCGAAGGCGAGGTCAATCAGACACGAAGAAACACAACTCACTGCATTGCTACTCAGACCGTGAAGCGCTCACTGACGAACTGCGTGGACGGCACACGCGCGCGTGCCGCCACCGCTTGCGCGGCGCTCACCATCGCGGGCGGACCGCAAACGTAGAGATCGGGCGCCGCGCGTCCCTCTGCAAGTGCGGCGGCGAGCGCGTCGACGGGGGTGCTGTGCGAGCCTTGCCAGCCATCCCCCGCTTCGCGCACGCAAAGCTCGACGTGCAGTTGCGGCAGCGCCGCCCGAAGCGCGTCCAGTTCGTCGAGCAGGAACAGCTCGCTCTCGCGATTCACGCCGTAAAAGAGCCGCGCGTCGTTCATTTCGCCGAATTCGGCCATGCGGCGCAGCATCGAGAGCACGGGAGCGAGACCCGTGCCGCCCGCCACGAACCAGCGCGGGCGCAGGCTGTCGGCGATCAAACCGAAGCCGCCCTGCGGGCCGTGAACGGTGAGCACGTCGCCCGGCTGCGCCCGCTCGCGCAGATACGCCGAAAATTCGCCTTGCGGCCGCAGCCGGATAAGGAACTCGAGACGCCCTTTCCAGTTGCTCGTGTTGGCAAGCGAGAACGGGCGCTTCACGCCGCTCTCCGGCAACTCCAGCTCCGCGAACTGGCCCGCTTCGAATTCGGCGGCGCTGCCGCTCGTGTCGTCGGCGTCGAGCAGCAGTTCGAGACGGCGCGTGTCGTCGGCGATCGTTTCCAGCGCGGCGATGCGCGCGGTGCGCGCGGCGACCGGCTGCAGCAGCACCTTCGTGCCGTCGTACGGCGCGGCGACGCGCAAGTCGGCCGAAGGTCTCGTGCGGCACAGCAGAACCGCCTGCGGATCGCCGGACGGCAACGCGTCCGCACTGTGGTCGCCGAGCGTGTACGCCCCTTCGGTCACGGTGGCGTGGCACGCGCCGCAGCTGCCGCGCCGGCACTGCGAGGGCAGCGTGATATCCGCCGCCGCCGCCGCGCTCAGCACGTCCTGCCCCGGCTCGCACGCGAAGCCGAACGCCTGGCCGTCGCGCGTGGTGAGCTCGATTTGATAACTCATGACGTTCTCACCCGCGCTCAAGCGGCCTTGCGTGCGAGCGCCGCGGCGAGGTCCGCTTGCGCCTCGCCGATCGGCGAAATGCCGAACTGCTTGACGAGGATGTCGAGGACGTTCGGCGTGAGGAAGGCGGGCAACGTCGGTCCGAGATGGATATTGCGCAGGCCGAGCGCGAGCAGCGTGAGCAGCACCGCGGCGGCCTTCTGCTCGAACCACGACACGACGAGTGTGAGCGGCAGATCGTTCACACCGCAGTCGAAGGCCTTCGAGAGCGCGATGGCGATCTGGATCGCCGAGTAGCTGTCGTTGCACTGGCCCAGATCGAGCAGGCGCGGAATGCCGCCGATGTCGCCGAACGCGTGGCGGTTGAAGCGGTACTTGTTGCAGCCGAGCGTCATGACGACGGTGTCGTCGGGCGCGCCCTGCGCGAACTCGGTGTAGTAGTTGCGGCCAGGTGCGGCGCCGTCGCAGCCGCCGATCAGGAAGAAGTGGCGGATCTGGCCGGCCTTCACCGCGTCGATCACCTTGTCGGCCACGCCGAGCACCGTGTTGCGCGCAAAGCCGATGGTGATGGTCTCCTCCGGCGCCGTTTCGCGGAAGCCCGGCAGCGCGAGCGCGGCCTGCACGACCGGCGCGAACGCGTGATGTTCGAGATGGCGCACGCCGGCCCAGCCAACCGGCCCCGTCGTAAAGATGCGCTGGCGGTACTGCGGCAGCGGCTCGATCAGGCAGTTGGAGGTCATCAGGATCGGGCCGGGGAAGTTCGCGAAGTCCGATTGCTGGTCCTGCCATGCGCCGCCGTAGTTGCCTGCCAGATGCGGATAAGCCTTGAGCTTCGGGTAAGCATGCGCGGGCAGCATCTCGCCGTGCGTGTAGATCTGCACGCCGATGCCCCGGGTCGCTTCGAGCAGCGCCTCCAGATCGCCGAGGTCGTGGCCCGAGACGAGGATGGCTTTGCCCGCCGCCGGCGTCACGCGCACGGCAGTGGGTTCGGGCACGCCGAATCGCCCCGTGTTCGCCGCATCGAGCAGTTCCATCACCTTGAGGTTCAGGTTGCCGAGCGCGAGCGCATGTTCAAGGATATCGCCGGCCTGCGTGGGCTCGCTCGCGAGAAACACGAGCGCCGCCTCCACGCCCGCGTAGACCTCCTCGCTCTCGTAACCGAGCACGCGCGCGTGATGGGCATAAGCACACACGCCCTTGAGACCGTAGAGCACGAGCGCGCGCAGGCCCACGACATCCTCGCCCACCTTCGGCAGCCCGGCCCTGATGCCGACGAGCGCCGCCTGCGCCTGCAGTTCGGCGAGATCGTTGCCCGGTTGCCAGAGCGCTGCGCCGCCCGGCTGCGCAGCAGCGACGCCTTGCGCGAGCGCGAGCGCCTCGCAGGTCGACTTCACGCGATCGCGGTGTTGCGCGGCCTCGCGCAGCATCGCCACGAAACGGCTGGCGTTGAAATTGACGTTGGTGAGCGTTGTGAACAGCGCGTAGAGCATGAAGCGGTCGGCTTCGCGATCGGGGCTGCCGAGGCCGCGCGCGAGCGCGCCATACTGTGCGATGCCCTTGGCTGCGTAGATCAGCAGGTCCTGCAGATCCGCAGTCGTGGCGTCCTTGCCGCAGTTGCCCCTGGCCGAGGCACACCCCGGTGTGGCCTGGGTGCGGTCGGTCTGTTCACATTGATAGCAAAACACGGCTTTCTCCTTTTCCTTGTGGGGTGACGGCGCGAGCAGTCTTGTAAGATGCAGAGTTAATGCATCTTTTAAATGGTGACGCGCCGGCGGGAGATTTGCCGTGACAAAAATCAGAAAACGTGTCGCTCGAGGCGGAGAAGCGACTGTGTGCGCGAAAACGTCGCAGCGGGTCGGCGCTCGACTCGCCTGGTGCGCTGCGTACGCTCAATTCGCCCGGTCCACACGCACCAATGAAAAGCCCCGGCAAATGCGATCGGACGCCTTAGAACCATTCTGGATACCTTCCTGACGTAACCAGACCTGTGACCCAATCCCAACAAGGCTCACCAGCAGACGTAGCCTTTAGAACGCAAACAAATATCCCGTTTGAGGGCTGCTTGTTTACACCTTCGCCATTGTCTCGCGAACGCCCGCTCAGCGGGTGTTCGAGGCATTTTTGCTGTTGGTTCTGATGCTCTTGCAACCATATCTCTCGCTGGCACGAGGGGGTGCGGGGGAGGCGAGCAGAGCATTTATCCACAGGCGACTGCTTCAAGACACTATCTATCTGCGGATCAATGGGCGAAGTCGCCGTTTAGGTCTTGCTCTTCGTAGTAGTGGTTTGGGAATGCAGCAAGCCGGTGTGCCGCGGCGGCCCAGAGATCGCGGCTCGGCGTTCAAACAAACGGAGCCAATACCGTCGTGGGCTGCCCCATGAAGCCTCGCTTTCGCAAAAATTCACGCTCCCGTCAGCCCAAAAATCACCTTGTTTTTGGTCTATTTTTTGCCCCGTCAGGTCTGAAAAATTGTCCGCATTGAAATGACATAAGTTACGGTATATCACGCATTTAGAAATGGGTATCGATTACATAGCAATGTAAACTTAGGTCGGCATATCAATGTAAACGCATCCCGCTATATCAATGTAAGCCGTCCCGACATGTCAATGTAAAAGCTCGGCGTATTCCAAGGTAATTTTCGCGCCCCACCCCCACGATGTTATCCATGGCCACCTCTTCCAAGACCAAACAGTCCGCCAAGCTCGCGTCTGCACTCAAGGCCCTCAAGAAGCTGCAGGACAAGCACCACGGCGTTGTCGAGCACACGGACCTGACCGACGGGCAGCGCACCCTGCTCGTCGACACTGGCTTTCTGCGCCCGATCATGAAGGGCTGGTACTTCTGCAGTAACCCGGGCGACGGCGACGGCGAGTCGACGAGTTGGTATGCAACGTATTGGGCATTCATCTCGCGCTACCTGGGCAAGCGCTTCGCCAAGCGTTACTGCCTGAACCCCGAAGCTTCGCTGCTGCTGCACACCGGGAACACCACGATACCGGCGCAGGTGGTTGCGGTGGTCAAGGAAGGAAGCTCGTATTACCTCAACTTGCCCGCCAGCAAGTCCGTGTTCGTCTACGCCGACGAAAACCGCGTGCCCAAATCCCGGGTGGAGGTCCGCGGCCTGCAGGTGTGGCCCGTTGCCGAGGCGCTATGTCTGGTCGGCCCGCAGTTCTTCGTGAACAACGCGGCCGATGCGGAAATCGCGCTGATGCTCGTGCGAAATGCGAGTGAGGTTCTGACCACTCTCCTCGCTGACGACGGGAAGACCGCCGCGGCCGCACGGCTGGCGGGCGCGTTCACGTTCATGGGGCGTCCGGAGGAGACGAAACGCATCGTTGACAGCTTCGCCGCGGCGGGCCGGCCCATCAAGCCGGTCAACCCGTTCGAAAGGCAGGAGCCATCCCTCACGCCGAGCCGCCAGCGCTCGCCGCATGTGCTCCGGCTGAGCTCCATGTGGGCGACATGGCGCGGCACGGTGATAGCCGCGTTTCCGCCGCCGCCAGGGATCGGCCAGGACGCCGCTGGCTATCTGGCGCAGGTCGACGAGCGCTACGTCTCTGACGCGTATAACTCGCTGTCCATCGAGGGCTACCAGGTCACGGACGAACTCATCGAGCGTGTCGCCCGTGGAGACTGGGACCCTGAAGGCGATCCGGAACACGAGAAGGAAAAGAACACGCTTGCAGCGCGCGGGTACTTCCTTGCGTTTCAGTCGATCAAGGAGAGTATTGCGCGCCTTTTCGTCGGGGATAACGCCGGCGACATTGTGGAGCACGACCACCACAACTGGTACGCGCAACTTTTCGGGCCGTCGGTACAGGCGGGCATACTCGCAGCGCATCAGCTGGCGGGCTACAGGACAGGGCCGATTTTCATCCGCAACTCGATGCACACGCCTGTGCCGCGCGACGCGATCCTCGACTGCCTTGAGGCGCTCTTCGACCTGATCAGGGAGGAGCCGCACCCGGCGGTTCGAGCGGTTCTCGGGCATCACCTGTTCGTGTTCATTCACCCGTATTTCGACGGGAACGGGCGCATCGGCCGATTCCTGATGAACGTGCTGCTCGCGTCGGGCGGGTACCCGTGGACGGTGGTTCGTGTTGGCCGCCGCGGCGAGTACATGAAGGCGCTCGAACAGGCGGGTGTCGGCGGGGAAATCGCCCCGCTCGCGACGTTCATCGCCGAGGAGATGGCGCAGTGGTCGCTGACGCGCGAGTGACTCGCCGCCGATAGCTGGAGCACGCGGCGGGTCCCCGAACGATATTTGTAAAGTTGCATTCGCCCAGCACCGTATCACTATCGGGATGCTGGATCATCAAATGCAGCGCGTTGTCGGTGCTCATCTGTTGCTCCATGCCCTCGAGTCGGCGCTCCAGCGCAGCGACGGTGTAGAAGTCATCGGCACGCAGCGGCTCCCAGGAGGGCTGCAGATGACTCCGGTTTTTCGAGGTAGTAGGCGAGCAGAGCATTATTGACGTTTCCCGAAGGTAGACGCTTCGATAAACAGTAGGTCACCCGCCAAAAAACGCAAATAAGAGAAAAGCCTGTAACCACGAGGGCTACAGGCTTGTTGTTTACACTCTAAAAAAGGTAACCTTCAGAACGGAATATCGTCGTCCATCTCGTCGAAGCCGCCGCCAGCCGGCGCGTTCGAACGGCCGCCACCGGTGCCGCCGCCAGCACCGCCACCGCTCGAACGCGGCGCGCCGCCGCCCGAAGCGCGGCCGCCACCACGCGGCGCGGACTGCTCACGGCTGTAGCCGCCGTCGTCGCCCATGTCGCTGCCCATCGAGGCGCCGCCGCTGCGGCCGCCCAGCATCTGCATCTGGTCGGCGACGATTTCCGTCGAGTAGCGGTCGGTGCCGTCCTGCGCTTGCCACTTGCGCGTGCGGATGCGGCCTTCGATATACACCGACGAACCCTTCTTCAGGTACTCCGAGACGATCTCGGCCAGGCGCCCGAAGAACGACACGCGGTGCCATTCGGTCATTTCCTTGAACTCGCCGGACGCCTTGTCCTTGTAGCGGTCGGTCGTGGCGAGGCGAATGTTCGCCACCGCGTCGCCGCTTGGCAGATAGCGCACTTCCGGATCGGCGCCGAGGTTGCCGACGAGGATCACCTTGTTCACGGATGCCATGAATTTCTCCTGTTTGATTCCGTTGCGAGGAGCGGCCGCGCGGTGCGCGCCGGCGAGCGCCTGATGTGTCATGCGCCTTCGCCGGTCGCGGACCGCCTCCGCGAATTGCGTTGCTGTGAACCGCTGGTTCTAACTCAGGCTCGCCCGGGTCAAGCCCGCGTGGCTTCTGCCCGCTTGGGCGGCGCCTTCATATTGGCCGCGATTATAAGCCAGCACAAGACGAGCCCCGAGCACGTGTAAAAGACGGCGCTCGCGCCTTCGTGCTTGAGGATCCATCCGCCCACCACGCCGCCGAGCGCGAGCCCGATCGACTGCGTGGTGTTGTACACGCCCGTGGCCGCGCCCTTGCGGTTGCCCGGCGCGAGCTTCGACACGAGCGAAGGCTGCGAAGCCTCCAGGATGTTGAAGCCCAGGAAGTACACGAACAGCACGGCCGACACGATGACAAGTGTATGCGCGAGCGAGCCGAGCAAAAGCTGGCCGATCAGGATAAGACCGATTGCAGAAACGAGCACGGCCTTCATCTTGCCCCGCTTCTCCGCGACGATGATGGCGGGCACCATCATGACGAACGCGAGGCCCATGACCGGCAGATAGATCATCCAGTGCGACGCGACCGGCAGGCCCGCGTCCACGAGCAGGCGCGGCACGACGAGAAAGAGCGCCGTCTGCGTGGCGTGCAGCACGAGCACGCCGAAGTTCAGGCGCAGCAGCTCCACGTTGTGCAACACCTCGGCGAACGGGGCGCGCACGTGCACGGGCTTGCTGGGCGCGTCGGGCACGACCCAGATCACCACGCCCACCGCGAGAATCGAGAACACCCCGACCAGCGCGAACAGGCCGCTCATGCCGACCCAATGGAACACGATCGGCGCGCCGACGATAGCGACGGCGAACGACATGCCGATCGAGCCGCCCACCATCGCCATGGCCTTGGTGCGGTGCTCCTCGGCCGTCAGGTCGGCGATGAACGCCAGCACGGCCGACGACACCGCGCCCATGCCCTGGATCACCCGCCCGACGATGATCCACACCATGTCGTGCGCGCCCGCCGCGACGAAGCTGCCGATCGCGAAGATGACGAGGCCGGTGGCAATGACGGGCTTTCTGCCCACCATGTCCGAAACCCAGCCGTAGAAAATATAGAGAAGCGACTGCGTGACGCCGTATGCGCCGAGCGCGATGCCGACCAGCAGCAGGTTGTCGCCGCCGGGAATGGTTTTCGCGTACACGGAAAACACCGGCATGATCATGAACAGACCGAGCATGCGCAGCGCGAAGATCGCCGCCAGCGAGACGGTCGCGCGCAACTCGGGCGCGCTCATGCGTGAAGATGTAGCGGGTGAATTGGAGGACATCGGAGCGTTATGTGTTCGGACCGCAAGTGCCCGCACGTTTGTTGACCGGGACGCCCCCTGACGCGCCTCTTTCGAGGCCCTTGCACTTGCCGCTCCGGGCCCTTTCAAAGACCGTCAGCAAGCCGTAACGGCGGTCTGGAAAAGTCGTTATAGTAGCAGGTTTGGTTTCCCTTTCTCCCGCAGGTTCATGGAACAGATCCGTATCCGTGGGGCCCGAACCCACAACCTGAAGAACGTCAATCTGGACCTGCCGCGCCACAAGCTCGTGGTGATCACCGGGCTTTCGGGCTCGGGCAAGTCCTCGCTGGCGTTCGACACGCTCTACGCGGAAGGCCAGCGCCGCTACGTGGAAAGCCTGTCAGCCTACGCGCGCCAGTTCCTGCAGCTCATGGAGAAGCCCGACGTCGACCTGATCGAGGGTCTGTCGCCGGCGATTTCCATCGAGCAGAAGGCCACGTCGCACAACCCGCGCTCGACTGTCGGCACCGTCACCGAGATCCACGACTACCTGCGGCTGCTTTACGCACGCATCGGCACGCCCTACTGCCCGGATCACGAGATTCCGCTGGAATCGCAAAGCGTCTCGCAGATGGTGGACGCCGCGCTCGCCCTGCCCGAAGAAACGAAGCTGATGATCCTCGCGCCCGTGATCGTGGACCGCAAGGGTGAGCACGCCGAGCTGTTCGACGACATGCAGGCGCAGGGTTTCGTGCGCTTTCGGGTGCGCTCGGGCGGCGGCACGGCCAACGAAGGGGAAGCGAAGATCTACGAGGTGGAGTCGCTGCCCAAGCTCAAGAAGAGCGAGCGCCACACCATCGACGTGGTGGTCGACCGCCTGAAGGTGCGCCCCGACATGAAGCAGCGCCTCGCGGAGTCGTTCGAAACCGCGTTGCGTCTCGCCGACGGCCGCGCCATCGCGCTCGAAATGGACACGAGCCGCGAGCACCTGTTCAGCTCGAAGTTCGCCTGCCCGATCTGCTCGTATTCGCTGCCGGAGCTGGAGCCGCGCCTCTTCTCGTTCAACAACCCGATGGGCGCATGCCCCGAGTGCGACGGTCTGGGCCAGATCACGTTCTTCGATCCGAAGCGCGTGGTCGCGCACCCGTCGCTGTCGCTCGCGGCGGGGGCCGTGAAGGGCTGGGACCGGCGCAACCAGTTCTACTTCCAGATGCTGCAGAGTCTCGCGGCGTTCTACGACTTCGACATCGACACCGCATTCGAAGACCTGCCCGAGAAAGTGCGCAAGATCCTGCTCTACGGCTCCGGCAAGCAGGAGATTCCGTTCTCGTACATCAACGAGCGCGGCCGCACTTCGGTGCGCGAGCACGTGTTTGAAGGGATCATCCCGAACCTCGAGCGCCGCTACCGCGAGACCGACTCGGCCGCCGTGCGCGAGGAGCTTTCGAAGTACCAGAACAACCAGGCCTGCCCGCACTGCGAAGGCACGCGCCTGCGCCGCGAAGCGCGCTTCGTGCGCATCGGCGCGGGCGAGGAGGCGCGTGCCATCTATGAAGTGAGCGGCTGGCCGCTGCGCGACACGCTCGGCTACTTCCAGACGCTGCACCTCGAAGGTGCAAAGCGCGAGATCGCCGACAAGGTGGTCAAGGAAATCGTCGCGCGCCTCATGTTCCTCAACAACGTCGGGCTCGACTATCTCTCGCTCGAGCGCAGCGCCGAGACGCTGTCCGGCGGCGAGGCGCAGCGCATCCGCCTCGCCTCGCAGATCGGCTCCGGCCTCACGGGCGTGATGTACGTGCTCGACGAGCCGTCCATCGGCCTGCACCAGCGCGACAACGACCGCCTCATCTCCACGCTCAAGCATCTGCGCGACCTCGGCAATTCGGTGATCGTCGTCGAGCACGACGAGGACATGATCCGCATGGCCGACTACGTGGTCGACATGGGTCCGGGCGCGGGCGAGCACGGCGGCATGGTGATTTCGCAAGGTACGCCAGGGGAAGTCGAACACGATCCGGCCTCGATGACGGGCCAGTACCTCTCGGGCGCGCGCCGCATCGACTATCCCGACGAGCGCATCGAGCCCGGCGAGCGCCGCCTGCGCATCGTCGAGGCGCACGGCAACAACCTCAAGCACGTCACGCTCGACCTGCCCGTCGGTCTTTTGACCTGCGTGACGGGCGTTTCGGGCTCGGGCAAATCCACGCTCATCAACGACACGCTGTATCACGCCGTGTCGCAGCATCTGTATGGATCGTCGGCGGAACCGGCGCCGTTCGAGGCGATCGAGGGCCTCGAGCACTTCGACAAGGTCATCAACGTGGACCAGTCGCCGATCGGGCGCACGCCGCGCTCGAACCCGGCCACCTACACGGGCCTCTTCACGCCCATCCGCGAACTGTTCGCGGGCGTGCCGGCCGCCAAGGAACGCGGCTACGAGTCGGGCCGCTTCTCGTTCAACGTGAAGGGCGGCCGCTGCGAAAGCTGCCAGGGCGACGGCGTGCTCAAGGTGGAAATGCACTTCCTGCCCGATGTGTACGTGCCCTGCGACGTCTGCCACGGCAAGCGCTACAACCGCGAGACGCTCGAGATTCAATACAAGGGCCGGAACATCAGCGAAGTGCTCGACATGACGGTGGAAGCCGCCTACGAGTTCTTCAAGGCGGTGCCGGTGGTGGCGCGCAAGCTGAAAACGCTGCTCGATGTCGGGCTGGGCTATATCCGCCTCGGCCAGTCGGCCACCACGCTCTCGGGCGGCGAGGCGCAGCGCGTGAAGCTTTCGCTCGAGCTTTCCAAGCGGGACACGGGCCGCACGCTGTATATACTCGACGAGCCGACCACGGGCCTGCACTTCCACGACATCGCGCTTTTGCTCGAAGTGATTCACCGGCTTCGAGATCAGGGCAACACGGTGGTCATCATCGAGCATAATCTCGATGTAATCAAAACCGCCGACTGGGTCGTGGACATGGGACCGGAAGGCGGCGCGGGCGGTGGGCAGATCGTGGCCCAGGGGACGCCCGAACAGGTGGCGAAGTCGAAGGCAAGCTTCACGGGCCGCTATCTCGCGCCGCTGCTCAAGCGCCAGATCGCCGCGCTGGACACGGCCTCGGGCAAGTAACCCGCCAGGCGCTCTGACAACCGGGCCGGAAATTTAGCAGTAGAAATAGCTGCAGCAACAACGGGTCGGGGGCGCGTGCGCCCCCGAAGTTTGGAGACGGAAAATACCCAACATGGTCAAGCGCAACGAAGCGACCGAAGATAAACAGGTGCGCGACCTGCGGCCACGCCCGGTCAGGCTCACGAGCGACATGAGCCTGCCGAAGCTTTCGGCAGTGGAAATCGGCAGCTATGTGGCCGCGCTCGCCGGCATGCTGGCGGTGCTGCACCTGAACCTGCTCGGCGCACTGCTCGCGGGTATGCTCGTCTTCCAGCTCGTGCATACCATTTCGCCGCTCATCGAGCGGCGCATGTCGAGCAGCCGCGCCCGCTGGCTCTCCGTGGTGCTGGTTTCCATCGTGATCGTGGGCGTGCTCACGGGGCTCACCGTGGGCGTCATCGAACAGTTCGAAAGCGACGTGCCGAGCGTGCAGAAGGTCATGGCGCAGATGATGACGTTCGTCGACCAGGCGCGCGGGCGCATTCCCGAGTCCATCGCCGCCTATCTGCCCGTGGACGTCGCCCAGATGAAGCTCAAGGCGCTCGCGCTCATGCACGAGCACGCCACCCAGCTCGGCCAGGGCGGCAAGAACGCTGCGCGCATCTTCGGGCATATCGTGATCGGCATGATCATCGGCGCGATCATCGCCATTGGCGCGCAGAAGAACGCCACGCGGCTGCCGCTTTCCACGGCGTTCGTCGCGCGCGTGTCGCGTTTCGCCGACGCGTTCCGCCGCATCGTGTTCGCGCAGGTGAAGATTTCCGCGATCAACACGGTGTTCACCGGCCTCTTCCTCCTGCTCGCGCTGCCGTTGTTTCACGCGCCGCTGCCGCTCGCGAAGATGCTGGTCGTGGTGACCTTCGTGGTGGGCCTGCTGCCCGTGATCGGCAACCTGATCTCGAACACGCTGATCGTCGCCATCGCGCTCACCGTGAGTCTGCCCGCGGCGGTCACCGCGCTCGTGTTTCTCATCCTGATCCACAAGCTCGAATACTTCCTGAACGCGCGCATCGTGGGCGGCCAGATCGAGGCGCGCACGTGGGAGCTGCTGGTAGCGATGCTCGTGATGGAAGCCGCGTTCGGCATTCAAGGCGTGATCGCCGCGCCGATTTTCTACGCGTATATCAAGCGCGAACTGATTTATCTGCGGCTCGTCTGAGCCGCTTTCGCCAGGGCCCGCGCGCGGACTTCAACGCCCGCGCGGCTCGCCGGACACGTCGGTCATGCCGTCGTGCCCCATGGCGTAGATCGCCACCTGCACGCGGCTCGTGAGATTGAGTTTGCGCAGAATGTTGCGCACGTGAATCTTCACCGTGCTCTCCGCCAGGTCGAGCGTACGCGCAATCTCCTTGTTGCTCGCGCCGCGCGCCAACTCGCGCACGATGTCGCGCTCGCGCGCCGTGAGCGTCTCCGCGCTCGCGCGCGCGGTGCCGGTCGTGCCGGTCGACTGCGCGGGCTTGCGCATCTGCTCCACGAGCTTCGCCGTCATGTGCTCGGTAATGACCGGTTGGCCGCTCGCGGCCTTGCGGATCGCCCTGACGAGCGCGTCGGCGTCGATGTTCTTGAGCAGGAAGCCGCGCGCGCCCTCGCGCATCGCGGCGGTGAGCTCGTCGGCTTCCTCGGAGACGGTGAGCATCACGACCGCCGTGTCCGGCAGGTCTTCCACCAGCAGTTGCAGCGTTTCGAGCCCCGAGAGGCCCGGCATGTTCAGGTCGAGCAGGATGACGTCGGGCAAATGCTGCTTCGCGCGCTTGACGCCTTCCACGCCGTCCGACGCCTCGCCGACCACCTCCAGGTCAGGCTGGCGCTGCAGGAGCGCGCTCACGCCCGAGCGAAAGAGCGTGTGGTCGTCGATGAGCAGAATGCGTATGGTCATGGGGATCGTTGTCTTGTCGCGATGTCTTCCGGTTCTGATCGTAACGCCGTCGGCCAGGTTCGTTGGCCGCATTCACGCGGCCATGCGGCTCGCGGCGGGCAGCACCAGTTCGACGCGTGCACCGCGGCCCGGCGCGCTCTGCAGCGTGAGCACGGCGGCAAGACGTCTCGCGCGCTCATGCATGATGTGAAAGCCCACGTGCGATTCGCCGCGCGAGGCGATATCGGCGGGATCGTAGCCCACGCCATCGTCTTCGACCGTGAGGCGGAAGTCACGCGCGTTCACGACACTCACCTGGACGTGCAGCGCCTCCGCATGCTTGCGCGCATTCGAGAGCGCCTCCTGCAGCACGAAGAGTACCTGCAGCTGCTGGTCAGGCGGCAGCGGCGGCCCGTCTTCGTCGCGATAGTCGAGCGTCAGCTCGGCGTCCGACTGGCGGCGAAAGCGCGCCACGGTGTCCTCCACGGCGAGGCGCAGCTTGCCCGGGCCGAGCTTCGTGCGGAAATTCAGCAGCAGTTCGCGCACGTCGTCATAGCTTTCCTCGACGCCGCCCGCGAGCAGCGGCACGATCTCGCGGATCTCGTCGAGGTCGCCCTGCTGCGCCGCCCCATCGAGCAGGTGTACTTGCATCTTCAGGAAGCTCAGCCCTTGCGCGATGCTGTCGTGCAGCCCCTGGGCGACGAGATTGCGCTCCTCGGACACGGCGAGCTGGCGCCCGAGCGCCACGAGCCGCCGGTTCATGAGCGCGACGCCCAGGTGGCGGCCGAGCGTCTGGAGCAGCTGGACGCCCGACGGCGGAATCTCCCGCTCGCGCCGAAAGTGCAGCGAAAACGTGCCGAGCGTTTCGTTCTGCGCGACGATGGCCGACACCGCGACGCTCACGAAACCCGCCTTCAGGCAGCGCTGCGTAAAAGCCCCGCTCAGGCCGCTTTCTCCGCTTTCTCCGCCGGCCGTGTGCGCGCCTTGCTGCGCCATCAGGCCGAATACGACCGGCGCCTCGGCCGTGGCGCCCCCGCACGCACAGTCCGCCGCCGGCATGCACTGCTCCGCGCGCGTGATCGTTTCAGGCATGCCTTCCGAGACGAGCAGATGCAGATTGCCGTCGTCGGGTGAAACGACGCGCACCGTGCCGCCGTCGGCGTCGAATTCGCGCATCACGCGCGTGAGGAAATCGTGGCACAGGCTTTCCGCCGGGCCCGGCGTGTTGAGAAACGCCGCCATCTCGTAGAGCGTGGCGAGTTCGCGGTTCTGCGCTGCCAGTTGCGCGGTCTTGGCGTCCACGCGCTCGGCGAGGTCCTGATAGAGCGCCTGCAGCTCCGCGACCATGCGGTTGAACCCTTGCGTGAGATGACCGAATTCGTCGTACGTTTCGACCGGCAAGCGCGTGTCGAACTCGCGCGCCTCGATGCGCGCGAGCCCTTCCTGCAAACGCTGCACGGGCGCCACGAACCACTGGTAGAGCAAATAGACGATCGCTAGCGTGCCCACACACGAAAGCGCCGCGAGCGCGACCTGCGAAATGCGCAGCCAGGCGGTCTTGCGCGCGTTCTCGCGCTCGATCAGGCTGACGAGCCGGTTCGCCTCGTCGACGAAGCCGGGCAACAGGCCGATGTACGTCGAGGGCTCGCCCCCGCTGCCCGCGAGGTCGCTCAGCGCAGCGGGCTTGAGCGCCTGGTTCCAGGCGGTCGCGACGCGATCGAACTGTGCGTGGATGCCGGCATCGGCGGGAAGAAAGAGCGGCCGCGCCGGATCGCCGTCGCGCAATTCGCGCAGCGTCTCGTCGAGCTGGCGCATCTGGGCGTCGACTTGCGAAGGCTTGCCGGTGCGGCCTTCCCACAGTGCGATCGCCACCGCGTTCGCGCGCATGCGCAGGCTGCCCGCGTCGTTGATCGCGGCCGCGCCGCCCTCGAGCTGCCAGGAAAGCCAGAGCGTGCCGCTGATCATCGCGAGCACGAGCGCGAGGGCGACCGTGGAAAGCACAACGATGCGCGTAGAGAGCCGCTTCGGGAACGGCGCTTCCTGCGCACCGGAAGATCCGGCTGAGGCGGTTGCGGAATCGGAAGACGGAGTCATGGCCGGGACCGGGAATCGGCTGCGCCGAAACGGCGGCGCCTATACCGACATTATCTGACGGAGCGCCCCCGATCGCGCCCTATGTCGCGGTCTGCATGGCCAACTGCGACACTATGCGTCAGACGCGTGACTCCCGGGCGAGTCACGGTGAACTATATTGCGCGCCACGTGGCCTGCGCACATCGTGAAAAAAGCGGGGAAGGCGAGCGTGCTCGCTCCCCGCGAAGAACGGCCATCCCCACGGCCGTCCAGAGGCAAACGATGGCCGCTAGCGGCTGCGCACGAGCTGCCAGGCACGCGAGAGATAGGTGATCGAGGCGAACCCGCTCCACACGTGGACGAGCCGCGTGAACGGGAAGATCACGAATAGCGTCATGCCCATGAAGAGGTGCATGCGGAAGATCAGCGGCGCGTCTGCCACGAAGCTTGCGGCGTCGCCGCGGAACGTAACGATGTGCTGCGCCCAGGTCATGAGCCGCACCATCATCGCGCCGTCCATGTGGCTAGCCGATTCGCCGATGGTGCCCAGCCCGAGCAGCAGCGTGACGAGCAGCCACAACAGCAGCACCTTGTCGCCCACGCGCGTCACGGCCGAAACGCGCGCGTTCGAAAGCCGCCGGTGCAGCAGGATCGCGAGGCCCACCAGACACATCGAGCCCATCACGCCGCCCGCGACCATCGCCACGAGCTGCTTGACCGCGTGCGGCACGCCGAGCCAGTCCCACACGGCGACGGGCGTGAGCAGACCGAACAGATGCCCGAAGAAAAGCCCGAGCACGCCGACGTGAAAGAGGATATTGCCAAGCCGCAAATGCCCGCGATAGAGCAGCTGCGAGCTGTCCGCCTTCCACGTGTACTGCTCGCGCTCGAAGCGTGCGAGGCTGCCGAACAGGAAGATGGCGGCGGCGATATACGGATAGATGCCGAACAAAAACTGATTGAACGTGTTCATGGCGATTCCTTTGCGCAGGCAGCCAGAGTGGTCGCAGTGGTCGCGGCAAACTGCGCTCGCGGGTGGAATTGAACGACCTGCGGCGAGTTGCTCGCGCCGAACGCGTGCACGAGCGGCTCCACGCCGTCCGCGCCGGTGCCGAAGCGTTCGAGCGCCTCGTCCATGTCGCGCACGGGCGCGCCCACGAGCGGCAGCGGTTCGACATCGGTCAGCTCGCACAGCACCGTGAAGATGCCCGCGTAGGGGCTTTCACTTTTCTCGAGCTGATTGCCGAGCGCCGCGAGTACGTGAATCGCCTCGCCGAGCAGCGCGCTCGCCTCTTCCTCGCCAATCAGGCCGAGCACTTCGAGAAAGAGCGGCACGTAGTCGGGCAACTCGCTCGTCGCGACGTCGAGGCCATGGTTGCGGTATTCGTCGAGCAGATCGACCATCGCCTGGCCGCGTGCGCGGCTCTCGCCGTGCACGTGCTCGAACAAATGCAGCGAGTGGCGCGGATTGCGGTCGAACGTGGCCACGTACGTCTCCTGCGACTCGACGAGCGACTGCTCGCGCAGCGCCGCGATGAGCGGCGCCAGTTCGCGCACCGCGAATGTGCCGTTCGGCAGGGCTTCGAGCGCGGCTTCGATCTCGTCGAGCGCGTCGAGCAAGGGCTGCTCGGGATAATCGAGCAGCGCAGAGAGAACCGGATAAATCGACATGATGGCGTCCTCCCGCTCAAGCTTCAGACGGCGTTTTGCGACGCGACTTCGGCATATCGACATACACCACGCTGCCTTCGACCTTCGAGCCGAACAGCGAGCCTTCGGAAACGCCGCCCGAACACCCGTTGCCGAACGAGAAGCCGCAACTGCCCTTCTCGTTGAACGAGTCCTCGACCATTTCCTTGTGCGACGACGGCACGACGAAGCGGTCCTCGTAGTTCGCGATCGCCATGGTGCGGTACATGTCCTCGACCTGTTCGGGTGTGAGGCCCGCGCGCGCGAGAACCGCGTTGTCGTTCACGCCGTCCACGGCCTGGGTGCGCTTGTAGGCGCGCATCGCCAGCATGCGGTTGAGCGCCGAAATCACGGGCTTTTCGTCGCCGGCGGTGAGCAGGTTGGCGAGATAGCGCATGGGAATGCGCAGGCTCGCCACGTCGGGAATCACGCCGTCCATGCCGATATGGCCCGCGTCCGCGGCCGACTGGATCGGCGAAAGCGGCGGCACGTACCAGACCATCGGCAGCGTGCGATACTCGGGGTGCAGCGGGAACGCGATCTTCCACTCGACCGCCATGCGGTACACGGGCGAGCGCACGGCAGCGTCGAGCCAGCTCTGCGGCACGCCCTGGCGGCGCGCCTCGGCCTGGATGGCGGGATCGTGCGGATCGAGGAACACATCGAGCTGCGACTGATACAGATCCTGCGTCGATTCGACCGAGGCCGCCTCGCTGATGCGGTCCGCATCGTAAAGCATCACACCGAGATAACGGATGCGGCCCACGCACGTTTCCGAGCAGACTGTCGGCTGCCCCGCCTCGATGCGCGGATAGCAGAAGATGCACTTCTCGGCCTTGCCGCTCTTCCAGTTGAAGTACATCTTCTTGTACGGGCAGCCCGAGATGCACATGCGCCAGCCGCGGCACTTGTCCTGGTCGACGAGCACGATGCCGTCGTCTTCGCGCTTGTACACCGAGCCCGAGGGGCACGACGCCACGCACGCGGGATTCAGGCAGTGCTCGCACAGGCGCGGCAGATACATCATGAAGGTGTTCTCGAAGGTCGAGTACATCTCCTTCTGCACGTTCTCGAACAGCTTGTCGCGGCTGCGCGAGGCGAACTCGCCGCCCAGATCGTCTTCCCAGTTAGGACCCCAACGGATCTTGTCCATCTTCTTGCCGGTGATGACGGACACGGGGCGCGCGGTGGGCGGCGTCTGCGAGAGGCGCGCCTTCTGCAGATGCTCGTAGTCGTACGTGAACGGCTCGTAGTAGTCGTCGATGCCGGGCAGGTTCGGGTTGGCGAACAGGTTGGCCAGCACCTTGAGCTTCGGGCCCTGGCGCGGCTCGATCTTGCCGTTCGGGTTACGCACCCAGCCGCCGTTCCACTTTTCCTGGTTCTCCCATTCCTTCGGATAGCCGATGCCGGGCTTCGTCTCGACGTTGTTGAACCATGCGTACTCGACGCCATCGCGCGACGTCCACACGTTCTTGCACGTGACGGAGCACGTATGGCAGCCGATGCACTTGTCGAGGTTCAGGACCATCGCCACCTGGGCGCGGATTTTCATGATGCTGCTCCTTCCTTCATCGGGCCTTCCAGCCACTCGACCTTTTTCATCTTGCGCACGATCACGTACTCGTCGCGATTGCTGCCGACGGTGCCGTAGTAGTTGAAGCCATACGCGAGTTGCGCGTAGCCGCCGATCATGTGCGTGGGCTTGAGCACCGTGCGCGTGACCGAGTTGTGAATGCCGCCGCGCATGCCGCTCGTTTCCGCGCCCGGCACATTGATGATCTTTTCCTGTGCGTGATACATGAGGCACATGCCGCGCGGCACGCGCTGGCTCACCACGACGCGCGCCGTGAGCGTGCCGTTCACGTTGAACACTTCGACCCAGTCGTTGTCGACGAGCCCCGCTTCCTTCGCCTCGGCTTCCGAGACCCAGACGTGCGGGCCGCCACGCGAAAGCGTGAGCATGCGCAGGTTGTCCGTGTACGTGGAGTGGATGCCCCACTTCTGGTGCGGCGTGATCCAGTTCAGCACGAGTTCGTGCTCGCCGTTGGGTTTCGCGCCGAGCATCGGCGAGGTCGTCTTCGTGTCGATGGCGGGCTTGTAGTTGCAGAGGCCCTCGCCGAAGTCGAGCATCCAGCGGTGATCCTGATAGAACTGCTGACGGCCCGTGAGCGTGCGCCAGGGGATCAGCTCGTGCACATTCGTATAGCCGGCGTTGTAGCTCACCTCTTCCGATTCGAGCCCCGACCACGTGGGCGCGGAGATGATCTTGCGCGGCTGCGCCTGCACGTCGCGAAAGCGGATCTTGTCGTGCTCGCGGCCTTCGGCCAGATGCGTGTGATCGCGGCCCGTGATCTTCGAGAGCGCGTCCCACGCCTTCACCGCTACGTGGCCGTTGGTTTCCGGCGCGAAGGTGAGGATCATCTCGGCGGCGTCGATAGCCGTTTCCAGCCGCGGGCGTCCCTCGGCCACGCCGCGGTTCTGCTGGATGCCCGTGAGCTGTGCGAACTCGCCCACCTCGTGCACGGTGTTCCAGTTGATGCCCTTGCCGCCGTTGCCCAGCTTTTCGAGCAGCGGCCCAACGGAGGTGAACTTGTTGTAGATCTCGCGATAGTCGCGCTCGACGAGCGTCATCGAAGGCGCGGTCTTGCCCGGGATCAGATCGCATTCGCCAAGACGCCAGTCCTTCGGCTCGAACGCCTGGCCGAGTTCGCCCGGCGTGTCATGCATGAGCGGCGTGCACACGAGGTCCGTGCGCGTGCCCAGATGCGCGCCGCCGATCTCCGAAAACTTCTTCGCGATGGCCTTGTAGATCTCCCAGTCGGTCTTGCTCTCCCACAACGGCTGCACCGCCTCCGAAAGCGGATGGATGAACGGGTGCATGTCCGACGTGTTGAGGTCGTCCTTCTCGTACCACGTGGCCGAGGGCAGCACGATGTCGCCGTACAGGCACGTGGTGCTCATGCGGAAGTCGAGCACCGTGAGCAGGTCGAGCTTGCCTTCGGCCGCTTCGCGCACGTTCACTTCGGAAGGCCTGATCGCGTCGGCTTCGTCGCCGAACAGCGCGTTCTGCGTGCCGAGCAGGTACTTGAGGAAGTACTCGTGACCCTTGCCCGAGCTGCCCAGGATGTTCGAGCGCCACACGAACATGTTGCGCGGGAAGTTCGCAGGGTTGTCGGGGTCGTCGCAGGCGAAGTTCAATGCGCCCGACTTCAGCTGATCGACGGTGTACTGCACCGGCGGCACGCCCGCGCGCTGCGCAGCGTCCACGACGTCGAGCGGATTGGCGCCCAGTTGAGGCGCCGAAGGCAGCCAGCCCATGCGCTCGGACTTCGCGTTGAGGTCGAGCATCGACAGGTTCTTGTAGCGTTCGCGGTCCGCGCCCGGGCCGAGGATCTCGTCGAGGCTGACCTTCTCATGGCGCCACTGGCTCGTGTGGTTGTAGAAGAACGACGTACCGTTCATCTGGCGCGGCGGGCGCGACCAGTCGAGCGCGAACGCGAGCGGCGCCCAGCCGAATTGCGGACGCAGCTTTTCCTGGCCCACGTAGTGCGCCCAGCCACCGCCGCTCTGGCCGATACAGCCGCACATCATCAGCAGATTGATGATGCCGCGGTAGATCATGTCGTTGTGGTACCAGTGATTGAGGGCCGCGCCGACGATCACCATGCTCTTGCCGCGCGTGCGGTCGGCATTGTCGGCAAACTCGCGCGCCACCTGGATCACGAGCTTGCGCGGCACCGTGGTGTGCTTCTCCTGCCATGCGGGCGTACAGGGGACGTCGTCGTCATACGACGACGCGACGTTCGGGCCGCCAAGCCCCTGGTCGACGCCGTAGTTGGCCATCTGCAGGTCGTAGACGGTGGCGACCAGCACGCTCGTGCCGTCCGCCAGCGCCACGCGCTTCACGGGCACGCGGCGCGCGAGCAGCGCGCCATGTTCGCCGCCGAAGTACGGGAAGCCCACCTCGACCACTACGTCATGCTTGTCGATGAGCGACAACAGTGGATCGATTTCGCGGCCGCTGCCGCCGTCCTTCATTTCGAGGTTCCAGCGGCCCACCTTCTTGCCGCCGTCGTGCTCGCCTTCGCCCCAGCGGAAACCGATCGAGCCGTTCGGCGCGACGATGTCGCCCGTAGTCGAATCGATCGCGAGCGTCTTCCACTGCGGGTTGTTCGCTTCGTCGAGATTCGCGGCGAGTTGCGACGCGCGCAGGAACTGGTCCGGCACGAGCGAGCCATCGCGCTTCGCGAGCGTGACGAGCATCGGCATGTCGGTGTACTGCTTCACGTAGTCGCGGAAGTACGCGGACTTCGCCGTTGCGTGAAACTCCTTGAGCACCACGTGGCCCATCGCGAGCGCGAGCGCCGCGTCGGTGCCCTGCTTCGGCGCGAGCCAGATATCGCCGAACTTCACCATCTCGCCGAAGTCGGACGACACCGCCACCGTCTTCGTGCCCTTGTAGCGGACCTCGGTGTAGAAGTGGGCGTCGGGCGTGCGCGTTTGCGGCACGTTCGAGCCCCACACCATGAGATACGTGGAGTTGTACCAGTCGGCCGATTCGGGCACGTCGGTCTGCTCGCCCCACACCTGCGGCGAGGAAGGCGGCAAGTCGCAATACCAGTCGTAGAACGACAGACACGCCCCGCCGATCAGGCTCAGGTAACGCGCGCCCGCGGCGTACGAGACCATCGACATTGCCGGAATGGGCGAGAAGCCCATTACGCGATCGGGACCGTACTTGCCGATGGTGTAGGCGTTGGCCGCCGCGATCATCTCGGTGGCGGTGTCCCACCCGGCGCGCACGAAGCCGCCCTGGCCGCGCGCGCGCTTGTAGTGCGCCGCCTTCTTCGGGTCCTCGACGATCGAAGCCCATGCCTTGACCGGGTCGAGCGTCTTGCGCGCCTCGCGCCACATTTCGATCAGGCGCCCGCGGATCATCGGGTACTTCACGCGCTGCGCCGAATACACGTACCAGCTATACGATGCGCCACGCGGGCAGCCACGCGGTTCGTGATTGGGCAGGTCAGCGCGCGTGCGTGGATAGTCGGTCTGTTGCGTTTCCCACGTGATCAGGCCGTTCTTCACGTAAACCTTCCACGAGCACGAGCCCGTGCAGTTCACGCCGTGGGTCGAGCGCACGATCTTGTCGTGCTGCCAGCGGCTGCGATAGCCGTCTTCCCACTTGCGGTCCTCGTTCATTACCGCGCCGTGACCCTTCGAAAACGTCGACTTCACGCGCGACATGAACTTCAACCGGTCCAGAAAATAACTCATCAGGTTCTCCGGGACTGCTGCTGGAATCGATCGATCACGCCTGTCGCCGCCCGCTTGCGTGGCACGCCTGGCGACAGGCAGCCGTATCGTTCCGAGTATGGCGGGCAGGCGCGTGCCTGCCCATTCATCAACGGGAGAGTTCGCACTACTCCCAAAGGACTAGTTCGCTTCAGCAAGGTGTGGATGCGTTGCGGCGCGCGTAGAAGAACCACGTCACCACCGCGCACACCACATAAAAGCCGATGAAGCACACGAGCGCGCCGACCGGTGAGCCGGTCATTTCGAGCGACGAGCCAAAGCTCTTCGGAATGAAGAAGCCGCCGTACGCGCCCATTGCGCCCGCGAAGCCGAGCACCGCCGCCGACTCCTTGCCCGCTTCGGCGAGCGCGCTGCGCTGCACGTCATCACCGTTGCCCTTCGCGGCGCGTTGATGGTGCGTCAGGAAGATCACGGGAATCATGCGGAAGGTCGAACCGTTGCCGATGCCGGTGAGCGCGAACAGCACGACGAACATCGCGAGGAAGCCGGCGAAGCTGCCCTGTGCGCCGCCCAGCGCGCCGCCCGGCAGGAACGCAATCACGCCCATCACCGCGACGATCATCGCGAGGAAGGTCCAGAGCGTGACGCGCGCGCCGCCGAGCTTGTCCGAGATCCAGCCGCCGACGGGGCGCGTGAGTGCGCCGGCGAGCGGCCCGAGGAAAGCCCATGCAGTCGGGTTGATGGCGGGAAACTCCGCCTTCGTGAGCAGCGCGAGGCCGGCCGAGAAGCCGATGAACGAGCCGAACGTGCCGACATAGAGAAAACACATGATCCAGTTGTGCGCGCGGCGGAAGATCACGGCCTGCTCGCGGAACGAGGCCTTCGCATCGGCGATGTCGTTCATGCCGAACCACGCGGCGAACGAAGAGACGACGATGAGCGGAATCCACACGAAGCCCGCGTTCTGCAGCCAGATGCTGTGTTCGACGCCGTCCTTCACCCAGGTCTGGCCGTCGCCGAGCAGGCCGGCGAACACGGCCGTCGAGATGACGATCGGCGTGACGAACTGCACGAGCGAGACGCCGAGGTTGCCGATGCCCGCATTGAGGCCGGTGGCGAAACCCTTGCGCGCCTTCGGAAAGAAGAAGCTGATGTTCGCCATCGACGAGCTGAAGTTCGCCCCGCCAAGACCGCACAGCAGGGCGAGCACGAGCAGCGTCGTATACGAGGTGGACGGATCGCGCAGCGCGAAGCCCATGCCGAAGGCCGGGATCAGCAGGCTCGCCGTGGAGATCGCCGTGAAGCGGCGGCCGCCGAAAATCGGCACGAGGAACGAATAGAAGATGCGCAGCGTGGCGCCCGAAAGCGCAGGCAGCGCCGTGAGCCAGAAGAGTTCGTTCTTGGTGAAGTGAAAGCCGCCCTTGTCGAGATTGACGACCGTGACGCTCCACAGCGACCACACCACGAACGCCAGCATCAGCGCGGGAATCGAAATCCACAGGTTACGGGTGGCGATCTGCTCGCCGGAAGCCTGCCAGAACCGGGTGTTCTCGGGCTCCCATTGGGTCAGGAGATACTTGGACATGATTGTGCTCGTTCAGTAGGCGCCGCACATGCGGCGCGAGTTGGATCATTCGGAGTACGTGGTTTCCTGCGGCGCCGGCGTCGCGGCGCGAACCTTGCGCGCAAGCTTCGCGCTGCCGTGGGCGAGCGCTTCGGGGCGGAACGAGAAGTGCATGAACAGCAGGCTCACGAGGGTGGCGCCGAACATCAGCATGAAGCAGGTGGTGCGCACGCCCGTGAGGTCGACGAGCAGGCCGAACAGGATCGGCAGCACGAAGCCCGCGAGACCGCCCGCCAGCCCCACGACGCCGGAGACGGCGCCGATGTTGTCGGTGTACTCGTCGCCGATGAACTTGAAGACCGAGGCCTTGCCCACCGCCATCGCAATGCCGACGACGAACATCAGCACCGTGTAGAACACCGGTCCCGTGCTGATATGCAGACCGAGCGGGCCATGCGCGCTGTGGATCGTGAAGTCGGTCGGCGGGTAGCTCAACAGGAAGAAGCACGCGAGCGCGACCCACATCACGGCCCACGTCGTGCGATAGGCTCCGTAGCGGTCGGAGAGCCAGCCGCCTACCGCACGCAGCACGCCGCCGGGCAGCGAGAAACACGCGGCGAGAAACGCGGCATGCTCGATATCGAAGCCGTACTGGTTCACGTAGTACTGCGGCATCCACAGCGACAGGCCGACATAGCCGCCGAACACCACCGAGTAGTACTGCGCATAGCGCAGCACGCGCGGGTCGGCGAGCACGCGCAGCTGGTCCGCTACGCTCTCCTTGCCGGGCACGCGGTGCGCCGGGTTGCTCGCGGAGAACATCCAGAACAGCAGCGCGGTCGCGAGCATCGCGACGGCGTAGACCTTCGGTACGATGGTCCACGTGCCGGCCGCGACGATCAGCACCGGCGCCACGAACTTGTTGAGCGCGGCGCCCGAATTGCCCGCGCCGAAGATGCCCATGGCGAGACCCTGGCGCGACTTCGGGAACCAGCGCGCGACATAGGGCGTGCCGACCGAGAACGATGCGCCGGCGAACCCCACGAACAGGCCGAGCGTGAGGAATTGCCAAAGTTGCGTCGCGTACGAGACGAGCCAGATCGGCACGACGGTCACGAGCATGGTGATGAAGAAGACGATGCGCCCGCCGAAGCGGTCGGTCCAGATGCCGAGCGGAACGCGGGCGAGCGAGCCCGTGAGCACGGGCATCGCGGCAATCAGGCCGAACTCGGTATCGGTGAGGTGAAGCTGTTTTTTGAGCGGAATGCCGAGGATCGCGAACATCATCCAGACGGCAAAGCAGATCGTGAACGCAAAGGTACTCGAACCCAGCACGCGCCAGGCACGGCTATCGGCTACGGGTTCCGCCTGCGGGGATAGGGCGGCTTTCATGAATTTCCCTCTTGTCGTTTAGTTGACGTGACAAGAGTAGGAAAGACGAAAGGTGCGGACTATTCTCCGCAGGGAGTGCGTGACGATGCGCCACTAGAACTTAAGGAGTAGTACCGCGGGAGCGAGTTGGCGCAGAAGAAAAATCGCATGCATGCGAACGCGCCGGAGAGCAATAAGAATAGTTCGAAAAGCCGTAGCGTGTCATGAAACACGCTACGGCATGGTGTCGCACGTGACCAATCAATGATCAGCGGAACACGACCGTCTTGTGCCCGTTGAGCACGATGCGATGCTCCACGTGCCACTTCACCGCGCGCGCGAGCGTCACGCACTCCACGTCACGGCCAATGGCGGTGAGCTGGTCCGGCGTCATGTTGTGATCCACGCGTTCGACTTCCTGCTCGATGATCGGGCCTTCGTCGAGATCGGACGTCACATAGTGCGCCGTCGCGCCGATCAGTTTCACGCCACGATCGAACGCCTGGTAGTACGGCTTCGCGCCCTTGAAGCTCGGCAGGAACGAATGATGGATGTTGATCGCGCGGCCTTCGAGCGACTTGCAGAGCTGCGGCGAGAGGATCTGCATGTAGCGTGCGAGCACCACGAGATCGGCGCCTTCGCGGTTCACCACTTCGAGCACGCGTGCTTCCTGCGCGGCCTTGTCGGCCTCGGTGCCGCCGAGCAGCGGGAAGTGATGGAACGGAACGTTGTAGCTCGCGGCGAGCTGATAGAAGTCCTTGTGATTCGAGATGATCGCCGGAATCTCGATAGGCAGCTGGCCGGTGCGATAGCGGAACAACAGGTCGTTCAGGCAATGGCCGATCTTCGAGACCATGATGACGACGCGCGGCTTCACGTTCGCGTCATGCATCTCCCAGCGCATGCCGAACTCCTGCGCGAGCGGCTCGAACGCGCTGCGCAGGCCGTCGAGGCCCGGGTCGCCGCCCACTTGCTGGAAGTGCACGCGCATGAAGAACTCGCCCGTGTGGCTGTCGCCGAACTGGGCCGAGTCGAGGATATTGCTGCCGCGCTCGAACAGAAAGCCGGACACGGCATGCACGATGCCAGGCCGGTCGGCGCACGACAGTTTGAGGATGAAGCTGTGATCGGTCGACATGACCTTGGTAACTCCCGTCAATACTTTGGTGTTTCTAAAAGGGCTTTGGGGCTTTGCTAAAAGAACCGGCGCCCTTTCACAGCGTCGGCGGTTCGAAGATCGCGGCAATGCCCTCGCACGCGTCTTCGTCGATCCATTGGCGGCGCAACAGGCAGTCGAGCGTCGCGAGGCTCGCGTCCACCGTCATCTCGCCCTCCTCGATCCAGCGCGCGGCTTCGTCGATGCGCGCGAGGCGATGCTCGCCCACTTCGCCGTCCTGGTTGTGCGGCACGAAGTCGGCCGGGAGCACGAGATCGTAGATGAAGATCTGCTCGGCCTGCGTGCCTTCCGGCAGCGACTGCAGCACGTGCACGGTGCGGCCCGCGCGCGCCTCGCGCGCCAGCTCCTCGGCAATGCCCGCCTCTTCCCAGCATTCCTTCACGAGCGTGGCCTCGATGCCGAGGCCCCAGCCGATGCCGCCCGCCACGACGTTGTCCAGCATGCCGGGGTCGGTGGCCTTGGTGTCGCTGCGCCGCGCGATCCACAATTGCGGCGCGCCGGGCGCACCTACGCCGGCCGCACCGGAATCTGCGTATTCTACGACGCCGTTCAGATGCACCGCGTACGTCATCGTGCCGAAAAAGCGCGAGGCCGCGCGCTCGATAAAGGCGAGCGGCGGCGCATCGAAGGCGTTGCGGATCGCGTAGGTTTCGTTGCGCCAGCCCGGAATGTGCCCTTCCGCCGCGAGCGCGCCGATCACCGAGCCGAGCGCCGCGCTGCGCGTCGTGACGTTGTCGAAGTGCGGGGCGAGCGTCACGCGCGCGATGTGCGCATCGCCGTCGATTTCGAACACGTCGGGCCAGCGCGCGAGCAGCGCCACGTCGTTCTCGCGTATCCAGCCCACGCGCTCGTCGCCGATATGAAACGGCCGATGGGCGCCGGCATCGAAGCGCCGCGCGTCGGTAATGCAAGGCAAGGTCATCGATCAGGACTCCGTAGATCAGTCACGCAAGGCGACGCGAATGCCGATGGCGATGAAGGTGACACCGGCGAGGCGGTCGAGCCACACGCCCGCGCGCGGGCGGCGCTTCAGCCAGCCGCCGATCGTCCCCGCGCACAGCCCGAAGAGGGAGAACACCACGACCGTCTGCGCCATGAACACGAGACCGAGCTCGAGCATCTGCAGCGTGACGGGCTGCGCGCCATGCGGGTCGACGAACTGCGGCAGGAACACGACGAAGAACAGCGTCACCTTCGGGTTCATGATGTTGCCGAGCACGCTCTGGCGAAAGATCGCGGAGAGCGGCTGGCGCGGCTTGTCGCCGGCGGCGGCGAGGCCCTGGCTGCGCAGCGCCTTCACGCCGATCCACACGAGATACGCGGCGCCGGCGAGCTTGAGGATCTGGAACGCGAGCGGCGAAGAGCGCAGCACGGCGGCCACGCCGAGTGCCGCGAGCGTGGTGTGGAACGTCACGCCCGCGGCGAAACCGAGCGCGGCCACGAGACCGGCGGCGCGACCCTGCGAAATGCCGCGCGCGAGCACCTGGAGATTGTCGGGACCGGGCGCGAACGTGATGGCGATGGAGGTGGCGAGAAAGAGCGCGAAATTCGGCATGAGATCGACTCGTGACGGTGGGCGTTCGGGTTGTTTCAGTGGCCGCCGAAGGCGGTCACGGTGAAGAGCGGCAGGCCGGCATCGGTGAGCAGCTTCGAGCCGCCCAGATCCGGCAGGTCGATGATCGCGGCGCCCTCCACCACGCTCGCGCCGAGGCGTTCGAGCAGCAGCTTGCCGGCCATCATGGTGCCGCCGGTGGCGATCAGGTCGTCGACGATCACGACGCGGTCGCCCTTGCCGCAGGCGTCCTCGTGAATCTCGACGGTCGCTTCGCCGTATTCGAGCTTGTAGGTCTCGGAAACCGTCTTGTACGGCAGCTTGCCGATCTTGCGGATCGGAATGAAGCCCACGTTCAGCTCGTACGCGACGATCGGCCCGATGATGAAGCCGCGCGCATCGAGCCCTGCCACGTAGTCGAGCTTCGCATCGACATAGCGCTCGACGAACAGGTCGATCAGCACCCGCAGGCCCTTCGGATGGCCGATGAGCGGCGTGATATCGCGGAACTGCACTCCCGGCGCAGGCCAGTCGGGCACCGTGCGAATCAGGCTTTTCACGAACTGGGCGGCTTCGGCGCTCGGGTTCGCAGGTGCGTTGGACATGATTTCTCCGGGTAGTGGCTAGATAAAGAACGGCAGAGTGTTTTGAACGGGGCGCGAACCTTTGGCGCGGTCTCGCGATTGCGCCGACGACGGCGTATCAGGCCGCCGCCGCACCCGCGCCCGCCGCACCGGGCTTGCGATGCCGCGAAAGCCGCTCCTCGGCCTGCGCGAGCTGCTCGGGCAGACCGCGCAGCACGACGATGTCGGCCTCGCGCAGCCTGGTCGATGGGTCCGGTTCCACGCCGCGAATACCGTGGCGGCGGATCGCCGTCACCTCGACGCCGAGCTCGTACAGGCCCAGCTCGGCGAGCGTGCGGCCCACGGCGTCGGCGCGCTCGTCGACCGGTACGGATTGTAGCCGCACCTGCTCGTGACCGTCCTCGCCCACATCGTCGGTGCCGTGGAAGTAGCCGCGCAGGAGGCTGTAGCGCTCGTCGCGCAGTTCCTCCACGCGGCGCACCACGCGCCGCATCGGCACGCCCATCAGCACCAGCATGTGCGAGGCGAGCATCAGGCTGCCTTCCACGATCTCCGGAATCACCTCGGTCGCGCCCGCGGCGAGCAGGCGTTCGAGATCGGCGTCGTCCACCGTGCGCACGATCACGGGCAAGGTGGGCTCCAGCTCGTGAATGTGATGGAGCACGCGAAACGCCGATTGCGTATTGGCATACGTGATCGCCACCGCGGCCGCGCGGTGGATGCCCGCCGCGACGAGCGACTCGCGCCGCGCGGCGTCGCCGAACACCACCGATTCGCCTGCCGCCGCGGCCGCCGCCACGCGGTCGGGGTCGAGGTCGAGCGCGACGTACGAAAGGCCTTCGTATTCGAGCATGCGCGCGAGGTTCTGCCCCGCGCGGCCGTAGCCGCACACGATCACATGGCCGCTTTGCTTGATGCTTTGCGTGGCGATGCGCGTCATCATCAGCGACTGCTGCATCCATTCCGTCGAGGAGAGGCGCAGCACGATGCGGTCGGCGTTCTGGATCAGGAACGGCGCGGCGAGCATCGACAGCAGCATGGCCGCGAGGATCGCCTGGAGCAGCGTGGCGTCGACCAGATGCTTGTCGAGAATGAGGTTCAGCAGCACGAAGCCGAATTCGCCCGCCTGCGCGAGGCCGAGACCCGTGCGCATGGCCACGCCCGGCGAAGCACCGAAGATGCGCGTGAGCGCGGTGATGAGCACGGCCTTGAGCACGACCGGCCCGAGGAAGAACGCCGCCACCATGATGGGGTGCTGCCAGATCACGTGCGGGTTGAGCAGCATGCCCGTGGTCACGAAGAAAAGGCCGAGCAGCACGTCGCGAAACGGCTTGATGTCCTCTTCCACCTGGTGCTTGTACGGCGTTTCGGCGATCAGCATGCCCGCAATGAAGGCGCCGAGCGCGAGCGAGAGGCCGAACTTGTCGGTGATGAACGCGGCGCCCAGCGTGACAAGCAGCACGTTGAGCACGAACAGCTCCTGCGAGCGGCGGCGCGCGACCACGGTGAACCAGCGCGTCATGAACTTCTGCCCGACGATGAGCAGAATGCCGAGCGCGAGCACGATCTTCACGGCCGCCGTGCCGAGCGACTCGACGAGCGACGCCGACGAGCCGCCGAACGCCGCGATCACGATCAGAAGCGGCACCACGGCCAGATCCTGGAACAGCAGCACGCCGAGAATGTTGCGGCCATGCTCCGATTCGATCTCGAGCCGCTCGGAAAGCATCTTGCTGACGATGGCCGTCGACGACATGGCGAGCGCTCCGCCCAGCGCCACGCAGGCCTGCCACGTGATATGCACCCACGGCTCCAGCACGAGCCCGAGCAGGAGCGCCACCACGATCGTGCCCAGCACCTGCGAAAGCCCGAGGCCGAACACGGCGTGGCGCATGGCGCGCAGCTTCGAGAGCGAGAACTCGAGGCCGATGGAGAACATCAGGAACACGACGCCGAACTCGGCCAGGTTCTGCGCGCCATGCGTGTCCGGCACGATGCCGAGCGAGCGCGGGCCGACCAGGATGCCCACCGTGAGGTAGCCGAGCATCGGCGGCAGATTCAGATAACGAAACAGCACGACGCCAACTACCGAGGCGAGCAGCAGGAACAGCGTCATTTCCAGCGGGGAGATCATCGTGTGAAGCGTCCTCGTTCGTCTGCGTCGTTACGGGCGATGCAAATTCTGCCCCGCGCCGTGTCAATCATCGACGCAGGGGCGGCTAGGGCCTGTTTACATTAACAACGGGCTAATTGGGAAGGGCTACGGAGAAACGGCTGGGCAAGCCAGGCGGCTCGCGCACGGGTTTTGGGCGCTGGGGGCGCTGGCGCGGCGCGCAGACGCCTTTGCTATACTCCGCGGATGATAGCGAAAATCAATGGCGACCGGGCGCTGAAGCTCGCTCGCAACGTGCTCGACATCGAAGCGGACGCCGTGCGCGGGCTTCGCGACCGGCTCGACGACAACTTCGTCGGCGCGGTCGACCTCATCCTCAGCTGCCGCGGACGCGTGGTCGTTTCCGGCATCGGCAAATCGGGCCATATTGCCCGCAAGCTCGCGGCCACCCTGGCCTCCACTGGCACCCCCGCGTTCTTCGTGCATCCGGCGGAAGCGAGCCACGGCGACCTCGGCATGGTCACCGCCGACGACGTCTTCATCGGCCTGTCGAATTCCGGCGAATCCGAAGAACTCGTGGCGATCCTGCCGCTCGTCAAGCGCATTGGCGCGAAGCTCATCGGCATGACGGGCAATCGCCCGCAGTCGACGCTCGGCCAGCTCTCCGACGTGCATCTGGACGCCGGCGTGGAGAAGGAGGCCTGCCCGCTGAACCTCGCGCCCACCGCCAGCACGACGGCGGCGCTCGCGCTCTCCGACGCGCTCGCGGTCGCCGTGCTCGACGCACGCGGCTTCGGCGCCGACGACTTCGCGCGCTCGCATCCGGGCGGCGCGCTCGGCCGGCGCCTGCTCACCTACGTGCGCGACGTAATGCGCACGGGCGACGAAATTCCGAAGGTGCGCGACAACGTGACCGTGCGCGACGCCCTCTTCCAGCTCACGGCCAAGCGCATGGGCATGACGGCGGTCGTCAACGCCGACGACCACGTGCAGGGCATCTTCACGGATGGCGACCTGCGCCGTGTGCTCGAGCGCGTGGGCGATTTCCGCGACCTGCCGATCGCGCAGGTCATGACGAAAGGCCCGCGCACGATCGGCCCGGACCAACTTGCCGTCGAAGCTGTGGAACTGATGGAGCGCCATCGCATCAATCAGATGCTGGTCGTCGATGCCGAGGGCACGCTGATCGGCGCCCTCAACATGCACGACCTGTTCTCCAAGAAGGTGATCTGATGGCTACCCCACTCGACGCAACCGCGCGCGCCGCGCGTGTGCGCTTGATGATTTTCGACATCGACGGTGTGCTCACCGACGGTGGCCTGCTCTTCACCGGCGCGGGCGACACGATGAAGGCGTTCAACTCGCTCGACGGCCACGGCGCGAAGCTCCTGCGCGAAGCCGGCATCGACACGGCCATCATCACCGGGCGCCGTTCGGAGATCGTCGCCGTGCGCGCGAAGGAACTGAAGATCACGCATCTGTGGCAAGGCGTGGAAGACAAGCGCGTCGCGTTTGCCGAGCTGCTCTCGCAAACGGGCATTGCGCCCGAAGCGTGCGGCTACATGGGCGATGACTGGCCTGACCTCGGCGTGATGCTCCAGTGCGGGTTCGCGGCCGCGCCCGCGAACGCCCACCCGGACGTGCTCTCGCGCGCCCACTGGGTGTCCGACAAGGTGGGCGGCCACGGCGCCGTGCGCGAAGTCACCGACCTGATCCTGCGCGCGCAGAACCGCTACGACGCCCTGCTCGCCGCGGCCTGCGCGCCGCTCGCCGGGATGCCGCGATGAACCACCAGAAGTTCCGCCTCACCTCGCTCGTGCCGCTCGTGTGCGTCGCCGCGCTCGCCGGTTTCACGTGGTGGCTGCTGCAGGCCGTCCAGCCGCGCGAGAAGGAGGCGGCGCCGCGTCCGCTCACGCATACGCCCGACTATTTCGCCGACAACTTCTCGGTGTCCGAGCTCGACCAGTCGGGCGCCACGCAGTACCGGCTCACGGCCACGCACATGGTTCACTACGAGGACGACGAGAACAGCGACCTCACGAACCCGGCCGTGCGCGCGTTCCAGCCCGGCAAGCCGATCGTCACGGCCACCGGGCTGCGCGGCACGGTCAACGCCGACGCCTCGATCGTCAATCTGTACGACAACGCGCGCATTCTGCGCGCGGCCGGCGCCGGCGACCCCGAAATGCAGGCTGATTCCGAGCATTTCAAAGTGCTCGTGAACGACGATGTGATCCTGACCGAAAAGCCGGTTAAACTTCGACGCGGCCAGTCGGTCATGACGGCCACCAGCGGCATGAACTACAACAATGTCTCCCGGGTCATCCAGCTCTTCGGCAACGTCCGTGGAGCCATCGCCCCGGCAGACTCCGGCGGCTCGTCCTGAACGCCGGGCCGTCCACGCAAGGCACGATTGCATGAACGATTCGCTCCCCCGTCCACTGAACGGCCGTTCGCCCGACGCGCGCCGCGCACGCTTCGCGGCGCTGATGGCGCTCGCCAGCGCGCTGCTGTTCGCCGGCCTCGCGCCCGCGGCCCACGCCGAGCGCGCCGACAAGGACAAGCCGCTCAATATCGAAGCGGACAACATGACCTATGACGATCTGAAGCAGCAGACCGTCTTCACGGGCCACGTGGTCGCCACCAAGGGCACGATCCTCATCAAGGCCGACAAGCTCGTCGTCACGCAGGACCCGCAGGGCTACCAGTTCGCGACCGGCACCGTCGCGCCGGGCACGCCCGCCGACAAGCTCGCCTACTTCCGCCAGAAGCGCGAAGGCCTCGACGAATACGTCGACGGCACGGCCGAGCGCATCGACTACGACGGCAAGCAGGACCTCACCACGCTCACGACGCGCGCCACGGTGCGCCGCCTGCAGGGCCTCTCGACGGTGATGGATCAGGTCCACGGCAGCGTCGTCACGTACGACGGCCAGAACGACTTCTATACGGCACGCTCCGGCAAGGACGTCGCAGGCCCCGGCAACCCGGGCGGGCGCGTTCGCGCGATGCTCTCGCCGCGCAACACCACCACCGGCGCACAGCCGCCCGCCGGCGCCCCGGCCGCCCTCACGCCGTCCACCAAGCTGCAGGAAGCGCCGCCACAGTGAATACCGTCACCGCCACCCAAAGCTACGGCCGCCAGCTGGCCGGCAAGACGAGCACGCTCGTCGTGCGCAACCTGAAGAAGCGCTATGGCTCGCGCACCGTCGTCAAGGACGTGTCGCTCGACGTGAAGAGCGGCGAAGTGGTCGGGCTGCTCGGGCCCAACGGCGCCGGCAAGACCACCTCGTTCTACATGATCGTGGGTCTCGTGCCGCTCGACGCCGGCGAGATCGACCTCGACGGCCGCTCCATCAGCCTTCTGCCGATCCACAAGCGCGCGGCGCTCGGTCTTTCGTACCTGCCGCAGGAAGCCTCGGTGTTCCGCAAGCTCACGGTCGAGGAGAACATCCGCGCGGTGCTCGAACTGCAGGTCGACGGCAACGGCAAACGTCTGTCGAAAGACGTCATCACCGAGCGCACCGAAGCGTTGCTCGACGAGCTGCAAATCGCGCATCTGCGCGAGAATCCGGCCCTGTCGCTGTCGGGCGGCGAACGCCGGCGCGTCGAAATCGCGCGCGCGCTCGCTACCGACCCGAGCTTCATCCTGCTCGACGAACCGTTCGCGGGCGTCGACCCGATCGCCGTGCTGGAAATCCAGAAGATCGTGAAGTTCCTCAAGCAGCGCAACATCGGCGTGCTGATCACCGACCACAACGTGCGCGAGACGCTCGGCATCTGCGATCACGCGTACATCATCAGCGACGGCAGCGTGCTCGCGGCCGGCGCGCCCGGCGAGATCATCGAGAACGAGAACGTACGCCGCGTTTATCTCGGCGAGCACTTCCGCATGTAAGCCCCCGGGCGCGCCTCGCGCGCCCGTTCACCGCAGTCCCGCAGCGCCCACCCGGGCGCGCGCGACCGGCTGTCGCGTTTTTCCGGCCTCATCTTTCGCATTTCCCCGTGTAACTCCGCGGTATCGACCGTGCCCCCAAAACGGTGCATGGCAGGCCGGGCAGCGTCCCTGTTTGCGCACCAAATTCCGGGCACGCACCGGCGTGGCGCACGCTCGTTTTTGCGAATGCCCCGTGGTTTCGTCCGCGTGGCAAACTCTTTACAATGGTTCGCACACCGCCATGAAAGCCAGCCTCCAACTCCGCCTTTCGCAGCATCTTGCGCTCACGCCACAACTGCAACAGTCCATCCGGCTGCTGCAGCTGTCGACGCTCGAACTGCAGCAGGAGGTCGCGACGGCGATCTCGCAGAACCCGCTGCTCGAGAACGAGGACGACTGGATCGCGAGCCCGCTGCGCGTGGCCGCGGACGGCTCGGTCATCGCGCAGCCGCCCACGCCCTCCGGCGCCGAGCCGATGCAGGGCGCGAACAGTTCCACCTCGGCGTCCAACGGCAGTGGCGAGAACAGCGAGAGCGAGCCGCGCGGCGTGGACGAATACGACGGCCTTGGCAGCGACGCGAACGGCGACGCGAGCCAGTGGAACCTGGACGACTACGGCCGCTCGGGCAACGCCTCCGACGACGACGACCTGCCGCCGCTGCAGATCCACGAATCGACCACCACGCTGCGCGACCATCTGATGGCGCAGCTGCGCGAAACGAACGCGAGCCAGCGCGACCGCGCGCTCATCACCTTCCTGATCGAATCGCTCGATGAAGACGGCTACCTCAGCGCGACCTGCGAGGAAATTCTTGCCGACATTCCCGAAGAACTCGAAGTCGACGCCGACGAATTCAATGCGGCGCTCGCGCTGCTGCACAGCTTCGACCCTGCGGGCGTAGGCGCGCGCTCGGCCTCCGAGTGCCTCAAGCTGCAGCTGCTGCGCGTCAATGCGTCGCCCACGCGCACGCTCGCGCTCGAGATCGTGTCGAACTATCTCGAATTGCTCGCGGCGCGCGACTTCACGCGGTTGCGCAAGCAACTGAAGACGGGCGACGACGAGCTGCGCGATGCGCATGCGCTGATCCGTTCGCTCGAACCGTTCCCGGGTGCGTCGTATGGCAAGGCCGAAGCCGATTACGTGGTGCCCGACATCATCGTGAAGAGGGCCGGCCAGAACTGGCATGCGGAGCTGAACCCCGAGGTGGTGCCGAAGCTGCGCATCAACCACCTGTACGCGAATATCCTGCGCAACAACCGTGGCGATCCGGGCAGCGGTTCGCTGCGCCAGCAGCTGCAGGAAGCGCGCTGGCTCATCAAGAATATCCAGCAGCGCTTCGAGACGATCCTGCGTGTCGCGCAGGCTATCGTCGAGCGTCAGAAGAACTTTTTCGTGCACGGCGAAATCGCCATGCGCCCCTTGGTTTTGAGGGAGATTGCTGATACGCTGGGCCTACACGAATCTACTGTCTCGCGTGTGACAACCGGTAAATACATGCTGACTCCATTCGGGACACTTGAATTTAAGTACTTCTTCGGATCGCATGTATCGACGGACACCGGAGGCGCTGCATCGTCCACCGCCATCCGCGCCCTCATCAAGCAACTCATAGGAGCCGAGAACACCAAATCTCCTCTTTCAGACAGCCGCATAGCCGAACTGCTGGCGGAACAGGGCTTCGTGGTCGCGCGACGTACCGTTGCGAAGTATCGCGAGGCGCTGAAGATTCCGGCGGTCAATCTGCGCAAGTCTCTTTAGCCTGTTCCGGCTTTTACGGAGCAGGCGTTTTCCGGCCGCTACGCCCGTTGGCGGACATGGCCGGCCGAGTTAGCCCGCCGTCGCAGGCCTTTCGGGGAGCCGCGCACAGGCAGACAGTCGACCGGCATTGCCGCACTTCACGCGTCACGCGGCCATTAGCCTGGAGAAGCACTATGAATCTGAAGATCAGTGGACACCATCTCGAAGTAACGCCAGCGTTGCGAGAATACGTGATCACCAAACTGGACAGGGTGCTAAGACATTTCGATCAGGTAATCGATGGCAATGTGGTCCTCTCGGTCGACAACCATAAGGAAAAGGATAAGAGACAGAAGGTCGAAGTGAACCTTCATCTGAAAGGCAAGGACATATTTGTGGAGAGCGCGAACGGCGACATGTACGCCGCCATCGATCTCGTGGTCGACAAGCTGGACCGCCAGGTCGTACGTCACAAGGACCGCGTGCAGGGACATCAACATGAGGCGATCAAGCACCAGCCTGCGCCCATCATCGAAATCCCGCCGCAGTGATCCCACAGTGTCCTGTGTGGCGATTCACGCCATGAACCGGGGCTGGAGTCGATAGTTCATCCTCCGCCCCTCGAAGCGAAGCCGCCCGAACCGGGCGGCTTTTTCGTGAGTACGCGCAATGCAGGGTTTTACCGCTGGGTGCAACCGGGCAACGAGGGTTGCGCTCATGCGTGGCGCATCGCACCATCGGCGTGGACGCTTGTTCTATAATGATCCAGTCGTATTACGGGGTCTAACGCGCCAACAGGTCCCCACGGTCCCGGCACCGGGCTTCGTCGCCAGATCCAAAGCTTCCGCCAAAGCGGGCAGCTGTCGGGGTGTGGAGCATTCAGGCCACGTTTTCGCCTGCCAACATGAATCGTTTAGCCAAAATACTTCCCATCGAGAACGTCGTCGTCGGCCTGTCCGTCACCAGCAAGAAACGCGTCTTCGAGCAGGCTGGCCTGATCTTCGAAAACCAGAACGGCATCGCCCGCAGCACGGTTACCGACAATCTTTTCGCACGCGAGCGTCTCGGCTCCACGGGCCTCGGCGAAGGCGTCGCGATCCCGCACGGCCGCATCAAGGGCCTGAAGCAGCCGCAGGCCGCCTTCGTGCGCCTCGCCGAGCCGATCGCCTTCGAAGCGCCAGACGGTCAGCCCGTCTCGCTCCTGATCTTCCTGCTCGTGCCCGAACAGGCCACGCAGCAGCACCTTGAAATCCTGTCCGAGATCGCACAGCTACTGTCGGATCGCGAAACGCGTGAGCGGCTCCATACGGAAGAAGACCGCGAAACGTTGCATCGCCTGCTCACCCAGTGGCAACCTTGATGTAATGTGTGGCGTCTTGCGTTGCCCGGCCGCGGTACGCGCGGCCGAACAGCGCGCGCTCGACGCTCGTTGCAGGGGTGAAGCGTAAGGCGCCGGCAGCCGTTAACTACCCAGGTAGCGCACCCAGGTCACGCGGATTATTTAGCCAGCAATTCAGTCAGCCGTTAAGCGAGCCATCTCGCGGAGTCACCGACTCATGGACACTTCCAGCATCAACGCCCAAAGCATCTTCGACGACAACGCCACCACGCTGAAGCTCAGCTGGCTGACGGGGCACGAAGGCTGGGAACGCGGCTTTTCGACCGAGACGGTGGCCACGGCCACGGCGAGCGCGGACCTCGTCGGCCACCTGAACCTGATCCACCCGAACCGCATCCAGGTGCTCGGCGACGCCGAAATCCACTACTACCAGCGCCAGACCGACGAAGACCGCTCGCGCCACATGGCCGAGCTGATCGCACTCGAACCGCCGTTCCTCGTGGTCGCCGACGGCATGACCGCGCCGCCCGAACTGGTGCTGCGTTGCACGCGCTCTTCCACGCCGCTCTTCACCACGCCGATGTCGGCGGCCACCGTCATCGACAGCCTGCGCCTCTACATGTCGCGCATTCTCGCGCCGCGCGCGACGCTGCACGGCGTGTTTCTCGACATTCTCGGCATGGGCGTGCTGCTCACGGGCGACTCGGGTCTCGGCAAGAGCGAGCTGGGTCTGGAGCTGATCAGCCGCGGCCATGGCCTCGTGGCCGACGATGCCGTGGACTTCGTGCGCCTCGGCCCCGATTTCGTCGAGGGCCGCTGCCCGCCGCTGTTGCAGAACCTGCTCGAAGTGCGCGGCCTCGGTCTGCTCGACATCAAGACGATCTTCGGTGAAACGGCCGTGCGCCGGAAGATGAAGCTCAAGCTCATCGTGCAGCTCGTGCGCCGCCCGGACGGCGAGTTCCAGCGTCTGCCGCTGGAGAGCCAGACCGTCGACGTGCTGGGCCTGCCCATCAGCAAGGTCACGATCCAGGTGGCCGCGGGCCGCAACCTCGCCGTGCTGGTCGAGGCCGCCGTGCGCAACACGATCCTGCAATTGCGCGGTATCGACACCCTGCGCGACTTCATGGACCGCCAGCGTCTCGCCATGCAGGACCCCGACAGCCAGTTTCCCGGCAAGCTGATCTGACGCTCGTAGGCGCGCGGCTTCGAAACGGGCGCTGCGGCCCGGAGAGCCAATACAGGTGCGCGGATCGGATGCTATGATGACCCAATCGGGTTCATCGACTCTCCCATGCGTATCATCCTGATCACCGGCATTTCGGGTTCCGGCAAGTCAGTGGCGCTCAACGCGCTCGAAGACGTCGGCTACTATTGCGTCGACAATCTGCCACCGCGCTTTCTACCGCAACTCGCCCAATATCTCAGCGACGACGGCTACGAACGCCTCGCCGTCGCTATCGATGCGCGCTCGAGTTCGTCGTTCGACGACATGCCGGAGATGATCCGCGACCTGGCTCTTCGCCACGACGTGCGCGTGCTCTTCCTGAACGCGAGCACGCAGTCGCTCATCCAGCGCTTCTCGGAAACGCGGCGCCGCCATCCGCTGTCGGGCTCCGCCGCGCACGACGCGAACGTGGGCATGCTCAAGTCACTCGAAGAAGCGATCGAGCACGAGCGCGAACTCGTCTCGAATCTCGCCGAGTTCGGCCATCAGGTCGACACGAGCAACCTGAGTTCCAACGCGCTGCGCCAGTGGGTGAAGGTGTTCGTCGAAGGCGAGCGCGGCTCGCTCATGCTCACGTTCGAATCGTTCGGCTTCAAGCGCGGCGTGCCGCTCGACGCGGACCTCGTGTTCGACGTGCGCACGCTGCCGAACCCGCATTACGACGCCCGCCTGCGTCCGCTCACCGGGCTCGATCAGCCCGTGATCGACTTTCTGAATGCGCAGCCGGCCGTCCACGAAATGATCGACGATGTCTATGCGTTCGTCGCGAAGTGGCTGCCGCATTTTCGCGCCGACAACCGCAGCTATCTCACCGTTGCGATCGGCTGCACGGGCGGACAACATCGATCGGTGTATATCGCCCAGACGCTCGCCACGCGCTTTGCCGGCGAGTCGAACGTTATCGTGCGTCACCGCGACGCGCCTCTCGATGTCGGAGAGTCGTCACGGCTGATCGCCTAACCGGCTGCGCATCGCGCGGCCCTTAACCGAAAGCGTTGCGCCATGTCCTCGTCTCCTGCCGTGCTTGCCGATTTACCGTTGTTCCCGCTGCATACGGTGCTGTTCCCCGGCGGCCTGCTGCCGCTCAAGATCTTCGAAGCGCGATACCTGGACATGGCGAGCGAGTGCCTGCGCGAGCACACGCCGTTCGGCGTGTGTCTGCTCAAAAGCGGCGCGGAAGTCGCACAGCCCGACGAGACGACTGCCGTGCCCGAATCCGTGGGCTGCCTCGCGCTCATCGAGCAATGCGATGTCGAAACTGTCGGCATGCTGCACATCCAGGCTCATGGCACGCAGCGCTTTCATCTGCTCTCGCATCGCGTGGAAGCCGACGGCCTGCTCGTGGGCATGGCCGAGTTGATCCCCGAAGATATTCCGCTGGAAGGCGGCAAACAGCTCGCGCAATTCGGCGCGTGTGCGGAAGTGCTCGAGCGCATCATCGCGACGATCCGCGAGCGCGACCCGGCGAGCCTGCCGTTTGCGGAGCCGTTCCGCTTCGACGATCCCTCGTGGGTATCGAACCGTCTGGCCGAGGTGCTGCCGATCGCGTTGCGCGCGCGTCAGAAGCTCATGGAGTTGAACGACGCGGGCGCACGTATCGAAATCGTCCATCACTACATGCAGCAGCACCAGTTGCTTTGAGGCGCCGATGCGGCTCTCTTGCTGACTCAGACGAGCGGTCCACGCAAACCGTCGAGCAGCTTGCGCACCGGCGCGGGCACGCCATACGCGTCGATATTGCCGAGCGACACCCACGCGGTCTGTCCATCGTTGGCTTCGAGCGGCGCGGCATCGTGCTTGAGTTCGATCACGCGCGGCTCGATGTCGAGCTTGAAATGCGTGAACGTATGCGCGAGCGGCATGAGTGCGAAGCTCGACGCCGCGCCCTCCGGCGTCACGCCGAAATCTCTCGCGCGCTCGGCGAGCGCGGGTTCGTCCGCGGCTTCGGGCAAGCTCCACAAGCCGCCCCAGATACCCGATGGCGGACGCTTCTCCAGCATGACCGCATCGCCGTCGAGCAGCACGAGCATCCATGTGCGCCGCGTGGGCACGGCCTTCTTCGGGCGCGCGGCAGGCAGTTCGCGCTGACGTCCCGTCGTCTTCGCCACGCAGTCGTCCGCGAACGGGCAGCGCGCGCAGTCGGGCTTGCCGCGCCCGCACAGCGTCGCGCCGAGATCCATCAAGCCTTGCGTGTACGCGCTCACGTCGGCGTCGCTCGCTGCGGGACCCGGCACGAGCGTCTCGGCGAGCGTCCACATCGCGTTCTCCACGCGCTTTTCGCCAGGAAAGCCTTCCACGCCGAACACGCGCGCGAGCACGCGCTTCACGTTGCCGTCCAGGATCGTCTCGCGCGCGCCGAACGCGAACGACGCGATCGCCGCCGCCGTCGAACGGCCGATGCCGGGCAACTCCGCGAGCGCCTCGACCGTCGACGGAAACTTGCCGCCGTGGGTATCGGCCACGACCTGCGCACAGCGGTGCAGATTGCGCGCGCGCGAGTAATAGCCGAGGCCGGCCCAGAGCGCCATCACATCGTCGTCGGGCGCCGCGGCGAGCGCTTCGACCGTGGGAAAGCGCTCGAGAAAACGTGCGTAGTACGGAATCACGGTCGAGACCTGGGTCTGCTGCAGCATGATTTCCGAGAGCCAGATGCGGTACGGGTCGCGCGTGTTCTGCCACGGCAGGTCGTGACGGCCATGCTCGCGCTGCCAGGCGATCAGGCGCGGCGCGAAACCGGTGAGCAGTTCAGCGGGATACGCGCCAGCCGGTAGCGGCGCGGAAGTGGACGAAGTTCGGTACATGGAAAAGCTGGTCGCTCAGCGCTGGCAGCGCGGACAGAAATAAGTGGAACGCTGGCCCTGCACGATCTGTTTGATCGGCGTGCCGCACACGCGGCAGGGTTGGCCCGCGCGGTCATATACGAAGTATTCCAGCTGGAAATAGCCGCTTTGGCCGTTGCTGCCGACGAAGTCGCGCAGCGTGCTGCCGCCCTTCTCGATGGCCGAGGCGAGCACGGCGCGCACGGCGTCCGCGAGCAGTTCGTAACGCGCAAGCGAAACGCGGCCCGCCGGGGTCGTCGGCCGGATGCCGGCGCGGAACAAGCTTTCCGACGCGTAGATATTGCCAACGCCCACCACGATATCGCCCGCGAGCAGCGCCTGCTTGACGGCGACCTTGCGGCCGCGGGTCTCGCGAAACAGCAGCGCGCCGTCGAAGGCCGGCGTGAACGGCTCGATGCCGAGGCCCGCCAGCAGCGGATGGCCGAGCACGTCGCCGGCCTCGCGCGGGTGCCAGAGCACGGCGCCGAAGCGGCGCGGGTCGCGAAAGCGCAGCGTGAAGTCGTCGAAGAACCAGTCGACGTGATCATGCTTTTCCGCAGCCGGCGGCTTCGGCAGATTGCGCAGCACGCGCAGCGTGCCGGTCATGCCGAGATGCACGATGAACCAGCCCTCGTCGACCTCGAACAGCAAATATTTGCCGCGCCGCCCGACCGAACGTATCGTGCGGCCGCGCAGCGTACGGGCGAGCGTGGCCGGCACGGGCCAGCGCAATGCGGGGTTGCGCACCTCCACACGCTCGACGCGGCGGCCCGCGACCCACGGTTCGATCCCCCTTCGGGTAACCTCAACTTCTGGCAACTCTGGCATATCTGACGGCCTGATTCGGATGCTGGTCCGGGTTGGTCTGCAACTTGCGTAAACGTGTGTGCGCGTTGTGCGCGTATTGTAGCCAGCGCGTTACAATCGACCGAAACATTCGACGGAATTCCATGGAACTGTCTTTCGTTAAGCTGTTCGCGAAGCGTCGCGCGACGCCCCGCGTACCTGCAGCCTTCGCGCGTCGCCTCATTGGCGCCGCGGTTCTCGCCGCCTGGGCATTGACCACGTCGAGCGCGTATGCGCAGGATCCGTCCCCCGACACGGACGACACTTCCGTCACCATGCCGGACGCTTTCGGTCCCGCCTCGCCCGACGAGAAGAAGGCTCTGCCGGGCGTTCCGCTGTCGAGCCAGATCGTCTTCCAGGTGCTCGCCGCGGAGATCGCGCTGCAGCGCGACCAGCCTGCACCGGCCTTTCAAACGTATCTCGCGCTCGCGCGCGACACGCACGACCCGCGCATGGCGCAGCGCGCGACCGAAATCGCGCTCTCGGCGCAAAGCCCGTCCGACGCCCTGACTGCTGTCCAGCTCTGGCAGCAGTACGCACCCGATTCCGAGCGCGCCGCGCAACTCGACGCGTCGCTGCTCGTGCTCGCCGGCAAGCCCGACGACGCCCAGCCGCTGCTCGCGCGCGAGCTGGCGAAGGTACCGGCCGACAGCCGCGGTCAGGCCATCCTCTCGCTGCAGCTTCTGCTTTCGCGCGGCCCCAATCGCGTGGGCGGCCTGAATGTCCTCAAAGCACTGCTCAAGGACGACATGAACCGTCCCGAGGCGCAGCTCGCGATCGGCCGCCAGCAACTGCTCGCCGACGACGCGCCCGGCGCGCGCAAGTCGTTCGAGCAGGCGCTCGCGCTCAAGCCCGACTACCTTCCCGCCGCGCTGATGCTCGCGCAGATGGGCCCGGAGGAGCGCGCCGAAGGCATTGCATCGATCGAAAAGTACGTCCAGCAGAACCCCAAGTCGCGCGAAGGCCGTCTTGCGCTCGCACAGACCTATCTCGCTGCCGACCGCCTCGACGACGCGCAGAAGCAGTTCGAGACCTTGCACAAGGACAACGCGACCGACCTGATGCCGCTCATGGCGCTCGCGCTCATCAGCGTGCAGCAGAAGAAGCTCGACGCCGCGCAGAAGTATCTGACGCAATACGCGCAGATTGCCGAGAAGAATCCGGCCGCCGACCCCGGCCAGGCCTATATCTACCTCGCGCAACTGTCGGTCGAGCAGAAGGACGACGCCGGCGCGCAGAAGTGGCTCGACAAGATCCAGCCGAGCAGCCAGCAGTACGTGCCGGCCCAGATCACGCGCGCACAAATCCTCGACAAGGAAGGCAAGACCGACGACGCGCGCCGCCAGCTCGCGAGCATCCAGGCCGACGATCCGCGCGACCAGGCGCTGATCGCGCGCACCGACGCCGCGATCCTGTTCGACGCGAAGCGCTACCCGGAAGCCGAGGCACGGCTCGCGAAGGCGACCACCGACTTCCCGGACGACCCGGATCTCACCTACGACTACGCAATGGCAGCGGAGAAAACCGGCCATTACGACGTCATGGAAGCGCAGTTGCGCAAGCTGATCAAGACGCAGCCCGACAATCCGCAGGCCTACAACGCGCTCGGATACTCGCTCGCGGACCGCAACCAGCGCCTGCAGGAAGCCGACAAACTGGTCGAAAAAGCCTCGTCGCTCGCCCCGGACGACGCGTTCATCATGGACAGCGTGGGCTGGGTGAAATATCGCCTGGGCGACAATGCCGACGCGATCAAGCTCTTGCGCAAGGCCTACAGCCTCCAGCCGAACGCGGAAATTGGCGCGCATCTCGGCGAAGTGCTCTGGAAAAACGGCGACCAGGACGGCGCACGCGCTGCCTGGCGCGAGGCCCGCAAGCTCGAACCCGACAACGACACGCTCCTGAAGACGCTCAAGCGCCTCCAGGTCAACGATCTCTGATGGCAGATTTTTTCACTTCGGTTTCCCCCAAGGCCCTCCCCGTTGCGCCCGCCACCCGCCTTGTACGGCGCGCGTCGCTTGGCGCAGCGGCGGCCGCGCTCCTCGTGCTCGCGGGCTGTGCGACACAACAGCCACCGCGCCAGCCGTCCACCTCGAACGCGACGACCTCGCTCAGTACGCAGACGAACCGCGCCTATCATGGCCGCTTCGCCGTGCAGTACGTCGACCAGAACGGCCAGCAGCGCAACGCATACGGCAACTTCGACTGGCACGAGACCGATTCGACGGTGACGCTGCAACTGCTCAATCCGCTCGGCCAGACGCTCGCGCTCGTCACCTCCGCACCGTCGCAAGCCACGCTGGAACTGCCCAACCGCCAGCCGCTCACGGCCGACAACGTGAGTACGCTCATGCAGCAGGCGTTCGGCTTCGCACTACCCGTGGAAGGGCTGCGCTACTGGCTGCAGCCATCGGTTGCGCCCACCTCGCACGCGCGCACCACGCCCGACCCGCAGAATCCGCAGCGGCTTTCGCAGATCGAGCAGGACGGCTGGACCATCGATTACGTCGCCTACACGGAAGCGCCGGCCAATGGCGTGAAGCGCGTCAATCTCACGCGCGATGTCCCGCCGCTTCAGATCAAGCTCGTGCTCGACCAGTAAGCGGGCCGGTTGCGGCCTCACATCAGCAATATCTGGCCGGCACGCGCCGGCCAGGATCCAGGCACCATCCCAAAAGCATCATGATCGAAACCCAGGACTCGCTGCGCGACTGCCTCGCGCCCGCGAAACTCAATCTCTTCCTGCACATCACGGGCCGCCGTCCCAATGGCTATCACGATCTGCAGACCGTGTTCCAGTTGCTCGACTGGGGCGACACGCTGCATTTCACGCGCCGCCACGATGGCCGCATCACGCGCACCGTGGAAGTGGAAGGCGTACCTGCCGAGCACGACCTCACCGTGCGCGCCGCGACGCTGCTCAAGGAACACACGGGCACGAGCGAGGGTGTCGAGATCGATATCGAAAAGCGTCTGCCGATGGGCGCGGGTCTGGGCGGCGGCAGCTCCGACGCCGCCACGACGCTGCTCGCGCTCAACCGCCTCTGGAAGCTCGATCTGCAGCGCGAGGAATTGCAGGCGCTCGCACTCAAGCTGGGCGCGGACGTGCCCTTCTTCGTGTTCGGAAAAAATGCGTTCGCGGAGGGTGTTGGCGAAGCTCTCGAGGCTGTACAATTGCCCCCGCGTCATTTTTTGGTCGTGACGCCGCGGGTTCATGTTCCGACTGCCGAGATTTTTTCGGAAAAGTCATTGACAAGGGACACAAAGACCTGCACAATAGCAGTCTTTCTTGCACAGCAAGCAACGCAGCAGGGATGGCCAGACAGCTTCGGTCATAACGATATGCAAGCGGTTGTCGCAGGAAAATACGCGGAAGTAGCGCAGGTGCTTCGATGGTTTGAAAGTGTTTCGAACAGCATCGCACCAGCGCGGATGACCGGATCGGGTGCCAGCGTTTTTGCAGCATTCGCCAGTCGGTCCGAAGCAGAATCGGCACGAGCCAGACTGCTTGCGGAACAACCGGACTGGAGGAGCGCGATAGCCTCGAGTCTGAACAAACATCCACTCTTCGCTTTCGCGGCATAGTTTTGCGTGGCTGATCGTCCTACCGGTCAGTCAGGCTCAAAGTTGAGTGTAGGGGAGTCGCCAAGTTGGTTAAGGCACCGGATTTTGATTCCGGCATGCGAGGGTTCGAGTCCTTCCTCCCCTGCCAAAAATTCCAGGCAGTTCGCTCTGTGGGTTACCCAGGGCAGTTCGCCTAAGTAGTTCCTCTCGCCCCCTCAAAGTCCGCAGCAGGTGCATGATGAGCAGCCATGACGGCCTGATGGTTTTTACTGGCAACGCAAATCCCGCGCTTGCCCAGGAAGTCGTCAAGATCCTCGGTATTCCCCTCGGTAAGGCTATGGTTAGCCGCTTTTCCGATGGTGAAATCCAGGTCGAAATCCAGGAAAACGTGCGCGGCAAGGACGTCTTCGTCCTTCAGTCGACTTGCGCGCCGACCAACGACAACCTGATGGAACTGATGATCATGGTCGATGCGCTCAAGCGCGCATCCGCAGGCCGGATCACCGCAGCTATTCCCTACTTCGGCTATGCCCGTCAAGACCGCCGCCCCCGTTCGGCGCGCGTCGCCATCTCGGCGAAGGTCGTGGCGAACATGCTGGAAATCGCCGGTGTCGAGCGGATCATCACGATGGATCTGCACGCCGACCAGATTCAGGGCTTCTTCGATATTCCCGTCGACAACATCTACGCAACGCCCGTGCTGCTCGGCGATCTGCGCAAGCAGAATCACGAGAACCTGCTGGTCGTTTCGCCGGACGTCGGCGGCGTGGTGCGCGCCCGTGCGCTCGCCAAGCAACTGAATTGCGACCTCGCCATCATCGACAAGCGTCGTCCGAAGGCGAACGTCGCCGAAGTGATGAACATCATCGGTGAAGTCGAAGGCCGCACCTGCGTGATCATGGACGACATGGTCGACACCGCCGGCACGCTCTGCAAGGCAGCGCAAGTGCTGAAGGAACGCGGCGCGAAGAAGGTGTTCGCTTACGCCACGCACCCGGTTCTCTCGGGTGGCGCAGGCGAGCGTATCGCCGCTTCGGCTCTGGACGAGCTCGTCGTGACCGACACGATTCCGCTGGGCGCCGAAGCGCGTTCGTGCGCGAAGATCCGCTCGCTCACGAGTGCAGGCCTTCTCGCCGAAACGTTCTCGCGTATCCGTCGCGGCGACTCGGTGATGTCGCTGTTCGCGGAAAGCTAACAAGAATTGACGCGCAAGGCGCGGTGTTCGCAAGGACGCCGCGCTTTTGCACGTAATCGGCGCGACCGGACGATGGTTTGCGCTGCATCGCTGGGGGCCCAAAGGCAGGCATTCTGCTGAAAAGGCCCCGTTTTACTGCCTGGTCGCGGGCAGTGCATTGGAGAATCAAATGAAAGTCATCGCTTTCGAGCGTAACCTGCAAGGTACGGGTGCGAGCCGCCGCCTGCGCATTGCTGGCAAGACCCCTGGCATCGTTTACGGTGTCGGCGCCGAGCCGCAACTGATCGAAATCGATCACAACGCGCTGTGGCACGCCCTCAAGAAGGAAGCCTTCCACTCGTCGATCCTCGACCTCGAAGTGGCCGGCAAGTCGCAGCAAGTGCTGCTGCGCGACGTGCAATACCACCCGTTCCGTCAGCTCGTGCTGCACGTGGACTTCCAGCGCGTGGATCCGAGCAAGAAGATCCACACGAAGGTGCCCCTGCACTTCATGAACCAGGAAACCAACCCGGCTGTGAAGACGGGTGGCGCGATCATCTCGCACGTTCTGGCTGAAATCGAAGTCCAGTGCCTGCCGGGTCAACTGCCGGAATTCCTCGAAGTCGACCTCGCGAAGATCGAAGCCGGTCAATCGCTGCATGCCAAGGACATCACCCTGCCCGCAGGCGTGACGCTGGTTCAGCACGTTGAAACGGAAAATCCGGTCATCGTGTCGGCACCCGTGCCGGCTGGCGCCCAGGCGGCAGCTGAAGGCGAAGAAGCACCGGCTGCAGAGTAATCGCAGCGGCTTCAAAGAGCCGATCCTCTCGATCCGTTTCCCTGAAACGGACGACGTGACCCGCCGCGGTTCGCCCCGGCGGGTTTTTTTTCGCACTTTTTCGTACACTTGCGGGTCAGTTCATCGATTTACGCAGGCGGAACACCACAATGATCAGGTTGATCGTCGGGCTCGGCAATCCGGGCGCCGAATACACGGCGACGCGCCACAACGCGGGCTTCTGGCTCGTGGACCAGCTCGCGCGCGAAGCCGGCACGACGCTGCGCGACGAGCGGCGCTTCCATGGCCACTATGCGAAGGCCCGCCTCTACGGCGAGGAAGTGCACCTGCTCGAACCGCAGACCTATATGAACCGCTCGGGGCAATCGGTCGTCGCCCTCGCGGCGTTCTTCAAGATCCTGCCCGACCAGATCCTCGTCGCGCACGACGAGCTCGATCTGCCGCCCGGCACCGTCAAGCTCAAGCTCGGCGGCGGCAGCGGCGGCCACAACGGCCTGAAGGACATCTCCGCGCATCTGTCGACCCAGCAGTACTGGCGTTTGCGCATCGGCATCGGCCATCCGCGTGACCTGATCCCCGAAGGCGCGCGCGCCGGTGCGAAGCCCGACGTCGCGAACTTCGTGCTCAAGCCGCCGCGCCGCGAGGAGCAGGAGGTGATCGACGACTCGATCGAACGCGCGCTCGCCGTGATGCCGACGTTCGTGAAGGGCGAGGCCGAACGCGCGGTGATGCAGCTGCATCGCAATGGTTGAAACAAGGAGAGCGTCTTGAGTCGTTACTGGAGTGACATCGTCAACCGGCTCGTACCCTACGTGCCGGGCGAACAGCCCGCGCTCGCGAAGCCGGTCAAGCTCAACACCAACGAGAATCCGTATGCGCCCTCTCCGCGCGTGCTCGAGGCGATCCGCCACGAGCTCGGCGAGACGGGCGAATCGCTGCGCCGCTATCCCGACCCCGTCGCGAAGCGTCTGCGCGCCGCCGTGGCCGCGCACCACGGCATTCGCGCGGAGCAGGTGTTCGTCGGCAACGGCTCGGACGAGGTGCTCGCTCACGCATTCCAGGCGCTGCTCAAGCACGACCAGCCGATCCTCTTTCCCGACATCACCTACAGCTTCTACCCGACCTACGCGCGGCTCTACGAGGTCGAGTACCGCACCGTGCCGCTCACGGAGCAGTTCACGATTCGCATCGACGATTACCGCCAGCCCAATGGAGGTGTGATCTTCCCGAATCCGAATGCGCCCACGGGTCACGCGCTGCCGCTCGCGGAAATCGAGCGGCTCGTCGCGGCGAACACGGAATCCGTGGTGGTGATCGACGAAGCGTATGTGGATTTCGGCGCCGAATCGGCGATCGCGCTGATCGACCGCTATCCGAACCTGCTGGTCGTGCACACGACTTCGAAATCGCGCTCGCTCGCGGGCATGCGCGTGGGCTTCGCGTTCGGTCACCCCGATCTCATCGATGCGCTGAACCGCGTGAAGGACAGCTTCAACTCGTACCCGCTCGACCGCCTGGCGCAAGCCGCGGCGACCGCCGCTTACGAAGACGGCGAGTGGCTGAAGACGACGAGCGCGCGCGTGATCGCCAGCCGCGAGCGCCTGACGGCCGCGCTCACGGCGCTCGGCTTCGAAGTGGTCCCTTCGGCGGCGAATTTCGTGTTCGCGAAGCATCCTGCGCACGATGCGGCGGCAATTGCGGCCAAGCTGCGCGAAAAAGAGATCTTCGTGCGCCATTTCAACGCGCCGCGCGTGAACCAGCATCTGCGCATCTCGATCGGCACCGATGCCGAGTGCGACACGCTCGTCGATGCGTTGAAGGCCATCGTCGCGTAAGGAAACAGCAAGTTGAAATAAAAAACGCGCCAGTTGGCGCGTTTTTTATTTCCCGGAGAATCCCGCGATTCAGGCGTTGTTCTTCGCCGCCGTCAGCGCGTGGTACTTCTGCATCAATTGCTCGGGCGACTCGACATGCTCCGGATTCCTGGGAATGCACTCCACCGGGCACACCTGGATGCACTGCGGCTCATCGAAATGGCCGACACATTCGGTGCACTTCTTCGGGTCGATCACATAGATTTCCGGGCCCATCGAGATCGCGTCATTCGGGCACTCGGGCTCGCACACGTCGCAATTGATGCACTCGTCGGTAATCATCAGGGCCATGCTGTTCTCACTTCCCGCCGGCGCGAAGGCCGGCTCACACATCTTAGCCTTATAGTTTACGCTGCTTTCGCCGCGCGTTCACGCCTTCTAAACCGGGCCGCCCATCGAGGCCACCTTGTCCTGCAAGCGCTTTTCCACGGACGGGAACACGAATTTGCTCACATCGCCGCCCAACTGGGCGATTTCGCGCACGATCGTGCCCGAAATGAACTGATACTGGTCCGAAGGCGTCATGAACATCGTCTCGACGTCGGGCAACAGGTAGCGATTCATGCCCGCCATCTGAAATTCGTACTCGAAGTCCGACACCGCGCGCAGCCCGCGCACGATCACGCGTGCGTTGTTGGTGCGCACGAAGTCCTTCAGGAGCCCCTTGAAGCTCATGACCTGCACGTTCGGATAGTGGCCGAGCACCTCGTGGGCAATCTCGAGCCGCTCGTCGAGCGAGAAGAAAGGCTTCTTGTTGCGGCTGTCCGCAACGCCGACTACCAGCGTGTCGAAAATGCTCGACGCGCGCCGCACGAGATCTTCGTGGCCGCGCGTGAGCGGGTCGAAGGTACCGGGGTACACGGCGACTACCATGAGGCTTCTCCTCTCAACAGAAATGGGGCGCAATGCAGTGCCGTGGCGACGCATGCACACGTGCGTGCGTGACGGCCAGGCCGCCCGCCGCTTCTTATCGAACGCGCATTATTCCTCATTTTCGCGCTGCAGCAAATGATAGTGAACCGCACCCGCCCGGCCCTCGCGCACGACACTCCAGCCCGTCAGCGCGGGCCGCGCAGCCGGTTCGATACGCTCGCCCGACTCGACGTAAAGCCAGCCGTCCGGAGCGACGAGCGGCGCAGCCAGTTCGAGCGAGCGCTCGAGCAGCGCGGTGTCGCCGAACGGCGGATCGAGGAACACCACATCGAACGAGCCTGGCGCCAGATTGGCCGCGAGGCGCAGTGCGTCGGCTTCCGCGATTTCGATCGTGCGCGCGCCAAGGCGCGCCTGGTTCGAGCGCAGTTGCGCGGCGGCGCGCGCGCTGCGCTCCACCATCACGACGCGTGCGGCGCCGCGCGAGGCCGCCTCGAAGCCAAGACCGCCGCTGCCCGCGAACAGGTCGAGGCAACGCAGGCCGTCGAGACGCTGGCCGAGCCAGTTGAAGAGCGTCTCGCGCACGCGGTCGGGCGTCGGGCGCAGACCATCGAGGTCGAGCACCGGCAGCGGCGTGCGCTTCCAGTCGCCGCCGATGATGCGGATCGTGTGCGCGCCACCGCCGCCACGTGCGCGGGGATCGGGCTGATGGGTGCGGCCGCCTTGGCCACGTGAAGGTGAGGAACGGGTCATGCGTTGGGTCGTACGGCTGCGTGCATTTGACCGCTGGCAGTCAACCTGCCGGCGGAACTCGACTGTGGGGTTCGACGCTTTCGCATCGCGCCCTCCAATGCGCGCACGTTACCACAGGGCCGCGCAGGTGCCGCGTGCGCGCCGCAACGCTCCCACGGCAATGCCGCAGCGACTCCGGCTATCGCGCCTGATAAAATGTCGTGTTTTCCGCGCGTTACCTCTTCCCATGCCGTCGCTGACCGCCCCTCGGTCCGACCCGCAGCGCGCCTGACCTCCCCCAGACCATGTTCAGTTTCTTCAAACGATTCCGCGGCTCGAAGGACGCCGAGAACGCGCCGGCCGAGAACGCGCAGGACGAAGCCACCCTCGAGGCGCCGGACGAGGCCGTTGACGAACCCACCAGTGCGGTGCGCGAAATGCCGCCTGCGCCGTCCGTTCGACCGGCCGTGGCCGCTCCGATCACGCCGCAGCGAGCCGCCAACGACAACGACGACGAACCGGAAGCCGTCGAAATCGTCCCGCCACCCGCACTCGAGCCCGAAGCCAGGCAATCGTGGCTCAAGCGCCTGAGGTCGGGGCTCTCGAAAACCGGCTCGAACATCCAGAGCATCTTCGTCAACGCGAAGATCGACGACGATCTCTACGAAGAGCTCGAAACCGCGCTGCTGATGTCGGATGCGGGCGTCGACGCGACCGAATATCTGCTCGAAACGCTGCGCCAGAAGGTGCGCGCCGAGCGCCTGACCGACGCTCAGCAGGTCAAGAACGCCCTGCGCGAGCTGCTCATCGGCCTGCTCAAGCCGCTCGAGAAGTCGCTCATGCTCGGCCGCGCACAACCGCTCGTGATGATGATCGCGGGCGTGAACGGCGCGGGCAAGACCACCAGCATCGGCAAGCTCGCCAAGCATCTGCAAAGCTTCGACCAGAGCGTGCTGCTCGCCGCCGGCGACACCTTCCGCGCCGCCGCGCGCGAACAGCTCGCCATCTGGGGCCAGCGCAACAACGTGACGGTCGTGCAGCAGGAAAGCGGCGACCCGGCGGCGGTGATCTTCGACGCCGTGAGCGCCGCACGCGCACGCCGCATCGACGTGGTGATGGCCGACACCGCGGGCCGCCTGCCCACCCAATTGCACCTGATGGACGAGCTGAAGAAGGTCAAGCGCGTGATCGGCAAGGCGTTCGACGGCGCGCCGCACGAGGTGCTGCTCGTGATCGACGCGAACACGGGCCAGAACGCGCTCGCCCAGGTCAAGGCCTTCGACGACGCGCTCGGCCTCACCGGCCTGATCGTCACGAAGCTCGACGGCACCGCCAAGGGCGGCATTCTCGCCGCGATCGCGCGGCAGCGGCCGATTCCCGTGTATTTCATCGGCGTGGGCGAAAAGGTCGAAGACCTGCAGCCGTTCGTGGCCGAAGAATTCGCCGACGCGCTGCTTGGCAGCTGATAGCGCGCTTTACCCGGATTTAGTTTCACGAAGGGCGTCGTTCTCGCGAACGACGCCCTTTCCATTGATGCGGCCAGCGTTAGCCGGTCAAACACTCATTCCGTATCCGGCTGCACGCCCGGCGCGGCGCGCGCGAACGCGTCGAGCGTGAGCGCGTAGTCGTTGATGCGCTGAATGGTCGGGTAACGCGTCGTGTCGATCTTGAAGCGGTTCGCGTTGTAGACCTGCGGCACGATGCAAAGATCAGCGACGGTCGGCGTGTCGCCGAAAGCGAGCTTGCCGGTGCGCGAATCGCTGGCGAGCCGCTGTTCGAGCGTCGCGAAACCCGCCTCGATCCAGTGGCGGTACCACGCGTCTTTCATCGCGTCGTCCGCTCCCACGGTGTGCTTCAGGTACTTGAGCACACGCAGGTTGTCCACCGGATGGATCTCGCACGCCACCTGCAGCGCGAGCGAGCGCACGTGAGCGCGATCGATGGGCGACTTCGGCAGCAGCGGCGGCTCGGGATGCGTCTCTTCGAGATACTCGATGATCGCGAGCGACTGCTGGAGCGTGTGCCCTTGGTCGTCGACGAACGACGGCACGATCGCGTCGGGATTCACCTGGCGGTAGGCGGGCTTGAGCTGCTCGCCGCCGTCGCGCACGAGGTGAACCGGGACGTACTCGTACGACAGGTTCTTCAGATTCAGCGCAATGCGCACCCGATACGACGCCGAACTGCGGAAATAGCTGTAAAGCTTCATGCTCCTCTCTTGCTCCTCTTATCCTGATGCGGGCCGCGCCGCTCAGACGACCCGCACGGCGAATTCGCCGATTCCTGCCACACCGCCCGTCATCAGATCGCCCTTGACCACGGCGCCCACGCCCTCTGGCGTGCCCGTGTAGATGAGGTCGCCGGCCTTCAGCTCGAACAGCGTCGAAAGGAACGCGATCGTGTCGGCAACCGGCCAGATCATCTGCGAGATGTCGGAGCGCTGTTTCTCCTCGCCGTTGACCGCGAGCCAGATTTCGCCCTTCTCGAGCTGACCGATCTTCGACACCGGATGGATCGGGCCGATCGGCGCCGAATGGTCGAAGCCCTTGGCCGTATCCCACGGACGACCAAGCTTCTTCGCCTCGCCCTGCAAGTCGCGGCGCGTCATATCGAGGCCGAGCGCGTAGCCAAACACGTGGTCGAGTGCGCTCGCGACCGGAATGTCCTTGCCGCCCTTGCCGATGGCCGCGACGAGTTCCATCTCGAAGTGCACGTTCTGCGATTGTGCGGGATACGGAAATTCGGCGGTCGAGCCGGGCGCAACGTAGAGCACGGCGTCGGCGGGCTTGGAGAAGAAGAACGGCGGCTCACGGTTCGGATCGTGGCCCATCTCGCGCGCATGCGCTTCGTAATTGCGGCCAACGCAGTAGATGCGCCGCACCGGAAAACGCGTGTCGCTGCCTGCCACCGGCACCGAAGCGAGCGCCGCCGGTTCGAATACGTACGTCATGGAGTTCTCCGTCTTTGTGATGGGGCGTGTACGAAGCACGCGGGCCCGTAAATCGCACGGCTTGCGCCGCCGGAACAATCGCGAGTGTAACGCGCGGCGGTGGGCGTGCACGGCGGCGCCTTCACGCGGCCGGCGAGGCGCGGCCGGCGAGGCGCGGCCGGCGAGGCGCGGCCGGCGAGGCACCGTGTGCTCGTGCGATACTTCCCGCATCCCCATTTCAATACGACGGCGGCCCGCCGCACGCCGTCGAACGAACCGCGCCCGCCCATGACCACCGCCGCCTCCACTGATATCTTCCCGTGCGCCCGCTTCATCAAGGAGATCGGCCGCGGACCGCACGGCGCCCGCTCACTCTCGTCCGAAGACACGCACGCCCTCTACGCCGCCATGCTCGACGGCCGCGTGCCCGAGCTGGAGCTCGGCGCGGTACTGCTCGCCTACCGCCTCAAGGGCGAAACCGCGGATGAACTGGCCGCCATGCTGTCCGCTGCGCATGCCTCGTTCGCGCCGCTCGCGGTGCCGCGAGGCGACTATCGGCCGGTGTCGATCCCAAGCTACAACGGCGCGCGCAAGCAGCCGAATCTCGTGCCGCTGCTCGCCGTGCTGCTTGCGCGCGAAGGCGTGCCGACGCTCGTACACGGCGTCGTCAACGATCCGGGCCGCGTCACGAGCGCGGAAATCTTCGCTGCGCTGAATCGGCCCGAAGCACGCGATCACGCCGAAATCGAGGCGCAACTGGCGTCGGGCCGCGTGGCGTTTGCGTCGATCGAAACGCTCGCGCCCAAACTCGCGCGCCTGCTCTCGATGCGCCGGCGCATGGGCGTGCGCAACTCCACGCATACGCTCGTGAAGCTGCTGCAGCCGTTCGCCGAGCCCGGCCTGCGTCTCGTGAACTACACGCACCCGCCGTACCGCGAAAGCCTGAGCGCCCTCTTCGCGGCGCATCCGGAAGCGGCGGTGGGCGGCGCGTTGCTCGCGCGCGGCACCGAGGGCGAAGCCGTCGCCGATACCCGCCGCCAGGTGCAGGTCGACTGGCTGCACGACGGCATCTGCGAAACCCTGGTCGAACCGGAGCGCTCGTCGCCCGGCGCGCCCGAAATCGATCTCCCCGAAGGCCGCGACGCGCCCACGACGGCCGCCTGGATCGACGCCGTGTTGCGCGGCGAAGCGCCGGCGCCGGATGCGATCACGCGCCAGATCGAGACGATCAAGCGCATCGCGAAGCGCTGACGATCGAACCCGAAACACGTCGCCCAATCCACTGAAAGCCATGCGGGGCGGGCGACCCGCGCGCTCCGCCACTAGCGCATCGGCGCGCTTCGTCGGCCATCTCCACGCATCTTCACGCGGTCAATCTGCAAATTCGCTGTTGACACGCGCGTCCGCCCTGATTTACATTGGACAAATGCGTTCCTACCCGAACACCCTCCGAATTACCCTCGGCCGACTATCGGCCCTATCGCTACGCCTGGCCTAAAGCTGGTGTAGCGCCGCAACGACCTCCTCCTCCGGTCACCGCGGTCCTCCCAAAGCAGTTCTCGCAGTACCCCAAATCCGCAGTATCTCTACAACCTGTCGTCTGCATTCGTCCGCTTACCGTTCGGACGAGTCGCGAGGTCAAAATGCACGTTGCATGGGCATCGTTCACGTCCGCTTTCGCCGCGCCGGTTACCGCCGTCACCGTGGCCGTCTTCTTCGCGTCCGAGGTTGCCGCCCGTACGCGTGAAGTTTCGCGCATCGTGCTCCGTCGCCAGCCCGCCAACCGCCCGCTGCCGACCGCCATCGCAAACGACACCATGAAGAACGAGGCTCGTCATGTTGCGTAATCCCGCCGAGAAGTACCGCCCCTTCCCCGCCATCCGTTTGAACGGCCGCAAATGGCCGACGCGCACCGTCGAGCGCGCGCCGATCTGGATGAGCACCGACCTGCGCGACGGCAACCAGTCGCTGATCGAGCCGATGAGCATCGAGCAGAAGACCGAATTCTTCGAAATGCTCGTCGCGACCGGTTTCAAGGAAATCGAAGTCGGCTTTCCGTCCGCTTCGCAGACCGACTTCGATTTCGTGCGCAAGCTGATCGCCGAAAAACGCATTCCCGACGACGTGACGATCGAAGTGCTCGTGCAGTCGCGCGAAGAATTGATCGCGCGCACGTTCGAAGCGCTCGAAGGCGTGCCGCGCGCCATCGTCCACCTCTACAACGCGATCTGCCCGTCGTTCCGCAAGATCGTGTTCGGCCAGTCGAAGGAGGAAGTGAAAGCGCTCGCAGTCGAAGGCACGCGCATCATCCGCGAACATGCCGATAAAAACCCGCAAACTCACTGGACTTACCAGTATTCGCCCGAAACCTTCAGCATGACCGAGCTGACTTTCGCGCGCGAAGTCTGCGACGCGGTGGCCCAGACGTGGCGCCCGACGCGCGATCACAAGATGATCGTGAATCTTCCGGCGACCGTCGAAGCGGCGATGCCCAACGTCTACGCCGACCAGATCGAGTGGATGGACCGCAATCTCGCCTACCGCGACAGCATCGTGCTGTCGGTGCATCCGCACAACGACCGCGGCACGGCGGTGGCCGCCGCTGAAATGGCGCTGCTCGCGGGCGCGGACCGGATCGAAGGCTGCCTGTTCGGCAACGGCGAGCGCACCGGCAACGTCGATCTCGTCACGCTCGCGATGAACCTCTACACCCAGGGCATCGACCCGGGCCTCGACTTCTCCGACATCGACGCCGTGCGCCGCGTGGTCGAGCGCTGCAACCAGTTGCCCGTGCATCCGCGCCACCCGTACGCGGGCGACCTCGTGTTCACCGCGTTCTCGGGCTCGCACCAGGACGCGATCCGCAAGGGCTTCGCGCAGCAGCAGCCCGACGCCGTCTGGGAAGTGCCGTATCTGCCGATCGATCCCGCCGACCTCGGCCGCAGCTACGACGCGGTGATCCGCGTGAACAGCCAGTCGGGCAAGGGTGGCGCGACCTATCTGCTCGAGCGCGGCATGGGCTTCACGCCGCCGCGCCGCGTGCAGATCGAGTTCAGCCACGCCGTGCAGAGCGTCGCCGATACGTCTGGCGAGGAAATCACGGGCGATGCGGTCTGCACACTGTTCGCGCGCGAGTACTTCGAGACGCGCGGGCCGGCTGCCAACGCCGGTTCGGGTCGCGTGCGCTGGGAAGGCCGTGATGTGGCCATGCCGGCTGCCACGAGCAGCGACGAAGCACATGCGCAAGCTGTTGCCGCTGCCATCGCGGCACTCGCCGGCGAGCGCATCGAAATCACGTCGTTCGAGACCGAGCGCACCTCGCAGGGCAGCACGGCCGTGTTCGTCGGCGCGCGCGTGGGCGGCCAGCCGTTGCGCCACGGTGTGGGCGTGGGCGAAGACGCGGTCCATGCGTGCGTCGCGGCAGTCGTCAGCGCGGTGAATCGCGCGACCTGGCCGCAAATGGATCGGCGCGCGGCGGCCTGACGCCTTCCGCACGCGGTGCGCGAAGCAGTTTGAGTTTGAGCAGGGAAATCGGCGGCATTGTTGAGCGCCGGCGGCAAAACGGGCCGCCGGCGTGCGCCTGAAGCGCCTACGCGGCGTTTCAGCGAGCGGACTTACCGGTCGTCACTCGATCGCGCAACGCGTCGCCTGCCACGCGAGCAGACGCCAGTGGCCCCCTTCCTGCGTCTGGATCGCCGTATAGGCAATCGGAAAGAGCAGCGCACCGTTGTTCGCCTCCATCTCGATGAGCACGCGGCCGGAGACCACGCAGGCCTCGTTGCCCGCGTGCAGCACGTCCTGCGACTGGATCTCGATCTGGCGGTAGCGGCGGCGGCCCGCCGTGATCGCCTCGATGAACTGCTGCTTGGTCTCGCGTTTGCCGTTGGTGTGCACGAAGGTCGCTTGATCGGACAGCAACTGGTCCAGCGACGTGCCGTCGCCGTCGACCATCGCGCGAAAGCGCTCGCGCTCAAGTCCGCGAATCGCATCGATTAGTTTTGCCGCCATCGCTCGAGCCCCTTGCGCGTCGGTCCGCGCCTGAGCGCAGATCTACGCCGAAGATTTTCTGCATACGTCTGGCTGAAATTTATACCAGGTTTTGGCGCAAGGATACTTGCGATCAAAGACATCGCCTCCATGTATGCTGCATACGCCACGCGCCCGGTGAAAACCGCGCGTGGCGACAGCGACATTCCGGCGGCCGCGCCCGGATGTCGCAGCGCAGCACTTTCGTCTTTGTCCGATGTCTATTTGTCAGATTCCGTGGCAAGGTCCAGGCGCTCCGCGGTCCTTCGAGCGTCGCTGATTCCACCCTTTATTTTCCGCGCCCTCGCGCTGGACTGCTGCCCTGTTCTAGAGTGTTCCTTCGGCCTGCCCCCTGCGCGGGCCTGCGCCGGGCGCCAGGCCCCGCCCTGCTTGACCGCCGGCGTTTAGTGTAATCTATCGATACAACCATTTCGATAGGAATCAAGGAACCTTGAAGCCCCTACAGACTCCAAGTGTTAGCACTCGGGGATTCAGAGTGCTAACATCCACCGTGGAGTCGGTGTCTGACTTTTGCAAGATTCTGAGGAGTTCGCTACGTGAGCAACGCAATGACCATGACCCTTCCGAGTACGCTGAGCCCGTCGTCGGCCAAGGCCGGGGGCTCATTGGCGCTCGCGAATGCTTCCCTGTTGCCCGGCCAGCTGGGCAACATCGACGCCTATATTCAGGCCGTGAACCGGATCCCGATGCTGACGCCGCAAGAAGAGCGTCAGTTCGCGACCGAGTTTCGCGAGCAGAACAATCTTGAAAGCGCGCGCCGCCTGGTGCTGTCGCACCTGCGTCTCGTGGTGTCGATCGCGCGCAATTATCTCGGCTACGGCCTGCCGCACGCCGACCTGATCCAGGAAGGCAACATCGGCCTGATGAAGGCCGTGAAGCGCTTCGACCCCGAGCAGAACGTGCGCCTCGTGTCGTACGCCATGCACTGGATCAAGGCTGAGATCCACGAGTACATCCTGCGCAACTGGCGCATGGTGAAGGTCGCCACGACCAAGGCGCAGCGCAAGCTGTTCTTCAACCTGCGCAGCCACAAGCAGGGCCTGCAGTCGTTCACGCCGGAGGAAATCGACGGCCTCGCGCAGGAACTGAACGTGAAGCGCGAAGAGGTCGTGGAGATGGAAACGCGCCTCTCGGGCGCCGACATCGCGCTCGAAGGCCAGACCGAAGACGGCGAGGAGTCGTTCGCCCCGATCGCCTGGCTGGCCGACTCGCACAGCGAGCCGAGCGCCGTGCTCGCCGCGCGCTCGCGCGACCGCCTGCAGTCGGACGGCATTGCGAGCGCGCTGGAAGCGCTCGACGCACGCAGCCGCCGCATCATCGAGGCGCGCTGGCTCAACGTGGACGACGACGGTTCGGGCGGCTCGACCCTGCACGAACTGGCCGACGAGTTCGGCGTTTCGGCCGAGCGCATTCGCCAGATCGAGGCGAGCGCCATGAAGAAGATGCGCACCGCGCTCGCCGACTACGCATAAGCGTCGCCAGGTCTTCACGCCACACCGAAAACCCCGTTCCCGCGAACGGGGTTTTTCTTTTGCGCGCACCACACGCTGCGCACCTTCGTACCGGCCTCGCTGATTCCACCCTAAGATGATTTCGAGGTGGTGAGCCAGACGCCGCGCCGCGGCCTGGCCTCGTAACGCGTTCGAGGGCACCCGTCGTCATGATCCCGGCATCCGGTCAACGCCAGCGCACATCGTCGCTGCTGCGCACGCGCATCCTCCAGTGGATGCGCGGCCCCACCTTCGCGCGCGATATTGCCCTCGTTCTCGCCATCAAGCTCGTCCTCTTGATGGCACTCAAATACGCGTTCTTCAATCACCCGCAGGCAGAAGACATGAACATGCCGCCTGCCGCTGTCGCGCACGCCATCCTGGCCGTGCCCGAGTCTACGGCGCTCAAGCCGTCAGTTTCCCAATCCCAGACCATGCCGCCCCCGCGAGGAGACCGTCATGCCCACGATTGAATCGGTGGAACTCTCGCGTCTTCAGTTCGCCATTACCGCGCTCTACCACTTCCTGTTCGTGCCCCTCACGCTCGGCCTCTCGTGGCTGCTCGTCATCATGGAGTCCGTCTATGTGATGACCGGCAAGGAGATCTACAAGGACATGACGCAGTTCTGGGGCAAGCTCTTCGCCATCAATTTCGCGATGGGCGTCACCACCGGCCTCACGATGGAGTTCCAGTTCGGCACCAACTGGTCGTACTACTCGCACTATGTAGGCGACATTTTCGGCGTGCCGCTCGCCGTGGAAGGGCTCGCGGCGTTCTTCCTCGAATCGACCTTTGTCGGGGTGTTCTTCTTCGGCTGGAATCGGCTGTCAAAAGGCGCGCACCTCTTCACCACGTTTCTCGTCGCGCTCGGCTCGAACCTCTCGGCGCTGTGGATTCTCATTGCCAACGGCTGGATGCAGAACCCCGTGGGCGCATCGTTCAACTACGAAACCATGCGCATGGAACTCACCAGCCTGTTCGCGGTGATCTTCAACCCCGTCGCGCAGGTGAAGTTCGTGCACACGGTTTCGGCCGGCTATGTGACGGCGTCGATGTTCGTGCTCGGCATTTCGTCGTGGTACCTGCTGCGCCGGCGCGACGTCGAGTTCGCGCTGCGCTCGTACGCGATCGCCGCGGGCTTCGGCCTTGCGTCCACGCTATGCGTGCTGATCCTCGGCGACGAATCGGGCTACACCGATGGCGTCGTGCAGCAGGTCAAGCTCGCCGCCATCGAGTCTGAATGGGAGACCGCGCCCGCCCCCGCGCCGTTCACGCTGTTCGGACTGCCGAACCAGAAGGAAGAACGCACCGACTACGCGATCCGCATTCCCTGGCTGATGGGCATCATCGCCACGCGCTCGATCGACACGCCCGTAATCGGCCTGAAAGACCTGATGGGCCGCGCCGAAGTGCGCATCCGCAATGGCATGCTCGCCTACGCCGCGCTGCAAAAGATGAAGGAAGGCACCGCCGACACCGAAACGCGCGACGTGTTCGAGGCGCACAAGGCCGATCTCGGCTACGGCCTGCTCTTGAAGCGGTTCACGCCGAACGTGGTCGACGCGACTTCCGAGCAGATCAGGGCCGCGTCGCGAACGGCGATTCCGGCCGTGGCGCCTGTGTTCTGGTCGTTCCGCGTGATGGTGGGTCTCGGCATCCTCTTTCTCGTGACCTTCGTACTCGCCTTCTGGTTCTGTGCGCAGCGCTCGCTGCTCAAGAACAGCCGCCGCTGGTTCCTCGGCTGGGCGCTGGTGGCGATCCCGCTGCCGTGGCTCGCCGCCGAGTTCGGTTGGGTCGTCGCGGAGACCGGCCGCCAGCCGTGGACCATCGCGGAAGTGCTGCCCACGCGTCTTTCGGCATCGAGCCTCGCACCCGGCGACGTGATGCTGAGCATCGCGGGATTCGTGATCTTCTACACGCTGCTCTTCATCATCGAGATCACGCTGATGTTCAAGTACGCGCGCCTCGGGCCTTCGTCGCTGCATACCGGCCGCTACTTCCACGAGCAGACGGCCGCGCTGGCCACCAGCGGCAAGGTCTCGTGATCGCTGCAGGACACCGAAAGACGCGAGGAAACACGCCATGGACTACGCAACGCTCAAGTTGATCTGGTGGGTGCTGATCGGCGTGCTGCTGATCGGCTTTGCGCTCACCGACGGCTTCGACATGGGTGCGGCCGTGCTGCTGCCCTTCGTCGGCAAGACCGACGAGGAGCGCCGCATCGTCATCAACGCGGTCGGCGCGACGTGGGAAGGCAACCAGGTCTGGTTCATCACGGCGGGCGGCGCGATGTTCGCCGCGTGGCCGCTCGCCTATGCGGCGTCGTTCTCGGGCTTCTACTTCGCCATGCTGCTCGTGCTGTTCTCGCTGTTTTTCCGTCCCGTGGGCTTCGACTATCGCGGCAAACGCGTGGACGTGAGATGGCGCCAGGGGTGGGATTGCGGTCTTTTCATCGGCGGCTTCGTGCCCGCGCTCGTGTTCGGCGTGGCGTTCGGCAATCTGCTCCAGGGCGTGCCGTTCGCCTACGACACGGACCTGCGCGTGACGTATCACGGCAGCTTCTTCGCATTCCTCAATCCGTTCGCGCTGATCTGCGGGCTGGTGAGCCTGTGCATGCTCACCGCCCACGGCGCGGCGTTCCTGAAGAGGAAAACCGATGGCGTCGTCGCCATGCGCGCTTCGAAGGCGCTACGGCTTTTCTCGGCGCTCACGATCGTGTTGTTTCTCGTGGCGGGGGCGCTCGTGGCGACAGTCATCGGCGGCTATACGATCACGTCGCCGGCGCCGCTCGATACGGTGGCCAACCCGCTCCTGAAGAGTGTCGATTCGGGGCCCGGGTTCTGGCTCGCGAACTACGGGCTCTATCCGTGGATGGCGCTCGCCCCTGCCGTGGGCGTGCTCGGCGGCGTGCTCGCATTCGCACTCGCGGGCTCGCGCTTCGAGCGGCTCGCGTTCGTGAGCACGGGGCTGCAGATCGTCGGCGTGATTCTGACTGCGGGCTTTTCGATGTTCCCGTTCATCATGCCCTCCTCGCTCGACCCGCGTTCGAGCCTCACGGTCTGGGACGCGACCTCGAGCAAGATGACGCTCGAGATCATGCTGGTGGCCGTCATCATTTTCCTGCCGATCGTGCTCGGCTACACCGCGTGGGTCTATCGCGTGATGCGCGGCAAGATCACCGCCAGCGCGATACAGGACAACCACCATACGCTTTACTGAGCGCCCAGGTGACTGAGCGGCGCGGGAAACAAAGACGCCGCGGCAAATGCCGCGGCGTCTTTCACGGGCATACAGCGAATCGGTTAAGCCGGCTGGAGCGCCAGCTCGCGTGCATAGCGCGGCGCGGCGTCGCCGACCACGATGTGCAGCGTATCCGCCGAAGTCCACACCACGTCGAGCGCACCGAGCTTCTCGCGATCCACGGCCGCCGGGTCGCGCACGATCACGCGCAGGCGCGTGGCCGCCACCGCATCGAGCGAGACGATGTTGGCAACGCCGCCGAACACCGCGAGCCAGCGCGACGGATTCGGATCGAGCGGGCCCTGCGCAACATCCGCGCTCGCCTGAGCAGCCTGAACGGCCTGAACCGCAGGCTGCGCCGCGGGTGTCGCCTTGCCAGCGGCCGCACCGCCGCGTGCGATCTCACCGCGAATCTCATCGGCGATGATGTCCGCCTCCGGCCCGATGACCACCTGCACGCTTTCGCCGCCGCGCTTGAGCACGCCGCGCGCGCCGATCGCCTTCAAGGCCGGCTCGGAAACATGTGCCGGATCGGCCACCGTGAGACGCAGACGCGTCGTGCAGGCATCGACCACCTTGAGGTTGGCCGCGCCGCCCAGCGCATCGATGTAACGCGCAGCACGCGAGAGCGATGCCGCGGCCGCGCCGCCGGCTGCCACCGCAACGCCCGACATCGACGAGGCGATTGCCGTATCGCCCGCCGAGGCTTCACGGCCCGGCGTGGGCAGATTGAAGCGGCGGATGAAGAAGCGGAACAGTCCGTAGTACACGACCGCATAGACCGCGCCGAGCGGAATCGCATACCAGCCGTGCGTGGAGAGCCCGTAGTTCAGCACGTAGTCGATCGCGCCCGCCGAGAAGGTGAAGCCGAGCTTGATACCGAGCAGCGAGCAGATCGCGAGCGACAGCCCCGTGAGCACCGCGTGGATCGCGTAGAGCACCGGCGCGAGGAACATGAACGTGAACTCGATCGGTTCGGTCACGCCCGTGAGGAACGAGGTGAGCGCCATCGAAAACAGCAGGCCGCCCACCATCGCGCGCTTGTCCTTCGGGGCTTCGTGCAGCATCGCGAGGCAGGCTGCCGGCAGGCCGAACATCATCACCGGGAAGAAGCCGGCCATGAAGCTGCCCGCCGTGGGGTCGCCCGCGAAGAAGCGGTGCAGGTCGCCCGTGACGGCCGCGCCGCCGGCTGCCGGCGTGAACGAGCCGAACACGAACCACACGAGCGAGTTGAGGATGTGGTGCAGACCCGTGACGAGCAGGAGCCGGTTGAGCAAGCCGTACACGAAGGTGCCGATCGCGCCCGCCGTGGTGAGCCAGTGGCCGGCGCTGTCGATCACGCCCTGCACCGGTCCCCAGACGTAGCCGAATACGATCCCCAGCACCAGACACGTGAGCCCGGTAACGATCGGCACGAAGCGTTTGCCGCCGAAGAACGCGAGGAACTCGGGCAGCTTGATGTCCTTGAAGCGGTTGTACAGCATGCCCGCGACGACACCGGCCACCACGCCAGACAGCACGCCCATGTTGAGCTTGTCGTTGATGTCCTTCATCACGGCGGTCTGGACCAGATAGCCCAGCGCGCCCGCGAGACCGGCGACGCCGTTGTTGTCTTTCGCGAAGCCCACCGCAATGCCGATCGCGAACAGCAACGGCAGGTTATCGAAGATCGCGCCGCCCGCGTCGGCGATGATCTTGATGTTGAGCATGTCGGCCTGGCCGAAACGCAGCAGGATGCCGGCGACCGGCAGCACTGCGATGGGAAGCATCAGCGCGCGGCCGAGGCTTTGAATCTTGAGAAACGGATTGCCATCCATTGAACTGCCTCCAGTCTCTATTTCTTGCTTGACGTGTGTGGGTGAGAGAAGCCGGCGTGCGATCGCTGCGCACGCCGGCGTGTTTCTAAGGATTACTCAGGGTGGGTGAAACAGAAATCATCAATCGAGCGGCCAGCTTTCGCGGCTTGCCGCACGCACGGCTTGCGCCGATTCGAGTGCGAGGGCGTTCTGCGCGCGCTGGCGACAGTCGTTGTAATCGAGCTTGCGCACGCGCGCCTTGATCGACGGCACCGAAACCGGATCGACGGAAAGCTCCGTCACGCCGAGGCCGACGAGCAGCGGCACCGCGAGCGGATCGCCCGCCAGCGCGCCGCACACGCCGACCCACTTGCCGTGCTTGTTCGCGCCTTCGACCGTCGCTGCCACGAGACGCAGCACGGCCGGGTGCAGCCCGTCGGCCTGCGCCGCGAGGTCGGGCTGGCAACGGTCCATCGCGAGCGTGTACTGCGTGAGGTCGTTGGTGCCGATCGAGAGGAAATCGGCGTGGCGCGCGAGCTGGTCCGCGAGCAGCGCCGCCGAGGGCACCTCGATCATCACGCCCACCTCGATCGGCTCCGAGCGGCCCGCTTCGCGTGCGAACGTGTCGATGCGCTCGCGCAGACGCACGAGTTCGCCCACGTCGGTCACCATCGGCAGCAGGATGCGCACCTTGCCCGCCGGCTTCACGGCAACGAGTCCGCGCAGCTGGTCGTCGAGCAGATCGGGCCGCACCTGCGCGAGGCGGATGCCGCGCAGACCCAGCGCCGGATTCGGCTCGGGCGGCAGCGTGAGATAGTCGACTTCCTTGTCCGCGCCCACGTCGAGCGTGCGGATGATCGCCGTGCGGCCCGCCAGTGCGTCCGTGATGGCCTGGTAGCTCTGAAGATGCTCTTCCACCGTCGGCGCGGCCTGGCGATGGATGAAGAGCAGCTCCGTGCGCAGCAGGCCCACGGCGTCCGCGCCGTTTTCCACCGCCGTGCTGGCGTCTTCCAGCGTCGCGATGTTCGCGGCGACTTCCACCGCGTGGCCGTCGCGCGTGGCTGCAGCTTCGTGCGACGTGCGGCGGTTCGCTTCGCGCACGCCGGCCTGGCGCTGCTTTTCGCTGCGCGCGCGTTCGATGTCGAGCGCGCTCGGCGTGTACGCAAAGCGGCCGGCGCTCGCATCGATGACGACTTCGGTGCCCTCGGGCACCGCATGCAGCGCGTCGCCGAGCGCGACGAGCGCGGGAATGCCGGCCTGGCGCGCGATGATCGAAGCGTGCGAAGTCGCACCGCCGCGCGCCATCACGAGCGCCATCACACGCTTGCGGTCGAGCGAAGCGAGATCGGAAGGCGTGAATTCGTCGGCGGCAAGCACGGCTTCTTCGGGCAGCGTACGCGCGGCCGCGTTCGACAGACCGAGCGCGCGCAGCACGCGCTTTTCGAGGTCGCGCAGGTCGGCGGCGCGCTCCGCGAGCAGCGGATCGTCCACCTTGCCGAGCACCGCGATCTGCGCGCGGATCGCCTCGCGCCACGCGTAGCCCGCGCTCTTGCCGAGGCTGATCGCGTCGCGCGCGGCGTCGACGAGCGTCGGGTCTTCGAGCAGCACGCGGTGCATCGTGAAGATACCCGCCTCGCCGATCGCGCCGCGCTGCGAAGCCGTGCGCACGCTCTGGTTCAGCTCGGCGTCCACCGCGGCGATCGCCTTGTCGAGCAGGCGGCTTTCCGCGGCCGACGTGCCGCTCGCGAGTTCGGGCGGCGTCAGTTCGGCTTCGTCCCAGCGCACCAGCTTGCCCACCGCGACGCCCGGCGCCGCGCACACGCCCGCGAGCACGCCCGGCTCGGCGGACGACGCCACAGCGGCCGCGGCTTCCTGCATCACGGGCGCGGGCGACTGCTGCCGCGCCGGCGCTTCGCCGCCCTCGCCGGGCGCTTCGCGCAGGAGCTCGTTCGCGACGGCGTCCACGGCGCGTTGCGCCTCCAGGCCGATGCCGACGAGTTCGATGGTCGCGCCCTCGCCCGCGCCGAGGCTCAACAGGCCGACGACGCTCTCGATGGCGGACTTGCGCTCGCCAAAGCGGACCTCGACGCGCGCGTCGATGCCGCGCACCGCTTCGCGCGCCCGCGCCGCGGGCCGCGCATGCAGACCGCCCGCATGCGTGAGCGTGACGTTGCGGCGTACTTCGTTCGCAATCAATTCGTGGGCGGCCGCGATCTCCGCGCCGTCGCGCACGCGCAGCACGAGCAGCGCGGACTTGCCCGCTTCGACGTGACCCGCGCCCGCGCGCTCGATCACTTCGAAGGCATCCGAATTGGCGATCGCGACGACCGAAACGAGGCTCGGCGCATTGCACGCCACCACGTCGAGATCGAACTCGATCAGCGTGTCGCCGAGCCGCACCTGGGCGCCCTGCACAACCTTCGGCGTGAAGCCCTTGCCGTTGAGCTCGACGGTGTCGATGCCGACGTGCACGAGCACCTGTGCGCCTTCGGCCGATTGCAGCGTGACCGCGTGGCCGGTGCGCGCGAGATGCACGACGATGCCGTCGCACGGCGCGACGACGCGGCCGACGAGCGGATCGACGCCAATGCCGTCGCCGAACAACCCTTCCGAGAACACCGGATCGGGCACCGACGCGAGCGGCACGATCGGCCCGGTGAGCGGAGAGACCAGTACGATGTGCCCCTCGACGCGAGTGTGCGGATCCATCAGGCGAGACTCCTCGATGCGTTCCATTCGCTTTCCAATCTAGTGGGTTTCGGTGACTTTGTTCAGGTAACGCGGCTCGTCAGGATTGCGGCCGCGCGCGGCGGCAAGGCCCGCCGCCATCACGTAGAACGACAAAATGGCCGCGATGGGATCGAGTGCCGCATCGGCAGCCGTTTCGAGCGGCAGCGCCGCGCCGGCCACGTCGGCGGGCGCCGCGAGCAGCACGCGCGCACCGCGCTTTTCCATGTCGCGGGCGAACTCGATCAGACCCGACTGCTCCGGCCCGCGCGGAGCGAACACGAGCAGCGGGTAATCGCGGTCGATCAACTCCATCGGGCCGTGGCGCACTTCGGCGCTCGAAAACGCTTCGGCCTGAATGCCCGAGGTTTCCTTGAGCTTGAGCGCAGCCTCCTGCGCAACGGCGAGGCCCGGACCGCGGCCGATCACAATCATCTGTTTCACGTCTCGCAATTCTTCGACGGCCTTCGACCAGTCGAGCGTGCCCGCGCGATCGAGCGCGTCGGGCAGCGCGCGCACGGCGTCGAGGAACGCGGCGTCGCGCTGCCAGAAGCCGACGAGCTGCGCCGACATCGCGAGCATCGCGATATAGCTCTTGGTGGCCGCCACGCTCAGCTCGGGACCGGCGAGGAGCGGCAGCTCCGTGCCGGCGGCCTCGGCGAGCGGCGAGCCCGCGACGTTGACCATCGCCGCCGTCAGCGCGCCGGCTTCGCGCAGCGCCTTGATCGTCGCGACCAGATCAGGACTCCTACCCGATTGCGAGAAAGCAAGGGCAAACTGGCCACGTACACGTAAGGGCGCCTGCTGGAGCGTCGCGATCGACATCGGCAGCGTGGCCACCGGGATGCCGATGCGGCTCATGGCGAGCGCCGCAAAGTAGCTCGCCGCGTGGTCCGAACTGCCGCGCGCGACGGTGAGCGCGACGTGGCGCGGTTCGGCCTCCAGCGCGCGGGCGAGCGCCTCGACACGCGAGGTGTCCGCGAGCTGCGCGGCGACGACGCTGGCCGAAGCCAGCGCTTCCTTAAGCATATTCGACAATCGATTCTCCTTCGACGTAGGTCGCGGTGAGCGCCAGCTCGCGATCGAACACGTTGACATCGGCCCATGCGCCGCGCGCGAGGCGGCCACGGTCTTCGATGCCGAGGTAGTCGGCGGCATAGCGCGACAGGCGCGCGGACACGTCCGCGATCGGCAGGCCGATCGAGACGAGGTTGCGCAGCGCCTGGTCCATGGTGAGGGTGCTGCCCGCGAGCGTGCCGTCGGCGAGACGCACGCCGCCAAGGCACTTCGTCACGTGCTGGCTGCCGAGGCGGTATTCGCCGTCGGGCATGCCGGTGGCCGAGGTGCTGTCGGTCACCACATAGAGGCGCGGAATGGCGCGCAGCGCGGCGCGGATCGCGCCGGGATGCACGTGCAGCAGGTCGGGAATGATCTCCGCGTACTCGGCATGCGCGAGCGCCGCGCCGACCACGCCCGGGTTGCGATGATGCAGCGGCGACATCGCGTTGAAGAGGTGCGTGAAGCCGCAGGCGCCGTGCTTGAGCGCGGCCACGGCGTCGTCGTAGGTCGCGAGCGAGTGGCCGATCTGCACGCGCACGCCGCGCGCCGCCATCTCGCCGATGATCTCGATATGGCCCGCGATCTCGGGCGCCACGGTCACCACGCGGATCGGCGCGATCGAGAGGTACTTGAGCACTTCGTCGAGCACGGCCGAAACGGCGGCGTCGGGCTGCGCGCCGAGCTTGCCCGGGTTGATGTACGGGCCTTCGAGGTGCACGCCCAGCACGCGCGCGCCGCCCGCCGTGCGATTGCGCGTGACGTTGCCGAGGCCCGCGACGACGTTCATCAGCTCGTCGCGCGGGGCGGTCATGGTGGTGGCGAGCAGGCTCGTGGTGCCGTAGCGGGCGTGGGTGCGCGCGATGGTTTCGATCGCGTCGCCGGCTTCCATCACGTCGGCGCCGCCGCCGCCGTGCACGTGCAGGTCGATGAAGCCCGGCAGGATGTAGGGCGCGTCGTTGTTCGCCGGATCGGTGGCCTCGCCCGTGATCGCGGTGATGCGTCCGTTCTCGAACGACAGCGTGCCGTGGATCCAGCCTTCAGGGGTGAGTATGTTTCCGCTCAGCATGAGAGTTTTCCGATGAGGCGCATCGAAGCGCGGTAGGACGTTTCGGTGACGTACGTGAGAGAGACTGCGGCGGCACTCACTGGCGCAGCTCCGCAACGAAGTCGTAATAGCCGTCGCGGCAATAGGTGTCGGTCAGCTCGATGGCACGCTGATCGGCGGAAAAGCCCACGCGCGTGATGACGAGCAGCGCCGCGCGCGGCTCGACGCCCATCAGCGCGGCGATCTCGCCCGTCGCGTTGACCGCGCGAAAGTGCTGCAGGGCGCGTACCACGGGCACGCGGTGCTGCTCCAGATACGCATACAGCGAGCCCTCGATGGCTTCCGGGTCCGGCACGATCGACACGGGCAGCGCCGAATGCTCGACGGCCATCACGGTACCGTCGGCGCGGCGCAGGCGGCGCAGGCTCGCGACCGAGGCGCCGGGCGAGAGGCCGAGCTGCACGATCTCCTCGCGGTGCGCCGGCCGGACCTCGCGCGCGAGCCACACCGAGTCGGGCGTGAAGCCGCGCTGCTCCATTTTCTTCGTGAAACCCGTGAGGCGCGAAAGCGGATCTTCCACGCGCGGCGTGATGAAGCTGCCCGCGCCGCGTGCGCGCCGGATCAGCCCCTGCTCCACGAGCAGCTCGATGGCCTTGCGCGCGGTGATGCGAGACACGCCGATGGCGTCCGACAGCGTGCGCTCCGAGGGCAGCGCCTCGCCGGCCGACCACACGCCGCAGTGAATGGCCGTGGCAAGGTTGCGCGCCAGCTGCAGATAGAGCGGCGTCACATTGCGCGCATCGGGCATCAGGGCAGACCAACGGGTTTCCATGGACTTGGCGCCAACGGTTGGACGATCGTGGGGGGCCGGACGGGCATGCTGCGTGGCAGTGCCGGTTGCGCAGACTCGTCCGGTGCGAAAGCGAGCCCATTATATAACCACAATAAGACCAGTCAACAGATGCCACCTCGCCGCGGGACATCGAAAATTATCGTTAAAAATCAAAGTATTGCACGAACACATAAGGCTCCAGCGAGGTGCAGTTCGGCATCAGGATTTACCCTGAGCGGTATCCGGGGCCCCACAATGGGACCAAAGTGGCATCAACAGGTTATCTGACATAGCCCACCGTAGTACCGCCGCAGGACCAGCACGCGACTTCGCCAGGAAACATCGCGCGGCTCCCGAGAGTGCACGCGCAATAAAAAAAAACGCCGTGGCGATAGCCACGGCGTTCGGGTCCTGCTGGGCTCCCGCGTCAATTGGACGCAGACAGCCGCTTCTCGAGGTTCCTTAGAACGACGGAACCATCGAGCCCTTGAACTCGTTCTTGATGAACTGGCGCACGTCTTCCGACTGGTAGGCGGCAACCAGCTTCTTCACCCACGGCTTGTCCTTGTCCTGGGTACGAACGGCGATCAGGTTCGCGTACGGGCTGTGGATGTCCTCGATGGCGATCGCGTCCTTGGTCGGCTGCAGGCCGGCCGCGAGCGCGTAGTTCGTGTTGATCACGGCGGCGTCCACGTCGCCGAGCGCGCGCGGAAGTTGCGCGGCGTCGAGTTCGACGAGCTTGATCTTCTTCGGGTTTTCGGCGAGGTCGAGCGGCGTCGCGTTGTTGCCGTTGACGCCCGCGCCAGCGCGCAGTTTGATCAGGCCCTTGCTTTGCAGAAGCAGCAGCGCGCGGTTTTCGTTCGACGGGTCATTCGGCACGGCGACCTTCGCGCCTTGCGGCAGATCGTTCAGCGATTTGAGCTTCTTCGAGTACACGCCGATGGGCGAGATGTACGTGAGGCCTGCGTTCACGAGCTTGTAGCCGCGCTGCTTGATCTGGCTGTCCAGATACGGGCCGGTCTGGAAGCTGTTGGCGTCGAGGTCGCCGGCGTCGAGCGCGGCGTTCGGCTGCACATAGTCGTTGAATTCGACGACCTTGACGTTCAGGCCTTCGCGCTTGGCGACCTTCTGGACGACGGCCCAGACTTGCGCGTCCGGACCCGAAACGGTACCGACCTTGATGATCTGGTCGTCGGCGCGTGCGCCGAAGCTGGCTGCGAGCGTGGTGGCGGCTACGCCGGCGAGGAGGGCTTTAATGAGATTTCTGCGCTGCATGGAGATGATGTTCCTGCGTGGTTTTGGTATTGCTCCGGTTCCGCGGCGTTGTGCGCCGTCTGCCGGACGATATAAATCGTCTCATATGGAACCGGTTGCCGGAAATAATGAATTCGCATACTGGTATGCGCGCGCAGCCCTGAAGCGCGCGGCGCGTGCTCGCCTCTCGAGGCGAACACACCGGGCTTCCCTTAGTCGGAATTCGAGCCGAGGAGGATCTTCAGATCGTGCAGCCAGGGCGTGACGCCCTGCCCGTCGCGCGCGAAGAGGCGCAGCTTGCCGGTCGTGTCGAACACATAGCTCGCGGCGGTGTGGTCCATCGTGTAGCTATCCGGCGTGTTGCCGGGCACCTTCGCGTAGTACACGCGGAAATCCTTCGCCACCTGCTTGAGCTGGTCCTCACTGCCCGGACGCAGTCCGATGAAGGTCGGATTGAACGCGGCCGTGTAGTGACCCAGGATCTGCGCGGTGTCGCGCTCGGGATCGACGGTGACGAACAGCACCTGCACGCGCTTCGCCGCATCCGGCCCCAACTGCTGGAGCGCCTGCGAAAGCTCGGCCATGGTGGTCGGGCAAACGTCCGGACAGTGCGTGTAGCCGAAGAACAGCACGACCACCTTGTCCTTGAAGTCGGCGAGCGTGCGCGTCTTGCCGCTGGTGTCGGGCAGTGCGAAGTCCTTGCCGAACTGGGTATTGCCGGTGATGTCGAGGTTCGAGAACGCGGGCGGCTGCTGGCCGCAGCCCTCGAGAACCAGCGTGCCGCCGAGTGCGCCTGCAGCGGCAAGCGCGACGACCGTGGCGCGCACGAAGCGCGCAAGCGTGCGGTGGGCCATGTCGTTACGCGGCGATGAGCGCATGCACGTAATGGTCGACGAGCAACGCCACGAACAGCAACGAGAGGTAGACGATCGAATAGCGGAAAGTCTTGCGCGCCAGTGCGTCGGAATACTCGACGTAGATCTTCCACGCGTAGGCGAGGAACACGGCGCCGAGCAGCACAGCCGAAGCCAGATACAGCACGCCGCTCATGCCCGAGATGTACGGCATCAGCGTGACCGCGAACAGGATCACGGTATAGAGCAGGATATGCAGACGCGTGTACTTCTCGCCGTGCGTGTTGGGCAGCATCGGCAGGCCGGCGTTTTCGTAGTCCTTGCGGCGGTAGAGCGCGAGCGCCCAGAAGTGCGGCGGCGTCCACACGAAAATGATCAGCACGAGAATCCAGGCGTCGCCGGGCACGTGGCCCGTCACCGCGGCCCAGCCGAGCGCCGGCGGCATGGCGCCCGAGGCGCCGCCGATCACGATGTTCTGCGGTGTGGCCGGCTTGAGCAGCAGCGTGTAGATGATCGCGTAGCCAATGAAGGTCGCGACCGTGAGCCACATGGTGAGCGGATTGGTGAACGTGTACAGCACCCACATGCCGAGGCCGCCGATCACCGCCGAGAAGATCAGGATCTGCGTGCTCGTGATCTCGCCGCGCGCCGAAGGACGCCAGGCAGTGCGACGCATGCGCGCATCGACCTTTTGCTCGACGAGACAGTTGATCGCGAAGGCCGCGCCGGCCGTGAGCCAGATGCCGACGGTGCCGCCGATCAGCTGCTTCCAGGGCACCATGCCCGGCACGGCGAGGAACATGCCGATGACGGCGCAAAACACGGCGAGTTGTGTGACGCGCGGCTTGGTGAGCGCGAGATATTGGGAAATCCGGCTACCGGGCGTCTGGGATAGGGTTGTACTTTCCATAGGGCGGGATCACACCGCAGCGGTGTCGCGCGCAGGGAGAACGGCGCGGCCGGGGCGGCTACAAGCAATTCGAAAGTTTAGCACGACGACCAAAAGCAGCAGGATCGCCGCGCCACCGTTGTGCGCCACTGCCACGGGCAGCGGCCACTGCAGCACGATGTTGGATAGCCCAGTCAGAAATTGGATAAAGATCACGATCATGATCCAGTTTGCCGGGCGTCGCAGCGAGGCATAGCGTCGCAACTTGAGGGCGAACCATACCAGATAAGCGATCACGACGAACGCGAACGTGCGGTGCGTCCAGTGGATCGCGACGAGCGCGTCCTGCGTGATGACGTCGCCGTTGCCGTCCATGCCGAGCGCGCGCCACAGGTGGAAGCCGTGATGGAAGTCCATCGGCGGAATCCACGCGCCATTGCAGGTCGGGAAGTCGGTGCAGGCCAGCACCGCGTAGTTCGTGCTCACCCAGCCGCCCAGCGCGATCTGCAAAACGAGCAGCACGAGCGCCGCCAGCGCGGCCGTGCGCCAGCGCGCGGCATCGGGCTCGTATGCGGGCAGCGGCGTCATGCGCGCGGCGAGCCACGCGAGCGAGCCGAGCAGCGTGAGGCCGAGCAGGAGGTGCGTGGTGACGATGATGGGCTGCAGCTTCATCGTCACCGTCCACGCGCCGAACACGCCCTGCACGAGGATCAGTCCGAGCAGCGCGGTGGGCCACCACGGCGAGACATGCAGCGGCAGGCGCTTGATGCGCGCGCGCCAGGCAATCGCCATCTGCGCGATGATCAGGACACCGATCGCCATGGCGAAATAGCGGTGGATCATCTCGATCCATGCCTTCGTCATGCTCACCGGGCCGCTCGGCATGGCGAGATGCGCCGCGGCAATCTGCACGTGCGCGATGAACGGCGACGACGTGCCATAGCAGCCCGGCCAGTCAGGACAGCCGAGGCCCGAGTCGGTCAGGCGCGTAAAGCCGCCGAACATCACGAGGTCGAGCGTCATGAACGTCGTGAGCCACACGAGCTTGCGAAACTTGTTGTCGTCGGCCTTCACCCAGACCCACGAGAGCGGCAGCAACGCGATGCACAGGCCGATCAGGCCCAGCTCCAGGATAAACATCTCTCTTACTCTTTCTCTGTCAGACTCGCGCTGCGCACCTTAACCGATGCGGGACCACTTGAGCAGTTTAGTGACGTCTTGTTTGATTTTCGACGGATCGGCTTGCGCCGGGAAACGCATCATCAGGTTGCCGTTCGGATCGACCAGATAGATGTGGTCGGTGTCGTTCGTCGTCTGCGTCGCGGGCAACCACGCGGCGACAGCGACCGGATCGGCGCGCAGCATGCGAGTGTCCGCGTAGGCGCCCTTCACTTTCGCGGGGACGCCCGCGTCGTCGGTGCGCAGCCAGACCGTGACGACGCGCTCGCGCTCCGGGCCCTGGGTCGCGCGCACCTGGCGCATGAAATAGAGCTTCGTCGCGCAGGCTTCGTCGCAGGCGCCGCCATCCACCGAGATCATCAGCCAGCGGCCCTTGAGCGAGGCGAGCGGCACTTCATGGCCGTCGTCGCCCGTCACCGTGAGCGCGCCGGGAATGGGCCGCTGCGGCTCGATGAGCGTGCCATAGCTCGTCGTGCCGCCCTTCGGCTTGATCACGTAGTACGTGAAGTATGAAATCGCGATCGGTGCGCCGCAGATGAGCATGATGATGAGCAGCGTCCAGCGGCCACGCCGCTTCGCGTTCTGCTGCGCGGACGTGGCGGCCGGCCTGGCGACCTGGGCGGAACGGGGGGATTGCGTCGACACTCTCGTGGATCCTCGCTTCTGTCGCTTTCAGTTGTCCATGTGCTGCATGCGCAGCGCCGTTGTCCGGATCATGTCGGGATCGCATTGATTCGTCCGACGGATCATCAGGCGTCCTTCGCGCTGCCTGCGTCTTGCCCTTCGGGCTCTTCGGCTTGCCGCCCGGCTTCGCCTTCGGTGCGCGCTTTTGTCGCAGCGCTTTTCGCAGCTTTACGGGCCGCAAACAGACCGAAACCGAGGGCCGCGAGCGCCATGCCCCACCACTGGAGCATGTAGCCGTAGTTGCGCTCGACATCGGTATCCGGCACCGGCCAGTCGCGCACGAGCCCGTCCTTGAAGGCCGGCACGAAGCCGGTTTGCTGGATCACGAACGGTTGCAGCGGCAACCCGGTTTCCGCTGCGTAGGAAGCGACGCCGAGATTCTGCCGTATCTTCTGATGCGCCGCAGAGCCGCCCGCACCGAGTTCGAACGCGCGCGAGGCGTCCGCGCGCGCAATGCCTTCCACGACGACCGGCCCGGGCGGCGTGACATAGGGCGCGATCTCGGTACGGTCCGCGATGTTGCGCGGCAGCCAGCCGCGATTGACCAGCACGTAGCCGCCGCCTTCGAGTTTAAGCGGCATCACGACATAAAAACCCGGTTGGTCGTTATACGGACGATTGTCGAGATACACCACGCGCTCGGGCAGCAAGGTGCCCGTCGCCCGCACGCGATGGAACTCGATCTCCTTCAGCGCGAGCGGCGCGGCGCCCACCGGTTGCGGCGCAGACGATTCGTACTGCGTGATTTGCGCCTGCAGCGCCTCCTTCTGATGCGCGCGGTCGCGCTGCCAGAAGCCGAGCCGGATCGTCACGGCCATCACGATCAGGATCAGCAGCGTGGGGACGAGCCGGATTTTCATTGGGCACGTCCGATGCAAGAGATACGGGTGATCGAACCCCGCGCCACGCGGCGTGGTGCGATAATGAGACAGACGTTTTCAGGCATGCCAAATTCCGTGAACTTCATGCACATACTCGTCCCCGTTGCGTTCGCGCTGATCATCGCGAGCATGATCTCCGCGCTCTACTTCATGATGCACGACCGGGGCCGCACCAAGCGGATGGTCTGGTCGCTCGCCACGCGCGTGGGCCTTTCCATCTCGCTCTTTCTGTTCATCCTGTTCGCGCACTGGATGGGCTGGATCCAGTCCACCGGGATTCCTTACGGTCGCTGAGCGCCGCTGAGCATCACCGAACTCCGCCGCGCAAACCGCATTCCGGAAAACACAAGGCGCCGCGCCGACGAGGTCGGGCGGCGCCTTGTTGCATTCTCTTCTCAAACGCTGCGGCCTGCGCGGCGCGCCACGCATCACAGCCAGTACACGACGACGTAGAGTCCGAGCCACACCACGTCGACGAAGTGCCAGTACCATGCCGCGCCTTCGAAGGCGAAGTGATGCTCCGCGGTGAAGTGGCCGCGAATGAGCCGGATCATCACGACCGTGAGCATCGTGCCGCCCAGGAACACGTGGAAGCCGTGGAAGCCCGTGAGCAGGAAGAACGTCGAACCGTAAATGCCCGAAGCCAGCGTGAGGTTCAGTTCGCCGTACGCGTGGATGTATTCGAACGCCTGCAGGAACAGGAAGCACACGCCCAGCACGATCGTCGCGGCGAGCCAGGCGATGGCCTTCGAGCGATGGTTGTCGCGCAGCGCGTGGTGCGAAACGGTGAGCGTCGCGCCCGAAGAGAGCAGCAGCGCCGTGTTGATGGTCGGCACGGGCCACGGCGTCATCGAGCGGAAGTGCGAGACCAGCGCCGCGGGGCCGTTGTTCGGCCACACCGCCGAGAAGTCCGGCCAGATCAGCTTGTAGTCGAGGCTGCCGAGCTGATGCAGGGCGATCGCGCGCGCGTAGAAGAGCGCCCCGAAGAACGCGCCGAAGAACATCACTTCGGAGAAGATGAACCAGCTCATGCTCCACCGGTACGACACGTCGACACGCTTGCCGTACATGCCGCCTTCGGATTCGGCGATGGCGTCGCCGAACCAGTGCCACAGCGTGAAGAGCAGCCATAGCAGGCCGACGAGCACGCCGATCGGCCCCCACGACTCGCCGTTGATCCACGAAGCGAGCGACGCGAGCATGACCAGCAGACCAATGGACGCGCTAATCGGGTGCCGCGACGGGTGCGGTACGAAGTAGTAGGGGCTATCGTTTTGGCCGCTCATGCCTGTTTCTCCAGTTTCCAGTTGCTCCGGACATCGCCGGCTGCATTTGTCCGAGTGTGTCCTCGTTATTCACTGCCTGGCGCGCGGCGTTGCGCGCACTCGCTCATCCCACCACTGCGTGCACGATCAACAGGAGCACGACGATGAACAGCACCGCACCGACGATCCCCGCGATGATCAACTGCACGGGGTGCAGGTTCGCGGCGTCGTCTTCGAGGTCGGCGCGCTTGCGCACGCCGAGGAAGGACCACGCCACCGCTTTCATCACCTGCAGGATGCCGCCTTTCTTCTTCGCCGGCCTCTTAACGCCGCCGTCGCGTTCGTCGCTCATGCTCCTTTCGCCTCCTGGCATCGTTGACCCCGGCGCCGAAGCCTCATGCGCCCGCCGGCTGTTTCGGCGGCGGCGGCACGGCCGGCTTGTTCAGCTCGAAGAACGTGTACGACAGCGTGATCGTCTTCACGTCCTTCGGCAGCTTCGGATCGATCACGAACACCACCGGCATGCGCTTCGTCTCGTTCGCCTTCAAGGTTTGCTGCGTGAAGCAGAAGCACTCGATCTTGCGGAAGTACTCCGTCGCCTGCTTCGGCGCGTAGCTCGGAATCGCCTGGGCGTCGACCGTGCGTCCTTCGTTGTTCGAAATGTCGTACATCACCGTCATGACTTCGCCCGGGTGCACGTCGAGGCTCGTTTGCTCCGGCTTGAAGCCGAGCAGCCCGCGTGCGTTCGCATCGAACTCCACCGAGATCGTGCGCGTCATGTCCACCTGCGTGTTGCGCGCCTCGCGCTCGGTGGCGTCGCGTTGCACCAGGTTGTTGATGCCCGTGACCTGGCAGATCGCGCGATACATCGGCACCAGCGCGAAGCCGAAGCCAAACATCAGCAGCGCCACGACGACGAGCTTGACGAGCATCGACCGGTTGAACGCGCGATCATTTCCAGCTTGCGTGGACATCGAACTTCCTCGAACGATCTTCCGGCAAACGCCCTGCGCGTCAGTGACCGGGGAAATACACCTGCTTGACGACGGCAGCCACAAAAAAACCGACTACGACGGCCAGCAAGATGAGGCCGAGCCGCAGATTACCCGCGCGGATCTGCTCGGGCGTGCGTCTTTTTTGTGGATCCCGGGTCATGCGTTCAGCGCGGCTGGCCGCGGCTTCTCCTTGCATCGTCAATCGCCTCTCGTACGTGCTCCGATGAAGACTGCGTGAAGACCGCGGACTTCGCTCGCGTCCGGCTGCGCACAGCGGGTCGCCACAGACTCAACAGCTCACTCGACCGTCGGCGGATTCTCGAACGTGTGGAACGGCGCCGGGCTCGGCACGGTCCACTCGAGGCCCGTTGCACCGTCCCACGGCTTGTCGCCGGCCTTTTCCAGCTCGCCGCCGCCGCGATACGCGGGCAGCGCGACAAAGAACAGGAAGTACACCTGAGAAAGCCCGAAGCCGAAGGCGCCGATCGTGATCACCTGGTTCCAGTCGGTGAACTGGGCCGGATAGTCGGCATAGCGTCGCGGCATCCCGGCGAGGCCGACGAAGTGCATCGGCAGGAACGCGAGGTTGAAGAAGATGAGCGAGCACCAGAAGTGGATCTTGCCGCGCGTCTCGTTGTACATCCAGCCGGTCCATTTGGGAGACCAGTAGTACCACCCTGAGAACAACGCGAATAGTGATCCCGCCACCAGCACGTAATGGAAGTGCGCCACCACGAAGTAAGTGCCGTGATACTGGATGTCGAGCGGCGCCATGGCGAGCATGAGGCCCGAGAGACCGCCGAACGTGAACACGATCAGGAAGCCCACTGCCCACAGCATCGGCGTTTCGAAGGTGAGCGAGCCGCGCCACATCGTGGCGACCCAGTTGAACACCTTCACGCCAGTCGGCACGGCGATCAGCATGGTCGCGTACATGAAGAAGAGCTGGCCCGTGACCGGCATGCCGGTCGCGAACATGTGGTGCGCCCAGACCATGAACGAGAGAATCGCGATCGACGCCGTCGCGTACACCATCGAGCTATAGCCGAACAGCGGCTTGCGCGAGAACGCCGGAATCACCTGCGAGACGATCCCGAACGCCGGCAAGATCATGATGTAGACCTCGGGGTGCCCGAAAAACCAGAAGATGTGCTGGTACATGACCGGGTCGCCGCCGCCGGCCGCGTTGAAGAAGCTCGTGCCGAAGTGGCGGTCGAACAGCAGCATCGTGATCGCGCCTGCGAGCACCGGCATCACGGCGATCAGCAGGTACGCGGTGATGAGCCACGTCCACACGAACATCGGCATCTTCATGAGCGTCATGCCCGGCGCGCGCAGGTTCAGGATGGTCACGACGATGTTGATGCCCCCCATGATCGACGAGGCGCCCATGATGTGCACCGCGAAGATCGCGAAGTCCATGCCGGGGCCCATCTGCGTGGAGAGCGGCGCGTAGAGCGTCCAGCCCGCGGCAGTCGCGCCGCCCGGTGAGAAGAACGAGCCGACCAGCAGGCACGCGGCGGCGGGCAGCAGCCAGAAGCTGAAGTTGTTCATGCGCGCGAACGCCATGTCCGAGGCGCCGATCTGCAGCGGAATCATCCAGTTCGCGAAGCCCACGAAGGCCGGCATGATCGCGCCGAACACCATGATGAGACCGTGCATCGTGGTGAGCTGGTTGAAGAACTCGGGGCGCATGATCTGCATGCCCGGCTCGAACAGCTCCGCACGAATGGCGAGCGCCATGACGCCGCCCGAGAGGAACATCACGAACGAGAAGAGCAGATACAGCGTTCCGATGTCCTTGTGATTCGTCGCGAGCAGCCAGCGGCGCCAGCCGTGGGGCGTGGCGTGCGCGTGGTCGCCGTGCACGTGGCCGTGCCCGCCAGCTACATCGTGTCCGATGCTAGACATGTCTTATCTCCTGTCGGTCCGGAGTTGGCGCTTTGGCGCCTGACTCCAGCCCCATGCAATTGAAATGCTGAAGCGAATTGCTTTTGCGTCTCTTGCTGCTTGTTCTTATGGCGCCGGCCCGCTCAGGCCGCCGCGCTGATCTCCACCCGGCGCGCTTCTTTCGCGTTTGCGCCGCCCGTGATCGTTTCCGGCTTCTTCAGAATGATGTGGTCTTCGGCAATGCCTGCCGCCTTCATCGCGTCGCGCACCGCTTGCGCGCGGCGCTTGGCGAGGTCGGCGTTGGTGCTGGCATTGCCGCTCGAATCGGTGTAGCCCGAGAGCGTGAACTTCGCGTCCGGGTGCGCCTTCGCGTAGTCGGCTGCCGCCTGGATGGCGTCCTTCGCGTCGGCGGGCAGCGTGCTCTTGCCCACTTCGAAGTAGACGCTCGCCGGCAACGCGGCCGCGCTCGGCGCCGCTGCGCCCGACGCCTGATCCGCGCCGCTTGCGGGCGCCGCACCACTCGCCGCGCTCGCTTCGGCCGCGCCGCTGGCGGCTTCCGCGCCGCTCGCCGCGGCCGCGCCACTCGCGCCGCCTTCGCCCGCTGCCGCCGTCGTGCCGCCGCCCTCGGGCATCTTGCCGTTACGCGCGTCGGCCACCTGACGCGGCTGCAGAATGTCGCCGGTGTGGTTGCCCCACGAGTTGCGCTCGAACGTGATGACCGACGCGATCTCGACGTCGTTGAGCGTAGGCGCCCACGAAGGCATGGCGTTCTTGCCGTGCAGGACGATGCTCACGTGCCCGGCGAGCGGACCCTGAACGACCTTGCTGCCATCGAGCGCCGGGAACGCGCCCGCGCCCTTGCCGGTGGGCTGGTGGCACACCGCGCAGTTCGAGTTGTAGACCTTCTCGCCGCGCTCCTTGAGCTCGGCCAGCGTGTAGGTCTTGTTCGGGTCGTCGTTGGCGGCGGCCATCTTCGCCTTTTGCGTATCGACCCACTTTGCGTAGTCTTCGTCGGAGAGCACTTCCACGACGACCGGCATGAACGCGTGCTCCTTGCCGCATAGCTCGGTACAGAAGCCGCGATAGGTGCCGACCTTGTCGGCCCTGAACCACGTGTCGCGCACGAAGCCCGGAATCGCGTCCTGCTTCACGCCGAACGCGGGCACGTACCACGAGTGCACGACGTCGTTGGCCGTGGTGATGACGCGGATCTTCTTGTTGACCGGCACGACGAGCGGATTGTCGACTTCCTGCAGGTACGTATCGGTGATCGGCACGCGGTTGTTCACCTCGGAGCGCGGCGTGCTGAGCGTGGAGAGGAAGTTGATGCCCTCGCCCGGCCCCTTCACGTAGTCGTAGCCCCATTTCCACTGGTAGCCCGTGACCTTCACCGTGAGGTCGGCGTTGGAGGTGTCCTTCATCGCGACGACAGCCTTGGTGGCGGGCAGCGCCATCAGCACGACGATGATGAACGGCACCACCGTCCAGATGATTTCGACCGTGGTGCTCTCGTGGAAGTGAGCGGCCTTGTGGCCCTTCGATTTACGGTGCGCGTAGATCGAATAGAACATGACGCCGAACACGCCGACGAAAATCACGGCGCACAAGAGCAGCATCATCATATGGAGGCTGTAAAGCTCTTCGGCGATGCGCGTGACGGGTGGCTGGAAATTGATCTCGTTTACCGCAGGGCCGCCTGGGCTGTCTCCGACTGCGAGTGCCGCGCCGGCGACGAGGAATCCGCTGCACGCCAGCACGCCCTGGAGGGCTCGCTTGATTGTTTTCATAGCTTCCTTACCCATAATTTCCATTCAAACCCTCGACCCCGCAGGAAGGTTTTGCAACCAGGGCGCCCCCTGGGACGCTCGTAGCGCCGACCGGCAAACTCACGCGCCGCGCATCAACCCGCGCGCGCAAGCCAGGTACGCAGTTCCCGCGCGAACTGCGCACGCCGATATTGCGGCAGATGCAACCCGACAGCGACCGCCTGACCGCGGGACACGAGGCGCACCGGGTCGCGTGGGGTCGCGCCCGGCTCGACCCGGACCCAGCGGGGATTGAATTCGAACTGCGTGAGCGCGGCGGCGCTCATCTGTTCGATCACCAGCCGGTTCGGATAAAGCCTGATACGTTCGTAATCGACAGCATGGCGCGCATGAATGACAAAAGCGCCGCCCACGACCAACAGATCGATACCGGTAAACGGCAAAACCAGCCAGGCGCCGTGGATCAACAACAGAACGGCGATCGCGATGGAAACCAGCGCCAGCGAAACATAGAAGAACACGAATTGCCTGGGCGAAACCGAGCAGTTGCGCTTCATGGTCCAGTCTTTCAGGACCGGCTCCGGACTCGCCAGCAGATCAGACGCCTGCATCGCTCGCTTCCCCCACTTGCAACCTCGCCAGACTATCGCCGCGTCGCGCCTCGCACAACTACGGGAACATCTGGACTTGCCACAATGGATTTTGGGGACCCTTCCGTGCAGCAAACTGACGCATTATAGGCGCGATCCCCAGCCCTCACAAGCAAGGCCCAATCGCCTGCAAACCCATACCAGACGGGCCTTGCAGCGATTTTTCAGGCATTTTCCCCGGGGGCTTTTCAGGCGCTAATTTCAGGCATAACGAAAGCCCCCTTACCACGTTACCGATTCCTTGCCGGACCCCGGCCGATGTCTTCGATGCGCACGATGCCATGGCCTTCGGCTGTCGTACGCGGCACAGCCTTCCACGCGTGGCCGTAGATGATCTCGAAGGTCAGCGGGATCGTGCCCGCGTGCGGACCGTCCGTATGGCGACGCGCCTCGAGCGCGGTCACGAGCGCACGGTGCAGGCGCCGCGCGCCGTGCGTGCCGCCGTTGTCACCCACTCCATCGCCGTTGCGCTCGAACGGATACGCCCCCCAGCGGCGCACGTCGGCGAGCAGCTTCTCCGGCGTCTTGTAGGTGATGGTGAGCGTTTCCTGGTCCATCACCGGAATCTCGAAACCGTTCTCGACGAGCATGTCGCCCAGATCGTGCATGTCGACGAAATCGATGACGTGCGCGCGCGTCGGCACGCCGTGCGCGGCCTCGACTTCGGCAAATGCGCCGCGCAGCTCCTTGAGCGTGTAGGGCCCGAGCGTGCTGAACATGAGCAGGCCATTGACCTTGAGCACACGCTGCCACTCACCGAACACGAGGTCGGGGCGCGGATGCCAATGCAGCGCGAGATTCGACCACAGCAGTTCGAACGCGCCGTGCGCGAACGGCAGCTCGGCAAAGTCGGCCTGCGCAACCCGCGGGCCGCGCGAACCGAGCGCGCGGCCAACCGATGCGGGCAGAAAACGCCGCCAGCTCGTGTCGGGGGCGTCGTGCTCGCGGGCACGGCGCAGCATGGCGAGGGAGAGATCGGTGCCGAACACGGGCGCTTCGGGAAAGCGCTCGCGCAAGCCGGGCAGGTCGTCGCCCTGGCCGCACGCGATGTCGAGCACGGCCGCAGGTTTCACCTTGATGTACTCGAGGCGTTCGCGCATGCGTTGCGCGATTTCACGCGGCAGGAAGGCAACGTCGTCGAAAGTCGCCGCACGGCGATCGAAGATGCGCCGAAGGTGCCGGGTGTCATAGTCCGGACGGCCAGTTCTTGCGGGAGACGGGGACATGTCGGTCGTATTGGCGAAGTCTGCGAAGTATACTCGCTCACTCCTTTCCTTTCAGTCACGCGAGCCCGCTGCCCGGGCCGTCCTTCGATGCCGCCGCGCCCTTCTTCACGCGATGCACGCAATGCAGCGCGCGTCACACCGCCCGCTTCGCACCGCACTCGTCTTGCGGGCGTTGCGCGCGTCTGTCGAAAAGCGCGGGCGCTGCCGTCACAGCTTGCCCACTTCGTGCTGCCCAATCTGTGCCCATTATGCGGCAATTTGTCGCGAGCCACGCTCTGTGTGTGCTGCGATGCCGCGTACTGGAATGAGCCGCGCCTGCGCTGCACGGTCTGCGCGCTGCCGCTCGCGCACAGGCGCGGTGCGGCGGGACGCGCGCGCTACCGCTGCGAGGCCTGCGCCGACGCGCCGCCCGCATTCGACGCCGCGCTCGCGCTCGCCGATTATCGTGCGCCGCTCGACCTGCTCGCACGCGGCCTGAAGTTTCGCGCGCGCCTTGCGCTCGGCGAGGAATTTGCGCGGCGCCTCGCGCTGGCTGCACAAGATATGGGCGATGAGCACGGCATGCCGGAGCTCATCGTGCCGGTGCCGCTCTCGCGCGAACGCCTCATCGAGCGCGGCTACAACCAGGCGTGGCAGATCGCGCGGCCGCTCGCACGCCGGTTGGGCACGCATGCGGACGCCACGCTCGTACAACGCATCCTGCATACGGCGCCGCAATCGAAGCTCGATCGCGAGACGCGCCGCCGCAACGTCGGCCGGGCGCTCGCGTTCACGCGTCCGCTTGCCGGCCAGCACGTAGGCGTGGTCGACGATGTGATGACCTCGGGCGCCACGCTCGACGCGCTCGCGCATACGCTCAAGGCCGCGGGCGCACGGCGCGTGACGAATTTCGTCGCGCTGCGCACGCCGAAGGACTGATCGGCCTCACCCTGTTCAAGCCATCGAGAGAGTTTCATCGCCATGTTCAACGTCGTTCTCGTCGAACCCGAAATTCCGCCGAACACCGGCAACGTGATCCGCCTGTGCGCGAACACCGGTGCGCGGCTTCATCTGATCGAACCGCTCGGCTTTCCCCTCGACGACGCGAAGATGCGCCGCGCGGGCCTCGATTACCACGAGTACGCGCAGATGCACGTGCACGCCGACTGGAATGCCTTCATCGCCAAAGAAGCACCGGACCCGTCGCGGATGTTCGCGTTCACGACGCGCGGATCGGGCCGCTTTCATGCGCATGCGTTCCAGCCCGGCGACTGGTTCGTGTTCGGCGCGGAAACGCGCGGCCTGCCCGATGCGGTACTCGAGCGCTTCGAGACGCCACAGCGCGTGCGCCTGCCGATGCGGCCCGGCAATCGCAGCCTGAATCTCTCGAACACGGTCGCGGTCGTGGTGTTCGAAGCGTGGCGTCAGGCGGGGTTCGAAGGCGGCGAATGAAGCGAGCGCGTTGTTACGCTTTGCCCTACGCCTTGCCGCGCGCCGCCAGCTCACGCTCATAGCGCGTGAGCATCGCATTGTCGAAGCAAGCGAAGATCACGTGCTCGAGCGTCGGGTATTTCGATAGCTCGTCAATCACGGTCGATACCGCAATCGCCACCGCGTCGTCGGCAGGAAAACGGTAGACGCCGCAACTGATTGCCGGAAACGCGATGCTCGTCACGCCCGCCTCGCGCGCGCACTCGAGCGAGCGCCGGTAGCAGGAAGCGAGCAGATGCGCTTCGTCACGGCCGCCGCCGTACCAGACGGGGCCCACGGTATGGATGACGTGTTTTGCGGGCAGGCGATGGCCGGCGGTGATTTTGGCGTCGCCGGTCGGGCAGCCGTTCAGCGTCTCGCATTCGCGCAGCAGGTCCGGCCCGGCGGCGCGATGAATCGCGCCGTCCACGCCGCCGCCGCCGAGCAGCGATTCGTTCGCGGCGTTGACGATCGCATCGACCTTCAACGTGGTGATGTCGACGGCCTGCGCTTCGATGCGGCAGTTTCCGATGGTCAGCATACGGTCCTCCTTTGCGCTCCGGTCCCACGCAAAGCGTGCGAGCTTCCAGCCAGGCGCAGCAGGACCGAAGCGCCCTACTCCGCCTTCGCGTCGCGCCGGAGCAGCGCGCTCACGGCGTCGCGCGGCGTGACACCGTCGAACAGCACGGCGCATACCGCCTGGGTGATCGGCATGTCGATGCCATGTGCGCGCGCGAGCGCCAGCACGGCCTGCGCGCAGCGCACGCCTTCGGCCACGTGGCCGAGTGCGCCGAGGATGTCGTCGAGCGTGCGGCCGCTCGCGAGCTGCTTGCCCACGGTGCGGTTGCGCGAGAGGTCGCCCGTGGCGGTAAGGATGAGGTCGCCGAGGCCGGTCAGTCCCGTGAAGGTCTCGGCGCGCCCGCCGAGCGTGACGCCAAGGCGCGTCATCTCGGCGAGGCCGCGCGTGATGAGCGCCGCGCGTGCGTTCAGGCCGAGGCCCAGGCCGTCGGCGATGCCGGTCGCGATCGCGAGCACGTTCTTGACCGCACCGCCCACCTCCACGCCGACCACGTCGTCGCCGGTATAGATGCGCATCGCGCGGTGATGGAACGCCGCGAGCGTGCGCTCGCGGCAGTCGGCGGAGGCGCTCGCCACCGTCAACGCGACGGGCAGGCCCTCGCCGACTTCGCGCGCGAAGCTCGGCCCCGAAAGCACGCCGTTGCTCGCGTGGCCCGGCAACTCGGCCGCCACGACCTGGTGCGGCATCAACTGCGTTTCGGCTTCAAAGCCCTTGCAGAGCCAGACGAAGTGCGCGGGCACGCGGCCCATGTCGCGCAGTGTGCAAAGCATGCCGCGCAGGCCCGCCACGGGCGTGGCGAGCACGACGAGATCCGCCTCGCCCGACGCATGGTCGAGCGCGGCGGCGAGATCCGTTTCGTATTGGAGAGTTTTGGGCAGCGCGACGCCCGCGAGGTAGCGGGCGTTTTCGTGCGTCTTGCGCAAGGTGTCGACGAGCGCGCCATCGCGCGCCCACAACAGCGTGTGATGCGCCTGGGCGAGATGCCCCGCCAGCGCGGTGCCCCACGCTCCGGCGCCGAGAACGGCGATGTTCATTCCGATACTCCGCACCGGTAGTTCGTGGAAACGATCAACGTACGCTTTAGTGCGTGGCGCTGCTTGCGCCGTCTTGCTGGGCGAGTTGCTGCAGGCGTTGCTCGTAGAGCGCCTGGAAGTTGATCTCGGCCAGGTGGATCGGCGGGAAGCCCGCGCGCGTGATCGCGTCGGCGATGTTCGAGCGCAGGTACGGGAACAGGATGGTCGGGCATGCGATGCCGACGAGCGGATCGACCTGTTCGGCCGGGATGTTGCGGATGTCGAAAATGCCGGCTTGCTTGGCTTCGATCAGGAACGCAACCTTCTCCTTGACCTTGGCCGTGACGGTCCCGGTGACGATGATCTCGAACACCGATTCGGCGAGGCGCTCGGCCTTGACGTCGACTTCCACTTCGACCGAAGGCATGTCCTGCTCAAGGAAGATGGCCGGCGAATTCGGCTGCTCGAGCGACATGTCCTTGAGGTAAATGCGCTGGATATTGAAGAACGGCTGGTTGTTCTCGTCAGACATGGTGTATGGCTTCCCTGATTGAATGGATCGCGGCGCCATTCTCGTGACATCTCAGCGTCCCGAAAATGCGCCGCGCTACGGCAATGAACGGCAACAGGCCCGCGCGAGCCTCACTGGCTCGCGCGGGCCGAAACCCTGCGTCGCTACGTCACGCTGCGCAGCCCGCCTGCGGACCGAGGCCGCCGGCTATCGGGCTGCGAATCAGGCCTTGAATCCGCCTGTAACCTCAGGCGGCTTCGAGCAGCGGCATCAAGCCGCCCGCACGGTCGAGCGCGGAGAGGTCATCGTAACCGCCCACATGCGTCTCGCCGATGAAAACCTGCGGCACGGTACGCCGGCCGGTGCGCGTCATCATCTCTTCGCGCCGCGCCGGATCCCGGTCGATCAGCACTTTCTCGATGTGTTCGACGCCGCGCGACTTTAAAAGACGCTCGGCCATCTGGCAATACGGGCACACCTGGGTGCTGTACATGACCACTTTGCTCACTTCGAACCTCCTTGTTTCACGACCGGCATGCCGGCCTGCTGCCAGGCGTTCACGCCGCCGTCCAGCACGTGGACTTCGGCAAAACCGGCGTCCTTCACGAGGCGCAGCGCCTTGTGCGACTGCTGGCCCGTCTGGCAGACCAGCAACACCGGGTTGCTCTTGTTCTTCACGAGCTGGCCGATCTTCGTCTCGAGTTCGCCAAATTCGACCTGGCGCGCCGAGGGCAGATGACCCTTCGCGAATTCACCCGCGGGGCGCAGGTCGACCACCACCGCGTTGCGGCGGTTGATGAGCTGCGTCGCCTCGGCGGTGGAAACCCCGCCGCGCCCGCCGCGCTTGAGCGTCGGCCACAGGAGCAACCCTCCTGAGATGAGGACGATCGCGATGAGTACAAGGTTGATGTAGTTGGTGAAGAACGTCACGGAGGGTCCGCCGGAAAAAGGGAAAGTCGGAGAAATCGTGCGAAATCGGATTCGGACAATCCGCTCATTATAAAATAACCGTTTGTCGCAGGGTTACCGCCCCCCAGCCCGGGCGTGCAGCCCGCCGGACTGGACTGCCGCCACGGCGCTGCTGCCGTGTTGCGTCCTCCGTCCCCGATTACCGCTTCCTTCACTACCGACCGGCATCCTCATGTACAAACTCGTACTCATCCGCCACGGCGAATCGACGTGGAACAAGGAAAACCGCTTCACCGGCTGGGTGGACGTCGACCTCACCGAGCAGGGCAACCACGAAGCGCAGCAGGCAGGCCAGCTGCTCAAGGAGTCCGGCTACACGTTCGACATCGCCTACACCTCCGTGCTCAAGCGCGCGATCCGCACGCTCTGGCACGTGCAGGACCAGATGGACCAGATGTACCTGCCCGTGGTCCACTCGTGGCGCCTGAACGAGCGTCACTACGGTGCGCTTTCGGGCCTGAACAAGGCCGAAACGGCGGCCAAATTCGGCGACGAGCAGGTGCTGGTCTGGCGCCGCAGCTACGACACGCCGCCCCCGGCGCTCGAGCCGACCGACTCGCGCACGGCGTACAACGACCCGCGTTACGCGAAGGTGCCGAGCGAGGAACTGCCGCTCACAGAGTGCCTGAAGGACACGGTCGCGCGCGTGCTGCCGATCTGGAACGAGTCGATCGCGCCGGCCATCAAGGCGGGCAAGAAGGTGGTGATCGCCGCGCACGGCAATTCGATCCGCGCGCTCGTGAAGTACCTCGACAACATTTCGGATGACGACATCGTCGGCCTGAACATCCCGAACGGCGTGCCGCTCGTCTATGAGCTGGACGAGAACCTCAAGCCCATCAAGCACTACTATCTGGGCGACGCGGAAGCCATCGCGAAGGCGCAGGCCGCCGTGGCGAACCAGGGCAAGAAGGCGGGCTGACGCTAAGCGCCGCCCGGCATCGGCTGCCACGTGGCCGTGCCTTGTCGATTCAGGCAGCCGCCGGTCCGTCGGGCGGCGGCTGTGCGCGGGCCAGCCCTGCGGCCACGCGGGCGCCGTGCGGGTTCGCCCTGGCCGCCCCGGAAATTCGTTGCACATTCCCCTTTTCTGCCTGTTTCCGGGCCTGGCTGGCAGGATTGCCAGCGCCCTGCCAGCACCGTGCCAGAAGTGAAATTGCGGCACACGGTTTGCGAACCAGGCGGCTGCAGCACTGTCTTAGTCCCATCGTACGCGCCATATACACAGCCACGGCGGGTGTGCAGTTATACTTGTCCGTCGCTTTTCCAATAGACGCTGCCACGCGCCTTTTCGACCGCACGCAACATACTCTATGCGAAAGAACCTGAAAAACATCGGCCTGATCGCCGCTGGCCTCGCGACCGGCGTATTTGCCACCCTGCAGATTTCCGCCGAGGCGCAGCAAACCCAGCAGACGGTCGTAGAACCGCTGCCGCTCGACCAGCTGAGGCTCTTCGCCGAAGTGTTCGGTCAAATCAAGCATGAGTATGTCGTGCCGGTGGACGACAAGAAGCTCCTCACCGCCGCCATCAAGGGCATGGTGTCGAGCCTCGACCCGCACTCGTCGTATCTCGACAAGACCGATTACCAGGAGCTCCAGGAGCAGACCAAGGGTCGCTTCGCGGGCCTCGGCATCGAAATCTCGTCGGAAGACGGCCTGATCAAGGTCATCTCGCCGATCGAGGATACGCCCGCGTATCGCGCCGGCATTCGTCCGGGCGACCTCATCACGCGCATCAACGACAAACCGGTGCGCGGCATGACGCTCGACCAGGCCGTCAAGCAGATGCGCGGCGACCCGGGCACCAAGGTCACGCTGACGATCTTCCGCAAGACCGACGACCGCACCTTCCCGCTCACCATCACGCGCGCCATCATCAAGGTGCAGAGCGTGAAGTCGAAGATCCTGCAGCCGGGCTACGCGTATATCCGCATCACGAGCTTCCAGGAGCGCACGGTCCCCGACCTCGCCCAGAAGCTGCAAGATATCGCGCGCCAGGAGCCGAACCTCAAGGGCATCATCCTCGACCTGCGCAACAACGGCGGCGGCCTGCTGCAAAGCGCCGTGGGCGTGGCGGGCGCGTTCCTGCCGCCGGATTCGGTCGTCGTCTCGACGAACGGCCAGATCCCGGACTCGAAGCAGGTCTACCGCGACACCTACGAGAACTACCGCCTGCCGTCGTTCGACGGCGACCCGCTCAAGGGCGAGGCGGCCGAGTTCAAGACCGTGCCAATGGTCGTGCTGACCAACGCCTACTCGGCGTCGGCCTCGGAAATCGTCGCGGGCGCGCTGCAGGACTCCAGGCGTGCGCTGATCGTCGGCAAGACGACGTTCGGCAAGGGCTCGGTGCAGACCGTGCGCCCGATGACGGCCGACACGGCGCTGCGCCTGACCACGGCGTACTACTACACGCCGAGCGGCCGCTCGATCCAGAACAAGGGCATCCGTCCTGATATCGCGGTCGACCAGTACGCCGACGGCGATCCGGACGACGCACTCGTCACGCGCGAAGTGGACTACCAGAACCACCTCGCCAACACGCAGGATCCGGACGAGAAGAAGGAGCAGGACGTGCGCGAGCAGGAGCGCATGGACATGCTGCGTCAGCTCGAAGAGCAGAACGACAAGAAGACGTCGGAGCAGCGCCAGAAGGATCGGGAGCGCAAGCCGGTCGAGTTCGGTTCCACCGACGACTACATGCTCCAGCAGGCGCTGAACAAGCTCCAGGGCAAGCCGGTGGCCGAATCGAAGTCGCCGATGGAGCGCCGCCTCGCGCAGCAGAAGCCGCCTACCTCGGCTTCCGCGCCGATCGCCGTGAAGCCGGGCGCCCTCATCATGGCGCCGGCTCCGGGCTCCGCGGCCGCGCCGGCCTCCGCTCCGGCACCGGCGAAGTAACACGCCGACCCGCCTCGCGACTCGCGCGCCTCGTGCGCCGGTCGCGAGGCCGCCCCTCCTCCAGCCGCTGGCGTCGTTACAATAACGGCACGGTATTTCCCCGGCGCGCGCTCCCCCATTCAGGCCATCGAGGCTCTCGAGGTCCATCGCAGCGCCATCGAACCAGCGCATCGCGATGAACGACGACCAACTCCTCCGCTATTCCCGCCATATCCTCGTCGACGAGATCGGCATCGAGGCGCAGCAGCGCTTTCTCGACGCGCATGCGATCGTCGTGGGCGCGGGCGGCCTGGGATCGCCGGCGGCGATGTATCTCGCGGCCTCGGGCGTGGGCACGCTCACGCTCGTCGACAACGACACCGTCGACCTCACCAACCTGCAGCGGCAGATCATGCACGAGACGGCGTCGGTCGGCCGCGCGAAGGTCGAGTCGGGCCGCGAGGCCATCGCGCGCCTGAATCCCGAGGTGAAGGTGAACGCGCTGCAAACACGCATCGACGATGCGTGGCTCGGCGCGCAGGTGCCGGGCGCGACGGTCGTGCTCGACTGCACCGACAACTTCGCCACGCGCCACGCCATCAACCGCGCATGCGTGAAGCACGGCGTGCCGCTCGTCTCGGGCGCGGCGTTGCGCTTCGACGGACAGATCAGCACGTTCGATTTCCGCGACGACGCCTCGCCCTGCTACGCCTGCGTGTTCCCCGAAGATCAGCCATTCGAGGAAGTGGCGTGCTCGACGATGGGCGTGTTCGCGCCCACGGTGGGCATCATCGGCGCGATGCAGGCGGCCGAGGCGCTGCGCGTGATCGGCGGCATCGGCGCGCCGCTCGTCGGGCGGCTCATGATGCTCGACTCCCTGCGCATGGAGTGGAACACGATGCGCGTGGCGCGGCAGCCGGATTGCCCGGTGTGCGGCGAGCGTCACAGGCACGCCTGAAGCCCGCGCGAGCAAAAGCAAAAAAAACAGCCCCGGACATGCCGGGGCTGTTTTTCATTTTCGCGTATGCGTGGGTAGGCGCTCAGGCCTGGGCCACACGCTGCAGCGCGGCCTGCAGTTCCTCGGGCTCGTAAGCGGCCAGCACCTCCGCCACCGGCTTTTCCAGCGTCTTGAGCTGCGAGCGCAGGATCTCCTGCTTCACCACGAGCAACTGGCTCGGGTGCATCGAAAACTCGGTGAGACCCATGCCGAGCAGCAAACGCGTGAACGACGGGTCGCCCGCCATCTCCCCGCACACCGAAACCGGCACGCCCGCGCGCTTCGCCTCGCGCAGCGTATGCGCGATCAGTTGCAGCACGGCCGGATGCAGCGGATCGTACAGGTCGGCCACCGCATTGTCGGCGCGGTCGATGGCGAGCGCATACTGAATCAGGTCGTTGGTGCCGATCGAGAGGAAGTCGAGCCGGCGCAGGAACATCGGCAGCGCGAGCGCCGCCGCCGGAATCTCGATCATCGCGCCGACCTGGATGTTGGGATCGTAGGCGAGACCGGCGTCGTCAAGCTGACGCTTCGCCTCGCGGATCAGGTCGAGCGTCTGGTCGATCTGCTGCGCGTGCGCGAGCATCGGAATCAGGATCTTGACCGAACCGAACGCCGAGGCGCGCAGGATCGCCCGCAGCTGCGTGAGGAACATCTGCGGCTCGGACAGGCTCCAGCGGATCGCGCGCAGGCCGAGTGCCGGGTTCGCGGCCGTCTCGTAACCGTCGCCCGCATTCATGGCGTCGAGCGGCTTGTCCGCGCCCACGTCGATCGTGCGGATCGTCACGGGCAGCCCGTTCATGAGCTCCACCGCGCGGCGGTAGGCGGCGAACTGCTCGTCCTCCTCCGGCAAGTGGTTCTTGTGGTTCATGAACAGGAACTCGGTGCGAAAGAGGCCCACGCCGGTCGCGCCCGAGTCGAGCGCGGCCTGCGCGTCGTCGGGCAGTTCGATGTTCGCGTAGAGCTGGATCTTCGCGCCGCACAGCGTTTGCGTGGGCGAGAACTTCAGGCGCTGCAGCTTGCGCCGCTCGAGCGCCATCTCGCTTTGGCGGTAGGTGTACTCCTCGAGCACGATCGGCGCGGGATCGACGATCACGACGCCATGGTCGCCGTCGACGATGATGAGATCGTCCTGGCGGATCAGCGCGCTCGCCTGCTGCACGCCCACCGCCGCCGGAATGCCGAGGCTGCGCGCGACGATCGCCGTATGCGAGGTGCGCCCGCCCAGATCGGTGACGAACCCCTGGAAGGTTTGCCCCTTGAACTGCAGCATGTCGGCCGGCGCGATGTCGTGCGCGACGACGATCATCTCGTCGCAGCCGCCGTGCAGCGAAGGGGGCATGGCGCCCGCGAGCGACTTCAGCACGCGCTCCACGACCTGCTCGATATCGGCCTTGCGCTCGCGCAGGTACTCGTCCTCGACGTCGTCGAAGTGACGCGAGAGGCGTTCGAGCTGTTCGGTAAGCGCCCACTCCACATTGAAGCGGCGCGTGCGGATGAGGTCGATGGTCTCCTGCACGAGCATCACGTCGTTCAGGATCATGAGGTGCACGCCGATGAATGCGCCCATTTCGGAAGGGGCGTCGGCGGCGAGGTCGGCGCGCAGCGCGTCGAGTTCCTGCTCCACGGCCTGCAGCGCCGCGCGAAAGCGCTCGATTTCGTCTTCGATCTGCGCGTGCTCGATGAGGTAATGGTCGACGTCGAGTGCAGCCGGGGCGATCAGATACGCTCGCCCGATGGCTATACCGCGTGATACGGGAATTCCATGCAGCGTGAACGGCACGCGCACCTCCTCTGGTTATTTGATGCTGCGGCAAACCGCTGCAATGCGCTCTCTCAGACCCCGGCGATGATTATAAATTCCAGCGCGGCGGAATGTAGCCATGCGCACCTGTCCACGCATGACTGCGACCTTGTGCAGCAGTCGCCGCCCACAAATGAAAACGCCGCGGCAAACCGCGGCGTTCCGGGCAAGGCGCGTTGACTGCGCGCGTCTTACTGGCCTTCGCCGAACTTATCGGCGATCAGCTTGAGCAGCGCGCTCATGGCGTCAGCCTCGTCCGGGCCTTCGGTTTCGATCATCACCGTGCTGCCGATGCCTGCGGCCAGCATCATGACCCCCATGATGCTCTTGGCGTTGATGCGGCGGCCGTTGCGGCTCATCCAGATTTCCGACTGATAGTTGCCTGCGAGCTGTGTCAGCTTCGCCGACGCCCGCGCGTGCAGGCCGAGTTTGTTCACGATGGTCGTTTCTTGTTGCAGCATAGGTCGATCCGGACGCGGTGTGTGGAAGTGTGACTGGATTGTTTCGCTGTGCCTTGTTGTTGGCTTTCGCTGGCGCGCCGCCAGTTCAGGTGCTGCCAGCCGGCCTGAACACGCCGGCCGCTACGCCGCCGGTGCAAGCCGCGCCCCGCGTCGCGGCGGCGGGCTGGCTCGCGCCCTGGCCGGCTACCGGATTCGCGGCCTGCTTTGTCGCGTCGGCGGTGGCTTCGGTGCAGGGCGTGGGCTGGCAAGCGCATTCGCTCGCGGGCGCAGCGGCCTGCATGGTCGGGCCGATGGTCTGGACGCCCTTGCTCGCGCCGGCCAGCGCCTTTTCGACCAGCGTGTCGAGCGGCGTTGCGCGGTAGCACACGGCCCGCACCAGCATCGGCAGATTCACGCCGGCCAGCACGCGCACCTCGGGCACCGTGGCGAGGCGCGCCGCGATGTTCGAAGGCGTGGCGCCGAACATGTCGGTCAACACGAGCGCGCCGTTGTCTTCGCGCAGGCGCTCGATCTCCGAATTCGCCTTGGCGACCACTTCAGCCGGGTCGCTGTCGGGGAGCACGTCGAGCGCGCCGATGCGCGCCGGACAACCGCCATAGATATGCGCGATGCACTCGCGTAGCGCGGTGGCGAGCGGTGCGTGCGCAATGATCAGAATCCCTGCCATGTCAGCTTGACTGCAAAAAACGGCTCCGGTTGATGCTCGGACGACCCGTAGATCGCGTCCTGCAGCGCCGACCCCGCAGCCAGCCGTGAGCTCGCAGGGTCGGAACACGCGCCGCGCGGCAGCCGGAACGTCTTGTCGACGCCCGCTTGCCAGCCCGGAACGCGGGCTCGCGGCATTGTAGCAGGGTCATTTTCGCGCACGCGAGGCGGTTCTGCTCACAGCGGCGACAGATGTCGCGCGCGATCTACAGGCTCCGCGCAAGCGCTCGACCTTTCGTGGTCCGAAACTGCCCGCCAGTCAAGGTCTCGGTGGGGCGCCCACCCTGCAAGGCGCCCACATCCCGCAAATGCCGCCATACACGCGGCTTTCAAGTCAGCGCTCCAGGTGCGGGCCTCAAATGCGCCCGGTCCCCGTTTCGAAGCCTGACTCCGGCCGGACTCAGGCCGCCGCGCGCTCCAGCGCGTCGATGAACATCGCGGCGACGTCGAAGCCCGTCTGCTCCATGATTTCGCGGAAACACGTCGGACTCGTGACATTGACCTCCGTGAGCCAGTCGCCGATGGCGTCGAGCCCCACGAGCAGCAGGCCGCGTGCCGCGAGCGTCGGGCCGAGCGCTTTGGCGATCTCCATGTCGCGTTCGGTGAGCGGTTGCGCGACGCCGAGTCCGCCCGCCGCCAGATTGCCGCGCACCTCATTGCCCTGAGGAATACGCGCGAGCGAAAACGGCACCGGCTCGCCGCCGATCAGCAGAATGCGCTTGTCGCCGGCCTTGATTTCGGGGATGAACTTCTGCGCCATCACGCTGCGCGCCCCGTCGTGGCTCAGCATCTCGATGATCGAGCCGAGGTTCATGCCGTCCGCCTTCACGCGGAACACGCCCATGCCGCCCATGCCGTCGAGCGGCTTGAGGATCACGTCCTGGTGCTCTTCATGGAACTGGCGCAGACGCGCCGCGCTGCGCGTGACGAGCGTCGGCGCGACGAACTGCGGGAATTCGCCGATGGCGAGCTTCTCCGAGTGATCGCGAATCGACTGCGGCTTGTTGAAGATCTTCGCGCCCGCGCGCTCGGCGATCTCCAGCAGCCACGTCGAGGTGACGTACTCCATGTCGAACGGCGGGTCCTTGCGCATGACGACGGCGTCGAAGCCGGTGAGCGCGCGCGAATCGGCCGTGGCTTCGAACCAGGTTTCGCGATGCAGGTCCGCCGTATCGCCGATGATCGTGAAGCGCCGCACGTCGGCCTCCACCTGGCCGTTCACCCATGCGAGGTGCTGGGGCTCGCACGCGAAGAGCCGGTGGCCGCGCTTCGCGGCCTCGGCCATCATCGCGTAAGTCGAGTCCTTGTAGATCTTGAACCGCTCGAGCGGATCGGCGATGAAGAGAATGTCCATATCGTCTCTGCCTTGTCCCTGTCCTGTCGCTGCGTGGCGCCTGGTGACGCGCCTGCTTTCATGACGGCAACGCCCGCACGGTGGCGGGCGCTGCGTTCGATTGTGTGAATGACGACGGCCGGATCAGACCTGGATCGCCTCGGGATCGGTCTTCTCCAGCTCGACCGAGGCCGCCAGCAAGCCGAGCCGCGCCACCACGCCGTACATGTAAAAGCGGTTCGGCGGCGCCGCACCCGCTTTCGCGCGCGTGTCGGGCAGCGCCGTGTGCTCGAAGCCGAGCGGCACGAAATGCATGCCCGGCGCGTTCAGGTTCTGGTCGCGCTCGCGGCTGCCGTGCGCGCGGTAGAAGCCGCCCACCACATAGCGGTCGATCATGTACACGACCGGCTCGGCCACTTCGTCGCCGATGTGCTCGAACGTGTAGACGCCTTCCTGCACGATCACGTCGTGCACTTCGAGCCCGTCCTTCGTGGCCGACATCTTCGCACGTTCGCGCTTCGTGAGTGCGGCGACCTCCGAGGCGTCGTGCACCGTCATCACGCCGCGGCCGTCCGTGCCGGCATCGGACTTGATGACGACATAGGGCTTTTCGGTGATGCCGTACTCGCGATACTTCTTCGCGATCTTCTTGAGCACGGCGTCGATGGCGGTCGCGACTTGCTCTTCGCCCGTGCGCGCCTCGAAGTCCACGCCTTCCACGTGCGCGAAGTACGGATTGATCATCCACGGGTCCACGCCCACCATCTTCGCGAACTTCTTCGCCACGTCGTCGTAGCAGGAGAAGTGCGTGGACTTGCGGCGCACCGCCCAGCCCGCGTGCAGCGGCGGCAGCACGTACTGCTCGTGCAGGTTTTCGAGCACGGGCGGGATGCCGCCCGAAAGATCGTTGTTCAGCAGGATCGAGCAGGGGTCGAAGTTCTTCAGGCCCAGGCGCCGCTGCGAGCGCTCGAGCGGTTCGAGCACGATCTTCTGGCCGTCGGCGAGCGAGATCGTCACCGGCCCGGCGATCGTTTCGTCGAGCGTGCCGAAGCGCACGTTCAGGCCCGCCTGGCGCATGATCGTGGCGAGGCGCGCGACATTCTCCAGATAGAACGCGTTGCGCGTGTGCATCTCCGGAATCACCAGCAGGTTCTTGGCGTCCGGGCAGATCTTTTCGATGGCGGCCATGGCCGCCTGCACGGCGAGCGGCAGCACTTCCTGCGGCAGGCAGTGAAAGGCGCCGGGAAACAGGTTGGTGTCGACCGGCGCAAGCTTGAAGCCGGCGTTGCGCAGGTCCACCGAGGCGTAGAACGGCGGCGTGTGCTCCTGCCATTCGAGGCGGAACCAGCGCTCGATGGCCGGCGTCGCATCGAGGATGCGCTGCTCCAGTTCGAGGAGCGGGCCGTTCAACGCCGTAACCAGATGCGGGACCATAAGGGGTGACTCGCGGACGAAATGCTTTGATTGTAGGGAAACCGGTCGTTTATCTGGGGACGATTGCGCCAGTTGCAAGACGGGATTGCCCTCATGAATCTGGGTCGTGAAATCCCTTGAGCGCGTTAGGGTCAATGAGCGTACCGCGCACGGATATTCACGCCGGATATCCATTCTGGACCGCCCGCGGCGCCCGGCGCAATTGGGCCCACGCACTGAAGGGGCACTATGCGAACGCGCCGGCGAGGTGCTTATTCCGCCCTGGCCCCCTCCCTGGCGCGAGAGCAAGGCCCACACCCGGCACCCGGGCGCGCAAAAAAGAAAAGGGCCCGCCGAATCGGCGGGCCCAGGTCGCTGCTTGCTGCCCTGCTAGATCAAACCATCAAGTGCGGCGCGCTTATTCCACGCGCTCGCCATGCAGAACCACGTCGAGACCTTCGCGCTCTTCTTCTTCCGAAACGCGCAGGCCCATCACCATGTCGATCACCTTCAGCAGGACGAAGCTCACCACGCCGCTGTAGATGAGGGTCGTGAGCACGCCCTTGGCTTGCAGGATGAGGTTGCCATCCGCGCCGCCGATGTCCTTCACCGCGAACACGCCAGTCAAGAGCGCACCGATGATGCCGCCGATGCCGTGCACGCCGAACGCGTCGAGCGAGTCGTCATAGTTGAACTTGTGCTTGAGCCACGTCGCCGACCAGAAGCAGACCACGCCCGCCACCACGCCGATCACGATCGCGCCCAGCACACCGACGAAGCCCGATGCCGGCGTCACGGCCACGAGACCCGCCACGGCGCCCGAGGCGATGCCGAGCACCGACGGCTTGCCCTTGGCGATCCACTCCGCGAACATCCAGCCGAGCGCGGCGCAGGCGGTAGCGACCTGCGTCGTGAGCATCGCGAAGCCGGCACGGCCGTCGGCCGCGACTGCCGAACCCGCGTTGAAGCCGAACCAGCCCACCCACAGCATGGCCGCGCCCATCAGCGTGAGCACGAGGTTGTGCGGCGCCATCACTTCGCGGCCGTAACCCACACGCTTGCCGAGGACGATACAGCACACGAGGCCCGCGATACCGGCGTTGATGTGCACGACCGTGCCGCCCGCGAAGTCGAGGATGCCAGCTGCAGCGAGCCAGCCCGTCGGCTCCCACACCATGTGCGCGATCGGCGAGTAGACGATGATCGACCACAGCGACATGAACACGAGCATCGCCGAGAACTTCATGCGGTCGGCAAACGCACCGGTGATGAGCGCCGGCGTGATGATCGCGAACGTCATCTGATAGACGAAGTACACGGTCTCCGGGATGGTCGGCGCGAGGTGGCTCACGGTGAGCGTCGTCGCCTTGTCGCCCTTGATGTAGTTCATGCCCTCTAGGAAGATGCGCGAGAAGCCGCCGATGAACGAGCCGCCCGGCGTGAACGCGATCGAGTAGCCAACCACCGTCCAGATCACCGTGACGACGCAGGTGATCGCGAAGCTCTGCATGAGCGTCGAGAGCACGTTCTTCTTGCGGACCATGCCGCCGTAGAAGAGCGCGAGGCCCGGGATCGTCATGAACAGCACGAGCGCGGTTGAGGTCAGCATCCACGCGGTGTCGCCGGAGTTGATCTTCGACGAATCGACCGAGAACGGCGCGGTCGGTGCGGCGGGCGCGGCGGCGGCGGCGGCAGCCGATGCGTCGGCCGGGGCGCTTGCGGCGGCGGCCGGGGCGCTGGCTGCTGCTGCCGGGGCCGAAGCCGCGTCGGCTGCGGGCGCCGAAGCCGGAGCGGCTGCGGACGCATCGGGCGCCGACGCGGTGGTGGCCGGCGCGGAGGCCGCGGCGGGCGCGGATGCGTCGTCCGCCAGCGCGGCGCCGACGCCGCCGGCCAGCAGCGAGCCGGCCATCATCAGGGACATCAAAAGTTTGCGCATCTCGGTTTCCTCTTTCCTCTTGTCTCGGTCTCTTTAGGCCTTACAGCGCGTCGGCGCCGGTCTCGCCGGTGCGGATGCGGATCACTTGTTCGATCGGGGTGACGAAAATCTTGCCGTCGCCGATCTTGCCCGTGCGGGCCGCGCGTTCGACCGCCTCGATGGCCTGCTCGACAATGTCGTCGGCCACGGCGGCTTCGATCTTCACCTTCGGCAGGAAGTCGACGACATACTCCGCGCCGCGGTACAGCTCGGTGTGCCCCTTCTGGCGACCGAAGCCTTTCACCTCCGTCACCGTGATCCCCGAAACGCCGATTGCCGAAAGGGCTTCGCGCGCCTCATCGAGCTTGAACGGCTTGATGATTGCTGTAATGAGTTTCATGTAGTCCTCGCTGTGGTTTGCTTCATTCCTTTGTCTGCTTCTGCAACGGAGCGCCCGGCGAACGGCGCGTGATGCTTCGCCGCGTCGCTGGCACACCGTGAGCCAACCGTCGTTCAGTGCGCGGGGCAGTATTAGCAACACCCGTGCCAATTTGCTGTAGCCCGCTGCGCAAAGCCGCTGTGACGGACTTCGATGCAGGCGCGCCCAAAGCCGTGGACAATGCGGTCCGCGCCTTGATGGGCGCGGCGCGCAAGGCCCTGGCCGAACGGCCAGCGTGGCGCGCGCGCGGTGGCGTGGCGGGGGGAACGTTGCTACAGTGTTCTCAGGCATCGCTGGCGCGCCGGGCGCCGCATGGCGGCTGAAAGTGGACCGCCGCGCCACAGCGCGAAGCACACCGGCCCGCGGTGCGCACCAGATGCGCGCACACCTGGCCGTGGCCCTGCGAGTTCGCACCAAGATCGATCACGGTCCGTCGCGGGGCGCAGGCGAAACAAAACTTGCACATTTTTTGTGCAGCAAGGGGAATCGAATGAAGCAACCAAACGACGTATTCAATGATCTGCAGTCGCGCGTGAGCGACCTGCTCAAGAACTCGCCTGCGCGCGACGTTGAACGCAATGTTCGCGCAATGTTGTCGCAAGGCTTTTCGAAGCTGGACCTCGTCACGCGCGAGGAATTCGACGCACAAACGCAGGTGCTCGTGCGTACGCGCCAGCGCCTCGAAGAACTCGAGCGCCGCGTCGCCGAGCTCGAGCAGAAGCTGCCGGTGACCAGCCAGTCCTCCTGATCAATTCCTTGCGCACTCCTGTGCGCAATCGAGTGCAGCCCCCATGCCGCACCGCCGCAAGCGATCCGTAGCGTGATCGCAATGGAACCGTAAAGGGGCATACGCCTCACCAGCCTGGCGCATGTACGGCGCGCGAAACATGTACGAAGCCCGGACCAAAGCTTCGTACCACGCGCGCCACTCCCCGCATTCGAGCCTTCCGGAGAATCCCATGTCGCTTGCCGTGGTGCGCAGCCGCGCGCCGGCTGCTGGCCGCGCGCCCGAAGTCACTGTCGAAGTTCATCTCGCCAACGGGCTGCCGTCGTTTTCCATCGTCGGGTTGCCCGATCTCGAAGTGCGCGAAAGCTGCGAGCGCGTGCGCGCCGCGCTCTCGAACTGCGGCTTCGATTTCCCGGTGAGGCGCATCACCGTCAATCTCGCGCCCGCCGATCTGCCCAAGGAATCCGGCCGCTTCGATCGGCCGATCGCGCTCGGCATTCTTGCGGCGAGCGGGCAGCTTCCGGTTGCGGCGCTCGCGCACCGGGAGTTCGCGGGCGAGCTTTCGCTCACCGGCGCCGTGCGGCCCATGCGCGGCGCGTTTGCCATGGCTTGCGGCACGGCACGCGCGCATAGGGAGCGCGTAGCGCGTGCCGACGAAGCGGCAGCCTCCAGCCCTCGGGCCATTGGCGCGAGCGACATTCTTCGGATTCCTGATGCTGAGACCGGCGAAGCCACACGCTCGCGCATGCCCGAGCTTTATCTGCCTGCGCAGAACGCCGCCGAAGCGGCGCTCGTGCCCGATGTCGCGGTGTACGGAGCGGCAGATCTGCGCTCCCTGTGTGCCCACCTTGCGGGCGTCGATCCCGAGGCGCGCCTCGCCCCCGTGCGCGCGAGCGCCCTCGACGCCGCACCGGCCGCCGCGCCACCCGACATGGCCGACGTGGTCGGCCAGCGCGGCGCGCGCCGGGCGCTCGAAGTCGCGGCGGCCGGCGGCCACCATCTGCTGATGGTGGGGCCGCCAGGCGCGGGCAAGTCGATGCTCGCCGCGCGCCTGCCCGGGCTCCTGCCACCCATGACGGACGACGAGGCGCTAGCCTCCGCCGCCCTGCCCTCCGCCAGCGCAGTCGGCTTCACGCCGCAGCAGTGGCGCAAGCGGCCGTTTCGCGCGCCGCATCATTCGTCGAGTGCCGCCGCGCTGATCGGCGGGCGCAATCCGCCGCAGCCGGGCGAGATCACGCTCGCACATTTAGCGGGCTATTTCTGGATGAGCTGCCCGAGTTCGATCGCCACGTGCTCGAGACCCTGCGCGAACCACTCGAAGTGGGTGCGATCACGATTTCGCGCGCCGCCTGGCAAACCGACTTTCCGGCCGCGTGTCAGCTCGTCGCCGCGATGAATCCCTGCCCGTGCGGCTGGCGCGGCGACCCCGCCGGTCGCTGCCGCTGCACGCCAGAAAGCGCCGCGCGCTACTTGCGCAAGCTGTCGGGGCCGCTGCTGGTCCGCATCGACATCCAGATCGAGATTCCGGCGCTGCCGGCCGCCGAACTGGCCGCACGCGCGAGCGCGAACGCCGAACCTAGCGCCGCGATCGCCGCTCGCGTGCTGGCGGCACGCGAGCGCCAGCTGGCGCGCCAGGGTAAAACCAATCGCGCATTGACCGGCCGCGGAACCGATGCAGTCTGCCAGCCGGACGCCGCCGGAGAAGCGCTGCTGCGCGAAGCGGGCGAGCGCTTCGGCTGGTCGGCGCGCGCGCACTACCGGGTGCTCAAGGTCGCGCGCAAGATTGCCGATCTCGCGGGCGCCGCGATGCCCGAAGCCGCGCACGTGGCGGAGGCCGTGCAGTACCGGCGTGTGTTTGCCGAGCGATAGCCATGCACAGCGCTTTTTTCGCGAAAAACGCCGCCACTTTGCGTTGCGGCGAATGTGAATAGCGCCAATAAGTCGAAGTCAAGACTTGACTTATGCACATTTCGTCGTGTTGACCCCGGTTCTGTGCATGGTTCGCATTACGCCGGGGCCACTTTAGTAACCCATTGATTCTTCTACCCTTCTGGATTTACAGAAAAGCGGCCAAAACTAACAGAAAGCCCACAGGACGGCCCTTTCCGGCCAACGCGGCGCTGTTTTCCACAAAGTTACCCACAGGTCCTGTGGGTAACCAGTAAACCCTCAATCAAATCCGGTAATTAGCGTGTTTACCTGCAGCGCAACCTTCACTTCGTCGCGCAAACGCCCGCAGCTGCGTGAGCGAAACATGGCGGCGCGAGGCGTACTGCGGAGTCCCAAAACTCAGTACAGCTTGAAAGATCCGAAGAACTGGTCGATCTGCTCGACCGGCGGCTCGCTGCGCCCGACGATCGCCACCTGGTAGGCCCGCGCGCCCTTGGCGACGAGCCGCGCGTGGATCGTGCGCGTCTCGCCGTGGGCGCCTGCCTTGCCGGCCATGCGCATCTCCACGCCCTCGATCGACCCGCCCGTCGCAAGCGGCACCGCCACCGCGTGCGCCTCGGCCGGCGCGCCCACGTTGCGCGCGAGGCCCGCGCGCAGGAACTCGAGCGCCTTTTGCTGCGTCGCGGGCTGCGCGTCGGGCAGATCGAGCGTGCCGACCACGAACACGTCGTCGGCGACTTCGGCCGTCTGCACGCGCATGCGCATCGGCGTGCCGTTCACGTCGATACTGCGCTCGTCCTTGTCGGGCTTGGCCGGCAGATCGATCGTGTAGCCGCTCGCATCGTTCGAAATCGTGCGCCAGTCGTAAGTGGGCGAGCAGGCGGCCAGCGCGAACGCGGCGGCGAGTACGCCCAGCGCCGCCGCGCGGGCCGGAACGAAGGCGGCCATCGGCAGATGCAACGGGAGCCGGGCACGGCGAAGGATGTCCAGGACCATGGGGCGCGGTTCGTCACGGAAGTGAAAGGTGCGCGATATTATCCGTCGGCGCATACCCGGATGTTGTCCCGCAACCGCTATGCCGGGAAATTCGGCGCTACAATATTTGCGCTCAACACCCGCGTCCTTTGGCGCACGAGGCAAGGCTCATGACCGCTGCATCCCCGAATTCCTCGAACAAGCGTTCCGGCGCGCTCATGCGCATCGGCGCAGCGGTGGTCGTCGTCGCGATCGCCGTGGCCGGCTACTTCGCGTTCTTCGGCAGCCAGCAGCGCGTGCCCGACGCGACTTTCACGCTGCTGTCCGGCCAGAAGGTCTCCACGCACGACCTCAAGGGCAAGGTCTATCTCGTCAACTTCTGGGCGACGAGCTGCACCACCTGCATGGCGGAAATGCCGAAGATGGTCCAGACCTATAACCGCTTCAAGGGCGAAGGTCTCGAGTTCGTCGCGGTGGCGATGAACTACGACGCGCCGATGTACGTCGCCAACTACGCGCAGACGCGCCAGCTGCCGTTCAAGGTGGCAATGGACGACGGTTCGGCGGCCAGGCAGTTCGGCAACGTCCAGCTCACGCCGACCACCTTCGTGATCGGCCGCGACGGCAAGATCCTCAAGCGCTACGTGGGCGAGCCGCAGTTCGCCGAACTCGACCAGTTGCTGCAGAAGGCGCTGGCGACCTGATAGGCGACACGCGTAGCCAGTAAAAAAGCAGCGGAAATCCCGCTGCTTTTTTTATGCCTCGTTGTGCCGCTTTACGCCTCGCCGCGCGCCACCAGCCCATAGCGGCGGATCTTCTCGTACAGTGTGGCCTTCGCCATCTGCAGCCGCTCGGCGGCCTGGGCAACCGCACCGTTGCTCTGCTGCAGGGCGTCGGCGATCAGCGCGCGTTCGTACTGCTCCACGCGCTCCTTGAGCGGCAACGCGTCGTCCTCGCCGGCCGCCGCGCTGGCCGTCAGATCGTCCGGAATCCCGAGGACCCGGCGGTCCGCCGCATTGCGCAGCTCGCGCACGTTGCCGGGCCAGTCGCGCTGCGCGAGCCGCATGCGGTCGCGCTCGGTGAGCAGCGGCGCGGGACGCTGGTAGCGCACCGCCGCGTCGAGCAGGAAGTGTTCGAAGAGCGGCACGATGTCCTCGCGGCGCTCGGCCAGCGGCGGCAGCGCGATCGTCACGACGTTCAGCCGGTACAGCAGGTCGCGCCGGAAGGTCCCCGCCGCCACGTGCTCGCTCATGTCGCCCTTGGCCGCCGCGACCACGCGCAGGTCGGCGCGCACCGGCTGGTTCGAACCGAGGCGCTCCAGCACGCCGTCCTGCAGCACGCGCAGCAGCTTCACCTGCAGCGAGAGCGGCATGCTCTCGATCTCGTCGAGAAAGAGCGTGCCGCCGCTCGCGTGCTCGAGCTTGCCGATCCGGCGCTTGGCCGCGCCCGTGAACGCGCCCGCCTCGTAGCCGAACATCTCCGATTCGAACATCGGCTCGGGCAGCGCGCCGCAGTTCACGGCGACGAACGGTTTGTCGTGGCGCGGCGAAAGCTCATGCAGGCTACGCGCGATCAGCTCCTTGCCCGCGCCGGTGTCGCCGTTGATGATCACCGAGGCGTCCGTCGGCGCGACGTTCGCGATGAGCTTGCGCACCTGTTCGATCGCCGGGCTCTTGCCGATGATGCGCGGCGCGAGCGTGTCATGCCCCGCCAGTTCGCGGCGCAGCGCGAGATTTTCGAGTACGAGCATGCGCCGCTCCAGCGCGCGCCGCACTGTTTCGATGAGGCGCTCGGAGGCGAACGGCTTCTCGATGAAGTCGTAGGCGCCGTCGCGCATGGCCTGCACGGCCATCGAGATATCGCCATGGCCCGTCACGAGGATGATCGGCACCTCGGGCGCGCGCTCGTGGCATTGCGCGAGCAGATCGAGCCCGCTCATGCCCGGCAGGCGGATATCGCTCACCACGACGCCCGCGAAGTCGGCATCGACGAGCGGCAGCGCGCCTTCCGCGTTGGTGAAACCGGCGGCGTCGAAGCCCGCGAGCTGCAGGCTTTGTACGCCCGCGCGGCGCACGAGTTCGTCATCCTCTACGTAGAGCACCCGGCCGGGCGCGGTATTGACCATGCGTTCACCATGTTCGTTCGTCATCCTGATTCAAAAGCCAGCCTCACAACCCCGCGTCACAACCCGGCGGCACGCGCCGCGCTCGCGGCATCCGCGCGCGAGCGGCGCAACGTCAGCACGAAGCGTGCGCCGCCCTCCGGCACGTTGCTCGCCGTGAGCGAGCCGCCGCAGTCGCGTGCGATCGACGAGGAAATCGCGAGTCCGAGGCCAAGCCCCTGCCCTATTTCTTTCGTCGTGAAAAACGGCTCGAAGAGGCGCGGCAGCACATCGTCGGGGATGCCCGGCCCATTGTCGCTCACCGCGATGGCGAGCGTCGCGGCGCTCGCCTGCACGTCGATCGCGATGCGCGGCGACGGCCGGCCCGCCACGGCGTCGAGCGCATTGCCGAGCACGTTGATGAGCACCTGTTCGAGCCGCAGGTCGTCGCTCTGCGCGCTCAGGTCCGGGTACTCGGCGTCCACGTCGAGCGGCACGGTCGGTGCGCCGTCTTCCGTCAACGTGAGATCGATGCGCACGCCGTCGAGCCGCTTGCCGAGCAGCGCGAGCGAGTTGCGCAGCGCGCGGGCGACCGGTGCGCGCGCGCTCCTGGGCCGCGCACGTCCGACGAACAGCTTGAGCTGATTGACGATCTTGCCCATGCGCTCGGTGAGCGAGCCGATCGCCTCGAGGTTTTCGGTGGCGGCCGCGTACTGGCCGCGCTCCAGAAACACGCGCGTGTTGTCCGAGAAGCTGCGCAGCGCCGCTAGCGGCTGGTTCAGTTCGTGCGTGATGCCCGCCGCCATCTGGCCGAGTGCGGCGAGCTTGCTCGCCTGGATCAGCTCGTCCTGGGTCGCGCGCAGTTCCGCCTCGGCGCGCGTGCGCTCCGCCACCTCGCGCTGCAGGCGCTCGTTGGCCTGCGAGAGATCGGCGGTGCGCTCGGCCACGCGCTCGTTGAGCATCGCGTAGGCCTTTTGCAGCATCGCGCGGCTGCGCATCACTTCCCTCACGCGGGCGCGCCGCATGCGCCAGTAGAAACCGAACAGGCACAGCGAAACGTAGCCGAAGCCCGTCATGATGGTCGCGTTGCGCGAGGCTTCGAGCACGGGGTCGATCGACGACATGGTGACGAGATGCCAGTCGGGCTCGCCGAGCGAGCGGCGCGTTTCCAGGTAGCGCGGCGCGCGGATGCCCGCGCCCATGCGCACGATGTCGGCTCCGCCTTGCAACACGCGTTCGACGCTCGCCGGCAGCGGCGCGATCGGCTCGCTCGCATACTGGCGCGTGGCGTCGATCGAGGCCACCACGGCCGGCGGCAGCGGGCGCACCGTGCGGTACTTCCACGCGGGCACCGAGGAGAGAAAGATCACGCCGTGGTCGTCGGTGACGAGCAGAGGCTCCGAGGCATCGGTGCCCGGAAACCATTCGAGATTGAGCTTCACCACGGCCACGCCGACGATCTTGCCGTCGCGCCGCACGGGCTGCGACACGTAGTAGCCCGGATCGTGCGAGATCGTACCGATGCCGAAGAAGCGCCCCACGCGGCCGTTCATCGCGTCGATGAAATACGGCCGGAAGCGGTAATCCGCGCCCACGAAGCTATCGGGGTCGCGCCAGTTACTGGCCGCGATACTCATGCCGTCGGCGCGGATGATGTAGGTCGTCGTGGCGCGCGCGTGGCGGTTCACGTCTTCGAGATAGCGGTTGGCGGCGGCCACCCACTCGGGTCGCTGATCGACCAGCACGTCCTGCACGAGTGGATGCTCGCCGACGATATAAGGCAGCGAGTCGTAGCGCTCCAGCGTGCTCTTGAGCGAAGCCGCGGTGCGGTCGCCGCGCACGGCGGCGTTGCGGCGCAGCGCGTCGATGCCGGCCTGCCACGCGAGCGCCCACGTCAGCGCGCAGACCGCGACGAGGCCGGCTGCGAGCGCGAAGAGGATGATGAGGCGGCGCGTCACGTGAGCGGCTTCCAGACGGTCGGGGGGATGAGGGAGATTGTGGCACACGGCCGCGCCGGGGCGTCCGGGTCGGACAGCGCGCTTCGGGCCCACCCAGCCAGACTGCGGCCAGGTCAGACGGGAAAAACAAAAACGGACGGCGCTCGCGCAGGGGAAACGCTCGCGCCGCCCAGCGGCGATGGCCGCGAAACATCGAGAGAACAGACATCGGCGGGCGGCACGCCTCTCACGGCCTGCGCGCGCCCGCCCAGCGCGGCTTACGCGCCTGCGCTTTCCTTCATTTCTTCGACCTCGCCGGAGAGCACGGCGCGCAGCTTGTTGCGGTCGAGCTCCTTCTCCCATGCCGAGACCACGACCGTCGCGACGCCGTTGCCGACGATGTTGGTCAGCGCACGGCACTCGCTCATGAAGCGGTCGATGCCGAGGATCAGCACCATGCCCGAGAGCGGAATGGTCGGCACCACGGCGAGCGTAGCCGCCAGCGTGATGAAGCCCGCGCCGGTCACGCCGCTCGCGCCCTTCGAGGTGAGCATCGTCACCGCGAGCAGCGTGAGCTGCTGCGTCCACGTGAGGTCGGTGTTGGTCGCCTGGGCGATGAAGAGCACCGCCATCGTCATATAGATGTTGGTGCCGTCGAGGTTGAACGAGTAGCCGGTCGGCACGACGAGGCCCACGACCGAGCGCGAGCAGCCAAGGCGCTCGAGCTTCTGCATCAGTTGCGGCAGCGCCGATTCCGACGAGCTGGTGCCGAGCACGATCAGCAGCTCTTCCTTGATGTAGGAAACGAAGCGGATGATCGAGAAGCCCGTGAAGCGGGCGATCGCGCCGAGCACGACGAGCACGAACACGATCGACGTGAGGTAGAACGTGCCGATGAGCTTGAGCATCGGAATGAGCGAGCCCACGCCGTACTTGCCGATGGTGAACGCCATCGCGCCGAACGCGCCGATCGGTGCGAGCTTCGTGACGATCTTCACGACGCCGAACAGCACGCCCGAGATGCTGTCGATGAACTCTGTCACCACGCGGCCGCGCTCGCCCAGTTGCGTGAGCACGGCGCCGAACAGCAGCGCGATCAGCAGGATCTGCAGGATTTCGCCCTGCGCGAACGCCGAGGTGATCGTGTCCGGAATGATGTGCATCAGGAAGTCGACGCTGCTCTGGCCATGGGCCTTTTCGGCGAAGCTGGCCACGGCCTTGGCGTCGAGCGAATGGACGTCGACGTTGAAGCCCGCACCCGGCTTCAGCACGTGCGTGGCGATCAGGCCGAGCACGAGCGCGAAGGTCGAGACGATCTCGAAGTAGAGCAGCGCCTTGCCGCCCACGCGGCCCACCTTCTTCATGTCCTCCATGCCGGCGATGCCGGTCACGACGGTACAGAAGATGATCGGCCCGATCACCATCTTGATGAGCTTGATGAAGGCGTCGCCGAACGGCTTCATGTCGATGCCGATCGCAGGCCAGTAGTGGCCGAGAATCACGCCGATGACGATCGCCACGATCACCTGGACGTAGAGGACTTTGTGGAGAGGTTTCTTCACGATGGTTCCTGCAAATGAGTTAAGCCAATGGCCGAACGAAGCGAGTTCGGGCCGCGACAGGTCGAAACTGGGGATCAGCGAAACCGGAAGATGGGATCGGACATCGGCTGTCTCCTGTCGACGGGACTTGGCGCTTTAGCGCTTAGTCCCGTCCCATGCAATGCATAGATTTTTTTTGTCGCGGCCGGGGTGGCCGCGCGTTCTTAATTGCAAGGAGAATGCCAGCTAGCGCAATCGCGCATGCCATTGATTTATAAGGACTTTCATCCAGCGAACAAAGGCGCGAATCTGGTTTTCCAGAATCGCGCCCTATGAGCGTTCGGATTTCCAGAAAGACGGGGGCCGCCTTAGCCGCGTCCCTTCCACGGCACGATGCGCCGTTCGAGCGCACGCATGCCCAGATCGAAGCCCCAGGCAATCAGCCCGATCAGCACGATGCCCATCACCACGACGTCGGTGCGCAGGAAGCTCGACGCGTTGAGCACCAGCTGGCCCAGGCCCGCCGTGGCGGCGACCATCTCGGCGGCCACGAGCGTGGTCCAGCCAAAGCCGATGGCGATACGCAGGCCTGTGAGAATCTCCGGCAATGCGGCGGGCAGCACGACGAAGCGCACGATCTGCACGAGGCTGCCGCCCAGCGAAGCCGCCGCGCGGATCTGCTCGACGCTCGCGCTCTTCGCGCCGGCGCGCGCGGCCATGGCGATGGGCGCGAAACAGGCGAGCCAGATCACGACGATCTTGGCCGTCTCGTCGATGCCGAACCAGATCACCACGAGCGGCAGATAGGCGAGCGGCGGCAGCGGCCGGTAGAACTCGAGCGGCGGGTCGAGCAGGCCGCGCGCGATGCGCGACACGCCCATCAGAATGCCGACGGGCACGGCCGTCACCACCGCCAGCAGGAACGCGCCAAATACGCGCAGCGCGCTCCAGAACAGATGCTCGGAGAGCGGCAGGCCGCCCTGGATGCGCCCGTGCAGCGCATCGGTGAAAGCTTGCCAGACGGCTTCGGGTGTCGGCAGGAAGAGCGGCGGCAGCCAGTGCAGGTGCGTCGCCAGCCACCAGAGCAGCGCGAGCGCCGCCACCGACGCCGCGCTCAGCGCCGCCGTCGGGCCTTCGCCGGGCATGCGCCAGACTTTCGAGCGCGCCGGTTGCGCCTCGCGCGCGGCGGGTGCATCGACGTGGCGTGCCTTCAGCGCGACCTCTCTCAACGATTCGTGCGGCACGCTCATACCGGCTCCTCGTGTGCGTGTGCGTCCGCGTGCAGCAAACCCACCAGCCGCTCGCGCCACGCGATGAATTCCGGCGACGACTTTACGGCGCGCGCGTCACGCGTGGCGAGATACTGGCGCGCGAACGGCACCTCGTACTCGCGCTCGATGCGGCCCGGCCCCGGCGTCATCACGACGATGCGCGTCGCCAGAAAGAGCGCCTCCTCCACGCTGTGCGTGATGAAGAACACCGTCTTCTGCGTGCGCGCCCAGACGTCGAGCACGAGCGTCTGGACCTGCTCGCGCGTCATGGCGTCGAGGGCGCCCATCGGCTCGTCCATCAGCAGGATCTGCGGATCGCTCGCGAGCGCGCGCGCAATGCCCACACGCTGCTGCATGCCGCCCGAGAGCGCATACACGCGTTCGCGCGCCTGGGCTTCGAGGCCCACGAGGGCAAGCTGCTCGCGCGCGATGCACTCGCGCTGCGCCTTCGCCACGCGCCGAAAGCGCAAGCCGAGCGCGACGTTGTCGAGCACGTCGAGCCACGGCAGCAGCGCGTGCTTCTGGAACACCACGCCGCGCTCGGCGCCCGGCCCCTTCACGCGCGCGCCGTTCACGCGCACCTCGCCAAGCGCCGGCTCGATGAAGCCGGCGATGCAGTTGAGCAATGTGGTCTTGCCACAGCCCGAAGCGCCGAGCGCCACGACGAACTCGCCGCTCGCCACGTCGAGGTTCACGTTCGCGAGCGCGACGTTCGGCGCAGCGTCACGCCGCGCGCCTTCGTAGATGACGGTGAGATCGCGGATCGCGAGCGCGCTCATGCGTAGCTCCTTGCGTTCAGTGCGCAGCGGCGCGCTGCACGTATTGCGGATCGACGCCCACCGAGTAGTCGGGCAGCACGTTCTGGATCGTGCCCTGCTCCTTGAGGAAGGTCGCCGTGGCGAGCAGCGACTGCGCCGCGCCCGACTGCGCGCCACCGCCCAGCCAAACCTTCGAGGCCTGCTCGGCGGGCGTGGGGAACGCGTAGAGCGCGAGGCTCGCGGGCACTTCGGCGGCATTCGCGCCCGACTCCTTCGCCACCGCCAGCACCTGCGGCGAGGCCGCGTTCCATGCCGGGCGATGCGCGCTGTAATCGGCGTCGGCGGCAGCCAGCACCTTCACGAACTTCGCGACGAAATCGCCGTTGTCTTTGGCGAACTTGCGGTCGACCACGAAGCCGTCGAAGGTCGCCTTGCCCGTGGCCTTCGCCACCTGGCCCGAAGTCACCAGCACCTTGCCGTTCTTCTTCACCTGCGCGAGCACGGGGTCCCAGATGTAGGTCGCGTCGATGTTGCCGCGCTGCCAGGCGGCCGCGACCTCGGGCGGACGCAGGTTGACGATCTTCACGTCGGCGGGATTCACGCCCGCGTTCTGCAGCGCGACGAGCGCGTGAAAGTGCGAGGTCGAGACATACGGCACGCCGATCGTCTTGCCCTTCAGGCCCGCGATGCTCGTCACGCCCGAACCGTCGCGTGCGACGAGCGCTTCGGCGTCGTTGATGTTGTCGAGAATCCAGAACAGCGAGAGATCCACGCCCTGCGAGAGGCCCGCCGCGATCGGGCTCGAACCGGCCTCGCCGAGCTGCACCGAGCCCGAGGCGAGCGCGCGGATCACATCGGCACCGCTCGCGAGCTTGCGGTAGGTGACCTTGTAGCCCGTTTCCTTCTCGACTTCGCCCGTTGCCTGCGCGTAGCGCCACGGCACCACCATGTCCTGATACGCGATCACGACCTCGCGCGTTTCGGCGTGCGCGCGCGGCGCGCCGATCGCGCTGGCGAGGCAGGCGGCGGCGAATGCGACGGCGGCGATGTGCGGGCGGCGTGCGAATGCAGGGAGAGCGCGAGGGTTCATCGGGAGACTCCGGCGGAACGACGTTCGAGTGAATGAAGGTTCCGACTATAGGGAGTCTGGCGGCGGCCGGTTCTAACTTATCCGCGTTAGCTAATGACGCTGCTGGAGCATTGCTTTTCGCGTTGAGGTGGATGGTGCGGGAATCGATGCGTGCATCGCGCTGTTCGAGCGCAGCGTGAAGCAAGAAAGCAAAAAGCCCGCTTTTCAGCGGGCCTTTCGACTGCGTGCTGGCGCGAAGCGGGGGTTGTTTACACCACCCCTGCCCCATGCGCCTGCAGATCGGCGTGATAGCTCGAACGCACCATCGCGCCAACGGCTGCGTGCGTGAAGCCCATCTTGTACGCCTCTTGCTCGTACATCTTGAAGGTGTCGGGATGCACGTACGAACGCACCGGCAGGTGGTGCTCCGAGGGCTGCAGGTACTGGCCGATCGTCAGCATGTCGACGTCGTGCGCGCGCAGGTCGCGCATCACCTGCAAAATTTCCTCTTCGGTTTCGCCGAGACCCACCATCAGGCCCGACTTCGTCGCGACGTCGGGATGCAGCGCCTTGAAGTCCTTGAGCAGCTTGAGCGAGTGCGCGTAGTCCGAACCCGGGCGCGCTTCCTTGTAGAGGCGCGGCACCGTTTCGAGGTTGTGGTTCATCACGTCCGGCGGCGCGGCGTTGAGGATCTGCAGCGCGCGGTCGAGACGGCCGCGGAAGTCCGGCGTGAGAATCTCGATGCGCGTTTCGGGCGACTGCTCGCGCACCTGGCGGATGCATTCCACGAAGTGGCCGGCGCCGCCGTCACGCAGGTCGTCGCGGTCCACGCTCGTGATCACGACGTACTTGAGCTTGAGCGCGCCGATGGTGCGCGCGAGGTTGGCCGGTTCGTCCGGATCGAGCGGATCGGGGCGGCCGTGGCCCACGTCGCAGAACGGGCAGCGGCGCGTGCACTTGTCGCCCATGATCATGAACGTCGCGGTGCCCTTGCCGAAGCACTCGCCGATGTTCGGGCAGCTCGCTTCCTCGCACACCGTGTGCAGGTTGTGCTCGCGCAGGATGTTCTTGATTTCGTAGAAGCGCGAGTTGCCCGTGGCCGCCTTCACGCGGATCCACTCGGGCTTCTTGAGCTTCTCGATGGGGATGACCTTGATCGGAATGCGCGAGGTCTTGGCCTGCGCCTTCTGTTTTGCGGTGGCGTCGTAGGCACCGGCGTCGGCGCTCGTGCCAGCGGAGTTTGCGGCGGGGTTCGCGGTTACGTCAGTCATGCTTTCGATCCAGTCAGGCCGCCGGTGCGACGTCAGCCTGCGGTTGCGGCGGTTGCCCGCCTGATATGGCCGCTTCGGCCGGGTCCATCGCGGCCGCGTAAGCGGCCGCTTCCTTTTCAGCCGCCTGTGCAGCCGGGTTCATCCCGGCCGCTTCGGCTGAAGGGTCTGTGGCAGCCGCTTCGGCTACCGTCGGAAGTATTGCTGCGTGCGCCGAGAGATTCGCGTCGAGCCGGGCCGCCAGCGTGCCGGCTACATCGCGCCAGTCCGCCTGAACGCCGAGCGTCGCCATGTCGACGGTTTCGAGACCTGCGTATCCACACGGATTGATCGCGAGAAATGGGCTCAGATCCATCGACACGTTCAGGCTCACGCCGTGATAGCTGCAGCCGTTGCGGATCTTCAGGCCGAGCGCGGCGACCTTGGCGCCCACATGCAAAGCGCTCGCGCCGCTGGCGCCTTCTGGCACGTAAATGCCCGGCGCGCCGGCCTTGCGCTCGCCCGCGAGATTATACGCCGCCAGTGTTTCGATCACGGCGTCTTCGATGAGCGTGACGAGCTCGCGCACCATCAGCTTGCGGCGCCGAAGATCGAGCAGCAGGTAGGCCACCACCTGCCCCGGCCCGTGATACGTGATCTGCCCGCCGCGATCGATCTGTACGAGCGGGATGCCGCTGTTCGCCACCAGCAGATGCTCGGGCTTACCGGCCTGGCCGAGCGTGAACACGGGAGGATGCTCGACGAGCCAGATTTCGTCAGGCGTGTGGGCGTCACGGGCGGCCGTGAACTCGCGCATGGCGTCGAAGCTTGCTTGATAAGCCTCGTTGCCGCGCCAGCGCACGACGATGGGCGAACTTGCCGTTTGGGACGCGACCGCGGCTGCGCCGGGGTCGGATGGAGTTTGCGAGGGTGAAACCGGGGTGGCGCACATGATTTCGGCAGTTTACCGAATTCGGGACAAGCGCGCCGGGCATGCTGCGGATAACGACGGCGATGGGTGGCATTCCCATCGTCGCCGCTTTTGAGCTGCCAGGCGTCAGGTCAAACCGTGCGCCAGCCGTCGCCGATATGAACACCTGCGCGCTGTGCGGCGCGCGCGGCCAGGTCGACCACGCGCTCACTCAGGCGCGCCGGCGCCGCGAATCCCACCCACGCGGGTGCACCGCCTTCCGCGCCGATCCACAGGCGCTCGCCGCGCCGCAGCCGCAGCGTGTGGCCGGGTTCGAGCCAGTAGTCGGCGGTGTCGTCGCTGCGCGTGACCCAGACGGTGCCACACTTGACGGTCAGCCGCGTGCTGCGCGTGACGCGCACCGAGGCCGTTTGGTCGGCCGCCACTTCAAACGTGATATCCGAAGAAATTTCTCTCATTTTCGACTCCGAATGACCTGCTCCGATAGCTACAATCGTAGACACCATAAGGGATCGAGCAAAACGATCAATTTTCACGCCTATGTGAGAAAAAATACGATATGGATCTGCGCCAGCTACCCGCGCTGAATGCGCTCAAGGCCTTCGAAGCCGCCGCCCGCCACGAAAGCTTCTCGCGCGCCGCCGACGAACTCTTCGTCACGCACGGCGCCGTGAGCCACCAGATCCGCGCGCTCGAAGCGGAGCTGGGCGTGGCGCTCTTCGCCCGCGACGGCAAACGCGTGCGCGTGACCGACACCGGCCGCCGCTATGCCGGCCAGGTGCGCGACGCGCTCAGCCAGCTCGCGCACGCCACCCAGGAAATCCGCGCCGGCGACCGCGACCGGCGGCTCGTCGTTTCGATGCTGTCGTCGTTCGCGGCGCGCTGGGTCACGCCGCGCATCGGCCGCTTCATCGAGGCGCATCCGCAGTGGGACGTCGAGCTGCAATCGACGAATTCGCTCACCGACTTCGCGCGCGACGACGTCGATGTCGCCATCCGCTTCGGCTACGGGCACTATCCGGGGCTGCACGCCGAGCTGCTGCTCGACGAGATCTTCTTTCCCGCCTGCTCGCCCGATTTCAACGGCGGCAACCTGCCCACCGACCCGCGCGAACTAGCGAAGCTGCCGCTGCTGCGCTCGGACGACGAACTCTGGCGGCCGTGGTTCGACGCTGCGGGCCTGCAGGACCTGCCCGAACCGAAGCGCGGCGTGCTCTACCAGGATTCGTCGAACCTTTTGCAGGCGGCCATGGACGGCCAGGGCATCGCGCTCGTGCGCCGCTCGCTCGCCATGCACGAGATCACGCTCGGGCGCCTCGTGCGCCTTTTCAAGGACATCGACGGCCCGAGCCCGTGGCGCTACTACTTCATCTGCCCGCCGCAACGCATGCAGACCGAGCGCGTGCAGGCGTTCCGCGACTGGGTGTTCGACGAGGTCGCGCGCTTTCGGCGGCTCTACGAGGACGCGTGCGAAGCCGGCCCGCTGATGACGGCCGCCGCCGCGGCGCAACGCGCGCGCGTGGGCGACATGCCTTGATGATCCACTGGGCGCCGGATGCAAAAAGGGCCGCAGATTGCGGCCCTTTTCGTTCGAACGTCTTCTGCCCGCTTAGAGCACGATCTTCACCATCGGATGCCCGGTGAGGGCGCGATAGATGTCGTCGAGATGCGCCTGGCTCGTGGCGCGCACCGTCACGGTGAGGCCCGTGTAGTTGCCGCCGCTCGACGGACGAGTCTCGATGGTCGTGGCGTCGAAGCCGCCGTCGAATTCGCGCAGCACCGTCACGATGGTGTCCTGGAATTCCGGATGCGTCTTGCCCATCACCTTGATCGGGAAGTCGCAGGGGAAATCGATCAGCGATTCTTTCGCTGCGGGGTGGTTTGCCTGTTGTGTCACGTTCATTTCTCCACTTCCTGTAGCTCGGCGGCCGCTGCGCGCCACGTCTGCGCCTCGCGCTGCTTCGCGCGCTGGTACGCCGCGTGAAGCGCCGCGTAGACCGGGCCCGGCTTGCCGCCGCCTACCGGCTTGCCGTCGAGCGCGACGACCGCCAGCACTTCCTTGGTTGCCGAGGTCACGAGTATCTCGTCCGCCTCGCGCAGCTCGGCTTCGGCGATCTCGCGCGCTTCGAAGCGCACGCCGCATTCCCCGGCCAGCTCCTCGATCAGGCCGTAGCGAATGCCTTCGAGAATGCGGTTGCTGCGCGGCGGCGCAAAGAGCGCGCCGCCCTTCACGACCCACACGTTCGACGACGACGCTTCGGTGAGCCAGCCGTCGCGCAGCTGGATCGTTTCGAACGCGTCGTTTTCCGCCGCGTGCTGCGCCATCAGCACGTTGCCGAGCAGCGAGGTCGACTTGATGTCGCAATTCAGCCAGCGCTTGTCTTCGGCGGTCACACAGCGCACGCCGTGCTCGCGCTGTGCAGCGCCCGGCAGCTTGAGCGGATTGACCATTGCGAACACGGTGGGCGTGGCCGCCGCCGGGAAGGCGTGGCCGCGCGGCGCCACGCCGCGCGTCACCTGCACGTAGAAGTTGGCGTGCGCATCGCGCGCGAGCGCGCCCGCCGCTTCGTTCGCCTCGATCAGACGCGCGACGAGTGCGCGCCAGCCCGCTTCGTCGAACGGGTTCGCAATGCCGACCTTCTCGAGCGAGCGCTTCAGACGCGCCAGATGCTGCGCGATGCGAAACGGCACGCGCACCGTGCCTTCATCATCGGCGAGCGCATAGACGGGCACGACTTCGTAGATGCCGTCGCCGAAGATAAAGCCGCGATCGAGCACGGGAATGCGTGCTTCGGCAAGCGGCGTGATCTCGCCGTTGAGCCAGACGAGCGGCTCGCTCGCCTGGGTCGCTGAAGCAGACGTCATGACTTCTTCTTGTTGACCATGAGCATGAGCGAATCCCACACGCGGCCGACGACACCGGCCTGCGGCACGGCTTCGAGCGCGACGAGCGGAACCTGCGCGAGCACCTTGCCGTCCGCGCCCACGAACCTCGCGGAGCCGACCTGCTGGCCGACCGCGAGCGGCGCGATCAGCGGGCCGCTGAGTTCGACCTGCGGCTTGGCCTTGTCGGCGGCGCCCTTGGGCAGCGTGACGAACTGATCCTTCTGCACGCCGACCTTCACCGCGTCGAGCGTGCCCTTGTAGACGCGCGGCGTCGCCACGGCCTGGTTCGCCTGATAGATGCGCGTGGTGTCGTACGCGCTATAGCCGTAGTTCAGCATCTTCAGGCTGTCCTGCACGCGGTCGTGTTCCTTCGGCTCGCCCATCATCACCGAAACGAGACGACGGGAGGCGCCGCCCGCGATCGGACGCTTGGCCGATGCGATCAGGCAGTAACCCGCAGCTTCGGTGTGGCCGGTCTTCAGACCATCGACGGTCGGGTCGATCCACAGCAGGCGGTTGCGGTTCGGCTGCTTGATGTTGTTGTACTTGAATTCCTTGACCGAGAAGATTTCGTAGTACTCGGGATAGTCGCGGATCAGGCGCGCGGAGAGCCTGGCGAGGTCGCCGGCCGTCGTGTAGTGATTCGGGTCGGGCATGCCGTTCACGTCGGCGAAATGCGTGTGCGTCATGCCGAGCTTTTGCGCCTCGGCGTTCATCATGTTGGTGAAGTTCGCCTCGCTGCCGCCCACGAGTTCGGCGAGCGCGATGGCCGCGTCGTTGCCCGACTGCACGATCATGCCGTACACGAGGTCATGCACCGAGACCGGCTTGCTCGCTTCGATGAACATGCGCGACTCGTCGTTCTTCACGCGGCGCACGGCTTCGCTCGGCTCGATGATCTGGTCCATCGAGATCTTCTTCGTCTGCAGCGCCTCGAACACGAGGTACGCGGTCATGAGCTTCGTGAGCGATGCGGGCTCGACGCGCTCATCGGCGTTGCCGGAGGCGAGCACCTGGTTCGCCGTTGCATCGACGAGCACCCACGAGCGCGCGTTCACCGCGGGCGGCGGCAGGCCGCCAAGCACCTGGTCTGCGGCCGCGCCGGCAGACACCTGCGCCTGCGGCTGTGCCTGCACTTTCGCACCGGCGGGTGCGGGCGTGCGGGCAAACGCGCTCGCGCTCACGAGGAGCGTGGCGGGCAGCAGCGCGGCGAGCGTGGCATTGCGGACGACGGAGGAAGGAACGAAAGAAGACGGTTGGCCGGAGGAGAGAAAACGCATAGGTTCAGGTCGGGCTGAATTGGGACGGGATGAACGTAGCGCGCCATGCGGCGCACGGTCGGTGAAAGCCGGAATGCGGGTGCCGGGCATGCGCCGGTCGCGGCGCGGCAAGCACAAAATTGGCGAACATTATACGCGTCGCGTCGTGGCGAATTTTCGCTAAGTCACACGTTTGCGCATACCTGTCGTGCATTTTTCACGCATTTCGCCGGGCATACGCGGGGTGACGAACGGCTTGCATCGGGCCCCGAAACAGCGGAGCCGACTGCGGGGCCGACTGCGGGGCCAACCGCGGGCCGACGCTTCAGCGCCACGCTTCGACGATGATGCGCTTGAGGATATGCAATTTGCGGTGCAGGAAATGTTCTGCCCCCGGAATCACGACGATCGGCAATTCCTGCGGGCGCGCCCATTCGTACACCGAGAGAATCGGCACGGTGTCGTCGAGTTCGCCGTGGATCACGAGCGTGTCGTCGCGCACGGGCGCGACTTCCCAGCGGCTCGCGGCCGTGCCGACGAACACCATGCGCTCGATCGCGCCGCCCGCTTCGAGATAGCGCTTCGCGACGTGCGAGAGCACGAAGGTGCCGAACGAAAAGCCCGCGAGCACGAGCGGCACGTCGGCCTGGCCCGGTTGCGCGCGCATGTAGGCAATGAGTGCGAGCAGGTCGTCCTGTTCGCCGATGCCGTTGTCGTGCGTGCCCGCCGTTTCACCCACGCCGCGAAAGTTCGAGCGGTAGGTCGTGTAGCCGAGCTGCACCAGCGTGCGCGCGAGCGTTTGCGCAACCTTGTTGTCCATCGTGCCGCCAAAGAGCGGATGCGGATGCGCGACGAGCGCAATGCCGCGCGGCGTCGTGCCGGCGTCGGGCACGTCGAGCGCGCATTCGATCTTGCCGACGGGACCGTCGATCTGGAATTTTTGTGTCTGGGCGTTCATCGTGCGGCAGTCCTTACGGGTACTGTTGGGCCGTGCATTGGGGCAATCAGCGATCGATCTTCAGGCGCTCGACCACCTGGCCGTTCTGCAGATGCGAAACGACGATTTCGTCGATGTCGCTCTCGTCGATATACGTGTACCACGTGCCTTCCGGATACACGACGACGGCCGGGCCCTCCTCGCAGCGGTCGAGACAGCCCGCCTTGTTGATGCGCACCTGGCCCGGGCCCGCGAGGCCCAGCTGCTTCACGCGCTTCTTCGCGTATTCCTGCATGGCCTGTGCGTTGCAATTCGCGCAGCTCGGACGGTCCGCGCCGGGGTCGCGCTGGTTCAGGCAGAAAAAGACGTGGTACTTGTAGAACGAATCGGTCATGGCGTGAGGCACCGGTGAGTGTCGTGCAAGGAGCGCAGGCTTGCCGAAAGCGTGTGGCCCGCCTTGGCGGCAATAGATTGCGTGGCGCGCGAGCGTCGCTGCGCGGCGATCCGGTCGATTATAACGAGCGCGGCGTGAACGCTCAGGCCAGCGCCGCGCGCCCTCACCGGTCCTGGCGAGCGCGCTTCGCGGCGCGGCGCGCGCGCCGCACGAGCCACGCGCGTTCGAGCGAGAACGCCGTCCACGCGAGCGCGGCCCAGGGCCACGTCCAGGCGAGCCAGCGCGCGAGGCCGTTGAAGTGCAGGTAGCGGCCCTGCCGCCAGTCCGCGAGCACGACGTCGAAGTACGGGTTCACGGGCAGCACGTTCACGAACACGAGGGCCACCGCGAGCGCGAGCGTCGCCGCCGCGGCGCGCACGGCGCGCGGCAGGCGCAAGGCGAGCAACGCGAGCAGCGTGCCCCACACGAGGCCGGCGAGCGCCCCCGGCGTCGCCCAGTCGAAGATCAGCCCGCTTTGCGACTGCAGAAAGGTCGCGCCTACCTTGACGACGAGCGTCACCACGATCAGCGCGATGACGAGCCGCGCGCGCGGCGCCCGCGAGCGCATGGGGAGCGTCGCGAACGCCGCCGCGCCGAACAGGTTCAGCGTCGTGACGATCGCCTCCCAGCCGCTATCGGGCAGGCGCGCGGCGAGCATGTCGGGCAGCGAGCGCAGATGCCAGGCGGCGGGCGTCCAGGCGAGCACCGCGTCCTGCATCGAGCCGTCGAGACGCTGCCAGAGCGCGCGCGCCCACTCGCCGAGGCCGAAGAGGCGCGGCGTGGGGTACATCGTCGCGAACGGCCAAAGCCCCGCGAGCACCATCAGCACGGCCGCGTCGCGCTCGAACCAGCGAAAGCGCAGGCGGCGCAGGAAGCCGCGCTCGAGCAGCGCGCCGGTGGCGGGCGCCGCCACGAGCGCGCCGAGCAAGGCACCGAGCGCATTCGAGGCGAGATCGAGGTTGGACGCGACGCGCGTAGGCAGCCAGGTCTGCACGGCTTCCATGACGCCCGAGAGCAGCGTGCCCGCGATGGCGGCGAGCAGCACCGCGAGCCAGCCGCGCCAGCGCGGCCACGCGGCGAGCACGACGAGCGCGCCGAACGGCATGTAGCCGAGCACGTTGGTGACGATGTCGAACACCGTCCAGTAGCGCGGCCACGGATCGCCGAGATAGGCGAAGGGACTGAGGCCGAGCGAGCGCCAGCCGGTGAACGGATACCACGAGCCGTAGACGATCAGCGCCGTGTAGAGCGCGAGCGCCTGGCGCGAGAGCGTCGAGGCCTGGCGCGGCAGCGACTCGCGCGCAGCGGCTGGCGCTGACGATGACGCTGATGACGCGGGCGCGGGCGTGTCGCTGCTGGCGATCGCACCGCGTTCGTCGCCAGCGCCCTGGCCACTGCTTTGGCCACCGCTTTGACCACCCTCGTCGCCGTCCATCCCGCGCCGCCCGCCGTGCGGGGCGCGCAGCCGGAGCCGTCCCGCTTCGATCATGCCGCTATCCCGCCCTTGCCCCCAATGTCACGCCGCGCATTGTGATTGCGCGACGCCTCTGCATACCCCTCAAGGCGTGCCCGCGAACGACTGCGTGCTCAGCCACGCGCCCAGCTGATTGGCGAAATCGTCGCTGGCCGCCTGCAGCGCACGCACGCCGCCCGCGGCGTCCGGTGTCGGCGCCGGCGCGCGCGTGGCGAACGAGCGCTGCGCCAGCACCCTGCCGCCCTGCATGAGCGTTGCGCGCGCAGCCAGCACGCCCGCGCTTTGCGTCGGGCTCTCGAACACCTGTTCGAACTCATAGAGTTCGACCTTGAGCATCGGCGCCTGCACGGCGTCGCCACCCGCGAGCACCGTCGCGTGCGCGCCGAGCGACGTGCGCAGGCGTTCCGTGAGCAGCCGCGCGGGCGACATCGTCCAGCGGCTGTTCGCGTAACGCGCCGTGCGCTGCGAGTCGAAATTCATCCGGTAGAGGATGCCGTCGTTATCGAGCGGCGGCGGCGCGCTCACAGCCAGCACCTTCAGGAGCGGCCGGGCACCCGGCGCGCCAGGCGCCGCGAGGGTGGCCGGCGCGCCTGGCGCTTCCTGCGACGACTGCAGGCCGAGGTCGTAGCGCGCCTCGTTGATCGAAGACGGACTGCCCGCGCAGGCGGCGAGCAGCGCACCGAGCGCGAGCGCCGCCAGCCAGGCCGAGCCGGCGGTTGCGGCGCGTTGCATCGATCGTGGCAAGCGTGATGTGCGTGACATTGCGTTTCCTTCTTTGGCGCGCGGCGCATACGCCGCGCGAAACTGCATCGAATGATGTCGCGTAAGGCCGTCAGGCAGCGGCGCGGCCTACTTCGTCCCTGCAGCCGACGGCCACGCGAAGCCCGGCTCGCCGGGCCCGGGCGCCGGCTGCGGCGCGCCGCCGAACAGCACGCTGCGCGGGCTCGTGCTGAAGGTGCCCGCCGCGCGGTCCACCGCGCGCATGGCCGAGCGCACGTCGTCGGTGAGCGAGTCGACGCGCGGCAGCGTGTCGTAGCCCACGCGCGCCGACAGGTCCTGGATCGAGACGTCGATCGAGGTGAGCGCCGCGCCCGCCTGGGCCGCCGCCGTGCCGGCCTTGTTGAGGTTGGTCTGGAACGGGCCGTCCGGGCGGTTCATGCTCGTGATGAGCGTATTGGTCGACTGCAGCGTGTGCTGGAGCTCCGTCACCGCGCCCGGCAGCTGCTTCGTGGCGGGCTGGAGCTGTTCGGCGAGCACGTTCACGCTGCTCGCGGCCTGCTGCAGGCTGTTCACGGCCTGCATCACCTGCTTGCGGTTGTCCTCGGAGAGCATTTCGTCGATGTCGCCGGCAATGTTGTCGAGCTTGCGCAGGAGCGCGTCGCCGCGGCGCTGGAGCTGGTCGAGCAAGCCAGGACGCAGCGGCAGCTCGGCCACGTGCGCATCCGACGAATGGAGCGGCGAGAGGTCCACGCCGTTGTCGTCGAGCTGCACGAACGCGATGCCCGTCACGCCCTGCAGCGCGAGCGAGCCGAAGGTGGAGCGCGTCATCGGCGCCTTCTGGTCGACGAGAATGCGAATGCGGATCTGGCCCGGATGCTGGGCATCGAACTTGATCGACTGCACCTTGCCCACGTCGATCCCGCGAAAACGCACCGCCGCATCCGGATAGAGGCCCGTCACGCTCGAGCGCGAAATGAGGTCGTACGGCACGCGCACGGCCCGATCGGCGCTGAAGAAGATGACGACGAGCGCGATCACGATCAGCAGCCCTATCGTGAACATGCCCGCCCAGAACGCATGCGGTTTGTTTTCCATCGTCAGATTCCTTCTTTGGCGGCCGCGGCGCGCCGGTTGAGCCGGTCAGGCCGGATAGAGGCGTGCGCAGGCCCTACCACGGCTTGTACCCCACGGCTGCGGGAGCGAGCGCCGCCGGCGGCAGCTTCGCGCGCCGCTCGGGCGGCAGCGCCTGGAGCGCGCGGCGACCGCGCATGCCCAGAAAGTACTCGCGGATGAACGGATGATCGACGCTCGCCGCCTCCTCCACGGGCGCCGCGACGAGCACCCGGCGCTCGGCCAGCACGGCCACGCGCGTGGAGAGCGCGACCATGGCGTCGAGGTCGTGCGTGACGAGCACGACGGTGAGCCCCAACGCCCGGTGCAGCGTGCTGATGAGCTCCACCACTTCATCGGAGGAGCGCGGGTCGAGCCCGGCCGTGGGCTCGTCGAGAAAGAGCAGCTCCGGCTCCAGCACGATCGCGCGCGCGAGACCCACGCGCTTGATCATGCCGCCCGACAGCGCGGCCGGCATTTTCGAGGCGTGCTTGCACGGCAGCCCGACCATTTCGAGCTTGAGCATCACGATGTCGCGCAGCAGGGCGGCCGGCACCTTGCCGAGTTCGCGCACCGGCTGGGCGATGTTATCGAACACCGTGAGCGACGAGAACAGCGCGCCTTGCTGGAACAGCATGCCGGTGCGCGTGCGCATGAGGCGGGCGCGCTCGGCGTCGATGGTCGTGATGTTCTCGCCGAACATCTTGATGGTGCCCGAGGTCGGCTTCTCGAGCCCGAGTATCTGGCGCACGAGGGTGGTCTTGCCCGAGCCCGAGCCGCCCACCAGCGTGACGATCTCGCCACGGCGAATTTCGAGGTTCAGATGCTGATGGACGATGTTGCGCCCATAGCGCTTCGAGAGATTGTGGACCTCGATCACCGGCTCGCCGATGGCCGGCAGCGGCAGATCCTGCGCGACCTCCTTGAGCGGCGTGGTGATCGTGCCGGTCGTTTTCGTCTCGATCGTCGTAACCGTCGTGCCAGTCGTGCTCATGAAAGCCCCACGTTCTGGAACAGGATCGCGAACACGGCGTCGGCGAGGATCACGATCGTGATCGACGTGACGACCGACGTGGTCGTGCCCTCGCCCAGGCTCTGCGAATTCGCCTTGATGCGAAAGCCGAAGTGACAGCCCACGATCGCCACCAGCATGCCGAACGCCACTCCTTTGCCGAGGCCGATCCACAGATTGGCGATCGGCACGACGCTGGGCATCGAGCGCATGAACCACGAAATGTCGATGCCCAGCACGATCTTCGCCGCGATCGCGCCGCCTAGCAACGCAATGATGTCGGTCCAGATCACGAGCAGCGGCATCGCAATGCCGAGCGCCACCACGCGCGGCAGGATCAGACGCAGGCCGTGCGAGATGCCCATCACGCGCATGGCGTCGAGTTCCTCGGTCACGCGCATCACGCCGATCTGCGCCGTGATGGCCGAGCCCGAGCGCCCCGCCACGAGAATCGCCGAGAGCACGGGCCCGAGTTCGCGGATCACCGCGAGGCCGAGGATATTGACGATGAACTGGTTCGCGCCGAACAGGCGCAATTGCTGCGCCGAGAGGTACGACAGCACGATGCCGATCAGAAACGCGACGAGTGCCGTGATCGGCAGCGCGCGCGCGCCGGCGTTGTAGATGTTCGCCGAAATCTCGATCCACGGCGTGACCTTGGGCTTGCGCAACACGAGCAGCAGATCGAGGATCACGCGCCCGAACATCGCGATGCCGCCATACAGGTGGTCGAAGAACGAGAAGATCGCGAGGCCGAGCTGCGTGACCGGATCGATGCGCACGATGCGCTCCGCCGGTTCGCGCACGGAGTCGAGCAGCGCGATGCGCTCGAAGATGTCGCGCTGCGTCTGCGTGAGGTCGACGAGGTCGGTGGGCAGCTTGTGGCCCCAGACGCGCCAGAGCGCCTGGCCGCCTACGTGGTCCATGCGCTCCACGCCCGAGAGGTCCCATTCGCCGATGCGCTCTTCGGCGAGCGCACGCAGACGGCGCGCGGCGCCGCCCTGATCGCGGTCGCGCGCGAGCGCGAGCGCTGTCCACTGGCCAGACAGGCGCACGGTCTTTCCGTGGGTGCCGGCCGAGACTTCAAGGCCGGGCGGCGTGTCTTGATTCAAGGGTAAGCACTCGACGGACGGGGTGAGCAAACATTGTAGCGAACGCGCCCCGTTTCGTCGGTCCGAAAGCGCACGGTTGGCTTTCAGACACGAGGCGAACTGTGGGCAACTCTCTGGATAACTTGTGGACCGCCTGTGGGCGGCCTGTGAATTGCCCAAAGATTAGGCAAATTGCAGGGGAACCGGCGGGGCGATTACCACCTTCGACCCTGTGGACGATTCCGTGGATAACCTGTGGGCTGCCTGTGGGTGGCATGTGGATTGCCCACATTTCGGGTCGAAACCAGCGTTGCGGGCTGCTACCCGCGCCCCAGCCACTACAATATGAGACATGAACGCGACGCCCCCCACCCCCGAGACTCCGAGCGCCGGCGACTGGCGCATCGACCGCAACCGCGCGATCACGTTGTTCGGCCCGGCCGCACACGACTGGCCCATCGAGATCGTCGAGGAAACCGGCTCGACCAACGCCGACCTCATGGCGCGCCTGAAGGCGCTGCCGCAACAGCGCGACGCGCTCGCACGCCCGATCGTGCGCGTGGCCTATCTGCAGACGGCCGGCCGCGGCCGGCGCGGCCGCACCTGGGTCGCGCAGCCCGGCGACGCGCTGCTGTTCTCGATCGGCTGCGTGCTGCCGCGCCCGATCGAAGGGCTCGCGGGCTTGAGCCTCGCAGTCGGCTCGGCGCTGGTGGACGGCCTGCGCACGCTGCCCGTGACCGCGCCCGGACAAATCGCGCTCAAGTGGCCCAATGACGTGCTGCTCGAAGGCGACAAGCTGGTGGGCATCCTCGTGGAAACCGCCTGGGCCACCGCCGACGCCACGGCGGTCGTGATCGGCATCGGTACGAACGTGCGCGGCGAAGATGCGCTCGCCGCCAGCGTCGAGGCGCTCAACGCCGCCGGCGGCAGCGCGGCGGTCGTGCCCGGCACGACGCCCACGGCGCTGTCGCGCGCGTGGCCGAACGCCAACCTCACCGACACGCTCGCCGCCGAACTCAACGCGCTCGAAGCCGCGCTGCAACGCTTCGGCACGGCGGGCTTTGCGCCCTTCCAGGCGCGCTGGAACGCGTGCCACGCGTATGCAGGCCGCGAGGTCGCCATCTACGAGCAAGGCAAGGAGCTGCTGCGCGGCACGGCGGCCGGCGTGGACGAGCGCGGCCAGTTGCTCCTCGATACGCCGAACGGGCGCGAGACCGTCACGGCCGGCGACGTGTCGCTGCGGCTCGCGGACAGCGGTGCATGAGCCGCGGCCCCTTCCTCCTGATCGACGCAGGCAACAGCCGGATCAAATGGGCGCTCGTCGCGCCAGACGGGTCGCGCCTGCACGCGGGAACGATGGATCACGTGCGCGACGACGATGCGCAATCCACCAAGGCCGCACGCCAAACCGGAAGCGAAGACTGGGCGACGCTGCCCCGGCCCAGCGGCGCGTGGATCTCGAACGTCGCGGGCGCGGCGGTCGGCGAACGCCTCGACGCGCTGGTGGAGGCGCACTGGCCCGGTCTCTCGCGCATCGTGGTGCGGGCCTGCGCGCAGCAGTGCGGCGTGACGAACAGCTATGCCACGCCCGACGCGCTCGGCAGCGACCGCTGGGCCGGCATGATCGGCGCGCACGCCGCGTATCCGGACGAGCCGCTCCTGATCGCGACATTCGGCACGGCCACCACGCTTGAAGCGCTGCGCGCCGACGGCACGTTCGTCGGCGGCATGATCGCGCCGGGTTTCACGCTCATGATGCGCTCGCTCGGCGAGCACACCGCGCAACTGCCCGTGGTCGCCGGCGGCATGGCGAATGCTGCTCACCCCGGCATCGCCTTCGCCACCGACACGCGAAGCTCGATCTCGGCGGGCTGTGCGCTCGCGCAGGCCGCGCTCATCGAGCGCGCCTGGGCCGATCTGCAGGATGCGTGGAGAATGCCGGTGCGGCTCGTGGTGAGCGGCGGCGCGGCGGCCGAAGTGACAGCGGCGCTCAAGGTGCCGCATACTCGCCACGATGCACTGGTGCTGTCGGGCCTCGCGCTCATCGCGGCACACTCCTGAGACGCGCGCCCCACGCGCCGCCCACATCTGGCCCTGAAACTGAACGAACGATTTCGAAGGAGCTTCACACGATGCTGCGCTGGCTGATCGCCATTCTGATTCTCGCCAACGGGCTGGCCTTTGCGGCCATTGGCGGCGTGTTCGGCCCGACGCCCTCGTCGGGTACGCGCGAAACCCAGCACCTGAATCGGCAGATCCACCCCGAGCGGCTGGTGGTGAAGGCGATCCGGCCGTCCGAATCGGCCGATGTGCCGACCGTCGGCGGCCCGGTGGCGGATCCGTCGGTGCAGGCGTCGACCCTCACGCAGTAAGCGGCGCTGCAAAAACGCAACCGGCCGGAGGCCGGGCACGCCCAAGCCTTGCGTTGGGCGGCCCGGCCTGCGGCCGGTTTTGCATCGTCCGCCGCACGGTGCGGACGGACGCCAGTACTTACTTCGATCCTTCCTGCGCGCGCACTTTCTGCAGCAGCTTCGTCGTGGAGCGGTCGTGCTCGAAGGCGATCGCGAGCGCCCGCCCGCCCCAGCCGCGCACCAACGCCGACTCCGGCAGCGCGTCCATGTCGTAGTCGCCGCCCTTCACGAGAATATCGGGGCGCAAGGCCCCGATCAGCTCGACGGGCGTCTGCTCGCCGAACTGCACGACCCAGTCCACGCTCTCCAGCGCCGCCAGCAGCACCATGCGGTCGTTCTCGTTGTTGATGGGGCGGTCGTCGCCCTTGCCGAGCATCTTCACCGAAGCGTCGCTATTCACGCCGACGATCAGCGTGGCGCCCAGCGCCTTCGCATCGGCGAGATAGGTGACGTGTCCGCGGTGCAGGATGTCGAAGACGCCATTGGTGAACACCACAGGGCCGGGCAGCGAGGCGCGCAGTTGCGCGAGCGCCTCGCGGGTCATGATCTTGCGTTCGAAGGTAGCGGGCATGGAATGAGGCTCGGATAAAAAATAGGCGCGGATCGCATCGGGCAAGCCGCATGGGTCAAACCGCATGGGGCAAGCCGTTCAGACGCGCGCCAATGAAAACGGCCCGTCACGCGAGAAGCGCTTCGGGCCGTCCCGGTCGCGGCGCGCCACCAAGGCACGCACGCGAGATGTCCCGGCGCGTCAGGCCGGCTGTTGCGTGCCTTGCTCGGCCTGCAGGCGCTGCACCACTTCCTTGCGATAGCGGTTCAGCTCCTGTGCCGTGGTGAACGTGCGCTCGAACAGGATCGACAGGTTGTGCAGAATGCGCTCGATCACCTTCTTTTCCCAGCCGTCGTCGAAGCGGATTTGCTCGTCGAGCCAGCGCTCGAGCCATTCCGGGTCGGGCAGGCGCGACTGCACGGTGTCGCGCGGGAACAGCGCCTGGTTCACGTGCAGGTTCGTGGGGTGCAGCGGCTTTTCGGTGCGGCGCGCCGAAGCCATCAGCACGCCGATCTTCGCGAACGCCGCGCGCGCGACGTCGCCGAAATTGTTGAGCGCCTTCTTCATGTAACGCAGATAAGCGCCGCCGTGGCGCGCTTCGTCGCGCGAAATCGTTTCGTAGATGGCCTTGATGACCGGCTCCGTGTGCCATTCGGCAGCACGGCGATACCAGTGGTTCAGGCGGATTTCGCCGCAGAAGTGCAGCATGAGCGTTTCGAGCGGCGGCGCCGGATCGAACTCGAAGCGCACGGCGTGCAGTTCTTCTTCGGACGGCACCATTTCCGGCTTGAAGCGGCGCAGGTATTCCATGAGCACGAGCGAATGCTTTTGCTCCTCGAAGAACCACACGCTCATGAACGCCGAAAAGTCGCTGTCGTGATGGTTGTCGCGCAGAAACATTTCCGTGGCCGGCAGCGCCGACCATTCGGTGATCGCGTTCATCTTGATGGTCGCGGCCTGCTCATCGGTAAGGAGCGACGCATCGAACTTGTCCCAGGGAATGTCCTTTTCCATGTCCCATCGGACCGATTCGAGCGATTTGTAAAGTTCCGGATAAAGCATCGTGTTCATAGTCCCGCCCCTGATCTGCGCAAAACGCGCGCATGACGAATTCGTAGCGTGCCGCGTGCCCGCATACAACGCGGCCGCGCAGGCAAAAAGCATTTAATTTTACGCGGTATCCGGCCCTCTGGACGCAATCGCAGACCGGCGAACGCAACACGCGTTGCCCCACGACAATCCAGCCAACCGGAATGAAGGCGCCGTCGTGGATTCTGGGTAGCTGCTCCGTTCCTCGAACCCGGCCGCCTGATACCGCTGATCACCACCGATACCCGCGAGGCGTGCAAGCCATCGCCGCGGGCCTATGCGACACAATGCCGCACTCTAGCACCCCACGTCGACGTCCTTTTGACACGCCTCGCTGGCTGATTTTTCAATGGGCAAACATCCCGCCCGTCAAGGCCGTGGAACCTGCGCGGCGAAGCGCCGCAACGCCGCCCGCAACTCCCACAAATAACCAGAAAAACCTTACACAATAATAGCATGCCGGTGTTTCAGTTCCGCCGCGCCCCAAAATCGTTGCTCGCGCCGTCTGTCGGAGCTTTGAGCCAAGTCAAAAGAACATCGCTTTGCGCGAGCGTGTCGCGGTAACCCAGCTCGATCAACTCACGCGTGAATTCACGCTCGAACAGCAGATAGCTCGCGAATGCCGCGCCCGAAGCGCGGTTGCCGCCCATCGCGCCCAGCAGCATGCGCACCGAGCGCGGCAACTGCTGCAAATGGCGCGCGGCGATCAGCTCGATGCGCTCGCTCGGCGCGATCGCGAGCACCTCGACATGGCGCCAGCCGCTTTCCGGCTCCACCGTGTGCGGCAGTTGCAGCACCATGCGATTCACGTGCTCGATGCGCTCGATATCGGCGCCAAGCGAGTCGAGGAACACGCTCGCGAGCACCTGCTGGCCGATCTGCGCGAGTGTCGGATAGCGGTCGATGTCGGGGCGCGCCGCGGGCACTTCCGGCGTGGGCGCCGCGGCGCCCAGCACGACGATGCGCTGCGCGCCGAAGTGGATGGCCGGCGAGAGCGGCGCGATCTGCCGCACCGAGCCGTCGCCGAAATATTCGTGACGGCCGTCGAGCTCGAGACGCACGGCCGGGAACACGAACGGAATCGCCGCCGAAGCGAGCAGATGCGCGGGCGTGAGTGCGACCATGCGCGCGGTGCGTTGCGCGCGCCGCCACGCGCTGATCGGCTCGCACGCCTGGTAGAACGTGACGTGCCGCCCCGACGAATAGCTGAGCGCCGTGACGGCGAGGGCGTAGAGCAGCCGCTCGTCGAGCATTTGCTCGATGCGATGGAAATTGAGCGCGTGCGGGAGCATCCGCGCGAGCGGCGTGCTGTCGAACAAGGTGCGCGGCGCGGCGTGCGCGCCCACGCTCGATGCAGCCCAGCCGAACGCGAGCGCGGCGAGCCAGCGCGCGCCCGCGGCCGCGACGCCGGGCCAGTCGGTGCGATAGATCTGGCTGGCGCGCATGTCCGACCAGACGTCGACGAGGCGCGCGGCGCCGTGCGCGAACTGGTCGGCGTGGCTCGCGATCGAGGTGGCATTGATCGCGCCCGCCGAGGTGCCGCAGATCACCGTGAAGGGCATGGCGCGGCGCGCCGGCTCGGTCTGGCTGGCCAGCTCCGCAAGCGCGCGCAAGGCGCCGGCCTGGTAGGCCGCGCGCGCGCCACCGCCCATCATCACGAGCGCAAGCCGCATGATGCCGACGCTCCCCGTTGTTGTTCAGCTTTTGTCCCGCGGTTGGCCTTCTGTTGCCTTGCTGTTGCGTCCCGCGGGACGGTTCTTCGTGACGTGACGCGGCGCGCCTTATTCCGGCTGCGCCGGCGCCTTCTTCGCGCCGCGCGGCGCGCTGCGGCCCGCGCCGCCGCCGCTGTTGCCATTGCCATTGCCATTGCCGTTGCTCGCGTTGCCGGTGTTGCTGCTCCGCTTGGCGGTGCTGCTGCGTTTGGCCGTGGCGGCTTCGGTCTTCGCCTGCGCCTCGTTCACCGCTTCGGCGGCCGCTTGCGCGGCCTGCGCCGCGGCCGCGGGCTGCGCCATCGCGAATTGCGCGAGCTGGTTGAACTGCGCCTGCACGAGATTCCACCACGAACCGGCGTCAAAACCCGGCGGCGCGGCAGCCGCACCCTCGGACGCAGCGCCTGCGTTCGCGGCCTCCGGCTCGGCGGCCCGCTCGCGTGCGGCGCCCGCTCTCGGCGCTTCGGATTCGGCGTGCGTCGGGGTCATCTGCGCCTGCGCGAACGCGCCGAACGCACGCAGCGTGGTGAGCGTGGCGCGCTGTACCTCGAGCGCCTGGATGGCGGACTGCAACATGCCGAGATTGAGCTTGAGCCACTGCTCGACGGCGCGCAGATCGGTAATGCGCTTGTCGAGCTCCTCGATGCTGGTGAGCGGCGTCATCATGTCTGTCATCATCGAAAGCGGCGGGCCAAAGGCTTGCGCCACGCCCGGTTCGCCGCCCGGAAACGCGCCGCCGAACGGCGTGAGGCGCATCATCCCCCACATCTGGTCGAGCATTTCGGCGGGCGGAAAGCCTGGAAAACCCGGGAAAGGCGGCATGGTGCCTGCTGAGTCGGTCATGCGGTACTCCCTCGCATAGATAGGTGGTCAAATGCGCGCGCGTGGGCGGCACGAAACGATCTCTTCGATGATAGCGCGCGTAAAAGCAGAAATCGGCACAAAGCGCGCGTCAGAATGGATCGCCGCCCGGAAACTCCGGCGCGCGCCGCTCGCGCAGCGACTGCACGCCTTCGCGCACGTCGGGCCCCGCGAAGCCCATGAATTCGAGCGCGAGCGACGTGTCGAAGTTCGGCCCCGCCATGCGCAGCCAGTTGTTGAGCGCGTACTTGGTCCAGCGCAACGCGGTTTGCGAACCGTTGGCGAGGCGCTTGGCCACTTCGAACGCCTTCGGCAGCAAGTCGTTCTCGTCCACGGCGAGCGAGACGAGGCCGATGCGCTCCGCCTCCTCGCCGCTCACCGGCTCGCACAGCAGCAGGTAGTACTTCGCCTTCGCCATGCCGCACAACAGCGGCCACACGATCGCCGCGTGGTCCCCCGCCGCGACGCCCAGGCGCGTATGGCCATCGATGATGCGTGCCGTTTTGGTGGCAATGGAAATGTCGGCCAGCAGTCCCGCGACGAGCCCCGCGCCCACCGCCGGACCGTGCATGGCCGAGACGATCGGCTTGCCGCAGTTGATCACGTTGTAGACGAGGTCGCGCGCCTCGCGCCACACGCGTGCGCGCACGTCGAAATGCGTGGCCATGTCCTCGACGAGCTGCAGGTCGCCGCCCGCCGAAAAGCCCTTGCCCTCGCCGCGAATTACCGCGACGCGCGCGTCGGGATCGCGGTCCACGTCGCGCCAGATCTCGGCGAGTTCGCGGTGCATGTTGGCGTCGGCGGTCGCGAGACTGCTCTTGTTCGTGCCCTCGCCGCTCATCACGATCTCGACGATGCCGTGCTCGTGCCGCCGCACGCGCAGCGCGTGATAGCGGGCGTAAAAAGGATCGTTCATGGGCGGACCTCCTTTGCTTCGGATTGCTGATTACGTAAATACGCTGGCAGTGCGGCTCGTCAATGCGGCTGGTATGCCCACTTGCCATCGCGGATCTCGACCATCACGCGTGCTCGCGCGTCGAGGCCGAGGTGATCGGTGGCGCTCATGTTGACGACGCCATTGGTGTCATGCTGGCCGTGCGTCGCTTCGAGTGCGTCGCGCAGCGCGTGGCGAAACGCGGGCGTGCCGGGCGCAGCCGACTTGAGCGCAACGGGTATCGCGTTCTGCAGCAGGAGTCCCGCGTCCCATGTATATGCGCCGAACGCCGACACGGTACCCGCGCCGTTGCGTGCTTCATAACGCGAAATATAGTCGAGCGCGTGGCGCCGGCCAGGCTGGTCCTCGGGCAGTTGCGCGGCCACGAGCACCGGGCTTGCGGGCAGGAAGGTGCCGTTGCAGTCGGCGCCGCACACGCGCAGGAAGTCGCGGTTGCCCACGCCGTGGTTGTGATAGACGACGCCCTTGTAGCCGCGCTCCCTGAGCGCCTTGGGCGGCAGCGCGGCGGGCGTGCCGGCCGCGCCCACCACGACGGCATCGGGGTGCGCCGCGACGATCTTGAGCACCTGCCCCGTCACGCCCGGATCGGTGCGATTGAAGCGCTCGTTCGCGACGAGCTTGATGTCGTGTTGCTGCGCGACCTTCGCGATCTCGGCATAGAAGGTCTCGCCGAGCGCGTCGGCCTGGCCGATATAGGCAAGCGTCTTCACGTTGTGCGCGGCTGCGTGATCCATGATCGCGCCGGCCATCATCGCGTCGGTTTGCGGCGTCTTGAACATCCAGTGGCGCTTGTCGTCGACGGGCTCGATGATCTTCGCCGACGATGCGAGCGAGATCGTGGGCGTCTCGCCTTGCGCGATCACGTCGAGCATCGCGAGCGAATTGGGTGTGATCGACGAGCCGATGATCGCGTCGACATGCTGCTCGTCGATGAGCTTCTTGGTGTCCTGCACGGCCTGGGTCGTGTCGGAGGCGTCGTCGAGCACGATGTACTGAACTTTCTGGCCCGCGATCTCGGTGGGGAACATCGCGGCGGTGTCGCGCGCGGGAATGCCGAGCGAGGCGGCTGGGCCCGTGAGCGAAAGCACGAGGCCGATCTTGACCTGCGCGAGCGCGAGCGTGGGCGCACAGACAGAAAGAAGCAGGGCGATGCGTACAGCAAGACGGCTGGGGCGAGAAGCGTTCACGGTGTCTCCTTTTCGTTTTGCGTTCGGATGCTGCGTGCTTCTACGGCTCGTACGTTGACTGGTCTGCCCGATGCGCTCGAAGAAAAAGGGCGTTCGCCAGTGTAGCCGCACGCGTGGCGCGCGGCATCCGGCGAAACCCTTCAGCGTTTGCGTGTCAATGCTCGCCGTGCAGCGACGCCACAGCCTGATCGATCGCGCCGAAAATCGACTTGCCCGCTTCGTCGAGCATCTCGATCTTCACGCTGTCGCCGAACTTCATGAACTCGGTGCTCGCCTGTCCGCTTTCGATCATTTCGAGGCAGCGCTTCTCGGCAATGCAGCAGTAGCCGCGCCTGGCGTCCTTGTTCGAGACCGTGCCCGAACCCACGATGGCGCCCGCGCGCAGATTGCGTGTTTTCGCGGCGTGCGCGATCAGCTGGCCGAAGTGGAACACCATGTCCGTGCCGGCATCGGGCTGGCCGACCTTCCTGCCGTTCCAGTGCACGATGAGCGGCAGGTGCACGCGCCCTTCGCGCCAGTGCTCGCCGAGCTCGTCAGGCGTGACCATCACTGGCGCGAATGCGCTGGCCGGCTTGCTCTGGAAAAAGCCGAAGCCCTTCGCGAGTTCCGCGGGAATGAGATTGCGCAGCGAGACGTCGTTGACGAGCGTGACAAGGCGCACGGCCCGCAGCGCTTCGTCGGGGCTCGCGCCCATCGGCACGTCGCCGGTCACGACGGCCACTTCGGCCTCGAAGTCGATGCCGAACGCCTCGGACGCGCACACGATGTCGTCGCACGGCCCGATGAAGTCGTCGCTGCCGCCCTGGTACATGAGCGGGTCGGTCCAGAATTCGGCGGGCATCTCGGCGCCGCGCGCGCGCCGCACGAGTTCGACGTGATTCACGTACGACGAGCCATCCGCCCATTGGTACGCACGCGGCAGCGGCGCCATGCAGTCGCGCGCGTCGAAGCTGAACGCGTTGCGCGCGCGCCCGTAGTTGAGCGCGTCGTACAGCTCGGCGAGCTGCGGCGCGTAGAAGCGCCAGTCGTCGAGCACGCGCTGCAGCGTGGGTGCGATCGCGTCGGCGATGGCGGCGCTGCGCAGGTCGCGGGAAACGACGATCAGCTGGCCGTCGCGGGTGCCGTCCTTCAGCGTGGCAAGTTTCATGGAATCAGACGTGAGTGACGATAAGGGAAATGTATTCTACGATGGTGAATCGGCGGGCCCCAAGCGGGCGCGCCACATGCCCTCAGTCGCCGTACGTTTGAACACCACAACGCAGCCATGCCGCCAACCGTCCGATCCGCTTCGCCGCGCGCGAGCGCCCCTGACGCCACAAACGCCGACGATCTCGCCGACACCCTCGACACCGCCGAAGCCGTGGAAGGCGCCGAAGCCGGCGAAGAAAAACTGCGCTCGGGCATCCAGTCGATCGAAGTGGGTTTTCGCCTGCTCGAAGTGCTCACCAGCGAGCCGCGCGCGATGATGCTGCGCGACCTCGCGCAGCGCGCGGGCATGAGCCCGGCGAAGGCGCACCGCTATCTCGTGAGCTTCATGCGCCTCGGCGTGGTCGCGCAGGACCCGCTCTCGGGGCGCTACGAACTGGGCGGCTTCGCGTTGCAGCTCGGACTCGCGCGCCTCGCGCGCGTGGACGGCGTCAAGCTCGCGCGCCTCGCGCTCACCGAATTGCGCGACGCGCTCGACATCACCGTGGGCATCGCCGTATGGGGCAACCAGGGGCCGACCGTCGTGCACTGGCTCGAGTCGAGCCACCCCGCGAAAGCGTCGCTCAAGCTCGGCGACGTCATGCCGATGCTCAGTTCCGCCACGGGCCTGCTGTTCGCCGCCTACCTGCCGCGCAGCAAGACCGCCCCGATGATCGAGCGCGAACTCGCGGGCGCGCAGCACTACTCGTATGGCTCGACGCCGCGTACGGCCGAGGCGCTCGAACTGGCGCTCGCAGAAGTTCGCGAGCATGGTGCAGCCCGCGTGGAGGGCATGTTGCTGCCGACCATCCACGCGTTCTGCACGCCTGTCTTCGACGCGAGCGGCGAACTCGCGCTCGGGCTCATCGCGCTCGGTCACGAAGGCGCGTTCGATATCGCCTGGAACGGCGCCGTGGACACCGCGCTGCGCGCATGCGCCGAAAAACTGTCGTACGAATTAGGGTACAGTCCAACGCCGCGCTGAGGGCTGTATGTCTGGGCCGGCACACATGTGACCCCGCTCGCGCGCGTCTGCGTTTCTGCAGGCACCCGGCGGGTTGTGTCACATTAACGTACGAGCGATACCGACCCACGAACCGCCGATGTCCACTCCCGCCGCCCCGCGCGAGGCACGCCGCCTCGACACCGACTCACGCACGCCGCAGCGCATGCGCGCGTGGCGCTGGGTCGGCGTGTTCGTCGCGGTCACGGCGCTGCATTGGCTCGCGGCTGAATGGTTCGAGCGGCATCACGGCGCGCCGCCGCCTGTCGTGCACGTGCGCGTGCCGGTGCAAGTGGCGCTGCTCAAACCCGAGCGCATCGAGCGCGAGGCCAAGCCCGCGGGCCCCGCGGCGGCGCCCGCGCATACCGCGCCCAAACCGGCGCCCAAGCCCGCCGAGCCGCATACGCTGCACGCGGTGACGCCGCCCAAACCGCACCCCAAAGCGCCGGCCTCGCCGCCGGATACGCAGGCGGCGTCCGCGCCCGCAGCCGCATCGCCAGCCAGCGTGAGCGCCGCCGGCACCAGCGGGACAGCAAGCACTGCGCCGGGCAACGGCAAGCAGCCTGCGGCACCCGCCACGCAGGCCTCGCATGGGCTGAAGTTTTCGGTGCCGCCATCGGGCGAACTGCAGTACGACACCTTCTATAACGGCGTGCGCAATCAGCCCGGCACGATCCACTGGTCGAGCGACGGGCAACGCTACGAGATGGTCGTGCGTGTGCCCCTGCCCTTCGTCGGCGAGTTCAGCTGGACGAGCAAGGGCCGCGTGGACGCCTTCGGCCTCGCGCCCGATCAGTACATCGAAAAGCGCGGCCATCGTCCTTCGGACGTGACGGTTTTCAACCGCACCGACAAGCAGATCGTCTTCACGCGCACGCCCAATTCGCTTGCGCTGCCCGATGGCTCGCAGGACCGCTTCAGCATGGTGATGCAGCTCTCGAGCCTCGTGCGCGGCGACCCCGATGCGTACAAGCCCGGCGTCACGCGCGAGTTCTATGTCGCGGACAACGACAGCGGCGAGACCTGGCCCATCACCACGATCGGCGACGAAACCGTGAGCACGGATCATGGCTATGTCACGGCGCGCCACTTCATGCGTCTGCCGCGCCGCGAGGGCGACAAGCGGCGCATCGACGTGTGGCTCGCGCAGTCGCTCGGCTGGTTGCCCGTGCGCCTCGTGCAAACCGAACCGAATGGCAACCAGTTCGAACTGGTGTGGCGTGGCGCGCTCACGGTGCCGGACGCATCGAACGCGCCCGCGCCGGCGCCCGACTCCGCAGCGGCCGCGACCGCCACGACGCCCGGCGCCGCATCCGACACAACCTCGGCACAATCCGCAACGCCGGAAGCGGCGCCGGCTTCTGCGCCCGTTACGTCGCAACCGGAACCGCAACCGTCGGCGCAGCCGGCGCCTCCCGCCAATATGCAGACAGAAACGCCAGCCGAAGCACCGCCGCCACCGTCCACCGGCGACGCACAACCCTCGCCCGCTTCGCCGGGCCCGGCGCCCGAGCATCCCTGAGCGCGCGAGCGCACGCAGCGCGCGATCCGGACAGCCCGCTTCGCAACACAAATTCGCGGAATAGCGCATACTGGACTCGAGCCATGCGTCAAGGATCGCAAGGCATCGCGCGCAACACGAAGGGCCAAAGAACAAGCAGACGAAACACGGCAGCACGACACGGCGCGCAGACAACGGACCAGCGAACGGACCAACAAACGGACCAGCACGAACAAACCGATTCAACGCTGCACAAGACGGACAAGATCGGCACGACACAATAAACAGCGCAGCAAACAGGGACGCGACACACAAGCTAACGAACATCGCATCGCGCATCGTCTGCGCGCTCCAGGCGCGCGGATTGCTCTACCAGCATCGCGTGCATGCAGTACCTCGCAATCGGCTTGACTCCCAGCCTGGAAGGCGAAGGAGGAACCCATGCAAGTGACTGTCAACGGCATCGATACGCACTATGTCTTCGACGACAGGAGCGGCGGGCCCGCGCTGGCGTTCATTCACCAACTGGGCGGCGACCTTGGCGTGTGGGACACGCTCGCCGGACATTTCCGCCATCGCCACAGCGTGCTGCGCTATGACGTGCGCGGCCACGGCGCGAGCGCCGTCGCGAGCGAGCCCTTCGGCTTCGCAGATCTCGCCGCCGACCTCGATGCGCTTTTCGACGCCACTGGCATCGAGCATGCGCATCTCGTCGGTATGTCGATGGGCGGCATGATCGCGCAGCAGTTCGCGCTCGATTATCCGGAACGCGTGACGACGCTCACGCTTTGCGACACGGCGAGCCATACGCCGCCACAAGCACGCGAAACATGGAACGATCGCGCCGCCACAGTACGCAGCGAGGGTCTCGGGGCGCTCGTCGACGCGACGATGGCACGCTGGTTCACCGCCGACTTCCGGCACGCGCATGCGCCGACTGTCGAGCGCATTTGTGACGTTTTATTACGGACCCCTTCAGAAGGCTATGCGATGGCCTGCGAGGCGCTACGCGATTTCGACGTGCACAAGAGGCTCGCGCAACTGCGCGTGCCGACGCTCGCAGTCGCGGGCCGCCACGACAGCGGCACGCCGATGGCCATGACGCAGGCCCTTGCAAGAGCGATAGAAGGGTCGCATTTCGTGGTGCTCGATGCCGCACATCTGGCCCCGGTAGAGGAGTCGCACCGTTTCACCGCTTTGCTAGAAACGTTTCTCAAGCAGTTGGTCTAAGTAGTTCGAAGTAAAAGCATCATGGCAGTGGCAGCAGACGCAGTTGAGAAGTGAAGTAAAAAAGGGAGAGCAGTCCACATAAGAGGTGATGCGGGACCCACCCCTTGAATTCCAGAACGAACGCTCCATGTATTGACCGAGAAGGTCAGGGAGCACAGGAAAAAGGAGTGTCGCCATGCAAATGATCTACAACAGTCCCAACTATTGCGTCGTCGAGTTCCCACCGCAGGACGGCCACAGTGCCATGCGCGCAGGCGGCTACGAGATCGTCGACAAAAACGCACGCCGCGAGATCTTCATCGACGGCGTGATGGCGGCACGTTTTCGCGAAGACGTGCAAAAGCTGATGGACGAAGACCAGTCGCTCGACGAAGTCGACGAATTCCTCGGACAGTTCGACAGCCTCATGCAGCAACCCGTCGTGCTTCACTGACGCTAGCGCACCCCGCGGCACTCAACGCGCAGCGTCCTTCACACGAAACCCCGTTCGGCTTGCCGGGCGGGGTTTTCTTTTGGCCGTCCGGCGCGCGCCGCAGCGGTTGCCGGCACGCGACGCCGCCCGCAGCGGCGGGTTGCCGCAGCGGCTACAATGTGGGGTTTCCCAGTTCAACCGGCACCACGCCCGCCCGCGATCCATGAACCAGCCCGCAGCCCTTGCCTCGCGCCCCGCCGGGGACGCCAAATACACGCGCGGCGCAGCGCTTCCCGCGCTGCTCGCCTCGCGCATCGTGATCCTCGACGGCGCGATGGGCACGATGATCCAGCGCTACAAGCTCGACGAAGCCGCCTACCGCGGCGAACGCTTCAAGGACTACCCGCGCGATATCAAGGGCAACAACGAACTGCTCTCGCTCACGCAGCCGCAGATCATCAGCGAGATTCACGAGCAGTATCTCGCGGCGGGCGCGGACATCATCGAGACCAACACGTTCGGCGCGACCACGGTGGCCCAGGACGACTACGGCATGGGCGATCTCGCCATCGAGATGAACGTCGAGTCGGCAAAGCTCGCGCGCGCCGCATGCGAAAGGTATTCCACGCCGGACAAGCCGCGCTTCGCCGCGGGCGCGATCGGGCCGACGCCGAAAACGGCGAGCATCTCGCCCGACGTGAACGATCCGGGCGCGCGCAACGTGACGTTCGAAGAGCTGCGCCATGCGTACTACGAGCAGGCGAAGGCGCTCATGGACGGCGGCTGCGACCTCTTCCTGGTCGAGACGATCTTCGACACGCTCAACGCCAAGGCCGCGCTGTTCGCGCTCGACCAACTCTTCGAAGACACGGGCGAGAATCTGCCGATCATGATCTCGGGCACCGTCACCGACGCCTCGGGCCGCATTCTCTCGGGCCAGACCGTCGAAGCGTTCTGGAACTCGCTGCGCCACGCGAAGCCGCTCACGTTCGGCCTGAACTGCGCGCTGGGCGCGGCGCTCATGCGCCCGTACATCGCCGAGCTCGCGAAGCTCTGCGACACCTACGTCTCGTGCTACCCGAACGCGGGCCTGCCCAACCCGATGAGCGACACGGGCTTCGACGAAACGCCCGCCGACACCTCGGCACTGCTCAAGGAATTCGCGAGCGCCGGCCTCGTGAACGTGGCGGGCGGCTGCTGCGGCACGACGCCCGAGCACATCGCGGCCATCGCCAAGGCACTCGCCGAGATCAAGCCGCGCCGCTGGCCCGGCCAGTATCGCGACGCCGCCTGACGCCACATTCGATCGCCGCTTCCGAGTCCCGCTCCCACACCCTACGATCCGGTCCCACGCCATGACTGACCATACCCTGCGCCTTTCCGGCCTCGAGCCCTTCAACGTGACCGAAGGCACGCTGTTCATCAACGTGGGCGAGCGCACCAACGTGACCGGCTCGAAGGCATTCGCGCGGATGATTCTCAACGGCCAGTTCGACGAGGCGCTCGCGGTGGCGCGCCAGCAGGTCGAAAACGGCGCGCAGGTCATCGACGTCAACATGGACGAAGCCATGCTCGACTCGAAGGCGGCGATGGTGCGCTTCATGAACCTCATCGCCTCCGAGCCCGACATCGCGCGCGTGCCGATCATGATCGACTCGTCGAAGTGGGACGTGATCGAGGCGGGCCTGCAGTGCGTGCAGGGCAAGGCCATCGTCAACTCGATCTCGCTCAAGGAAGGCAAGGAGCAGTTCGTGCATCACGCCAAGTTGATTCGCCGCTACGGCGCGGCGAGCGTGGTGATGGCGTTCGACGAGCAGGGCCAGGCCGATACGTTCCAGCGCAAGACAGAGATCTGCAAGCGCTCATACGACATCCTCGTGAACGAAGTGGGCTTCCCGCCCGAGGACATCATCTTCGACCCGAACATCTTCGCGGTGGCCACGGGCATCGAGGAACACAACAACTACGCGGTGGACTTCATCGAAGCCACGCGCTGGATCAAGCAGAACCTGCCCTACGCGAAGATCAGCGGCGGCGTGTCGAACGTGTCGTTCTCGTTCCGCGGCAATGACCCGGTGCGCGAGGCGATCCACACCGTGTTCCTCTACCACGCCATTCAGGCGGGCATGGACATGGGCATCGTCAACGCGGGCCAGCTCGGCGTGTACGCCGACCTCGACGCCGAGCTGCGCGAGCGCGTGGAAGACGTGGTGCTCAACCGCCGCGCCGACGGCACCGACCGTCTGCTCGAAATCGCCGACAAGTTCAAGACCGGCGCCGCGAAGAAGGAAGAGAACCTCGAGTGGCGCAACCAGGCCGTGGAAAAGCGTCTTGCGCATGCACTCGTGCACGGCATCACGAATTTCATTGTCGAGGACACCGAAGAAGCGCGCGAGAAGATCATGGGCGGCGGCGGCCGGCCGATCAACGTGATCGAAGGCCCGCTCATGGACGGCATGAACATCGTCGGCGACCTGTTCGGCCAGGGCAAGATGTTCCTGCCGCAGGTGGTGAAATCGGCGCGCGTGATGAAGCAGGCCGTGGCGCACCTGATTCCGTTCATCGAGGAAGAAAAGCGTTTGCTCGCCGAGTCGGGCGCCGATGTGCGCGCGAAGGGCAAGATCGTCATCGCGACGGTGAAGGGCGACGTGCACGATATCGGCAAGAACATCGTGTCGGTGGTGCTCCAGTGCAATAACTTCGAAGTGGTCAACATGGGCGTGATGGTCCCGTGCAACGAGATCCTCGCGAAGGCCAAGGTCGAAGGCGCGGATATCGTCGGCCTCTCAGGGCTCATTACGCCGTCGCTCGAGGAAATGGCTTACGTCGCGAGCGAAATGCAGCGCGACGACTACTTCCGCATCAAGAAGATTCCGCTCTTGATCGGCGGCGCGACCACCTCGCGTGTGCATACGGCCGTGAAGATCGCGCCGCACTACGAAGGTCCGGTCGTCTACGTGCCGGACGCGTCGCGTTCGGTTTCGGTGGCGTCGAGCCTGCTTTCCGATGAAGGCGCAGCGAAGTACCTCGACGAACTCGAGGCCGACTACGAGCGCATTCGCGACCAGCACGCCAACAAGAAGGCCACGCCGCTCGTGACGCTCGAAGAAGCGCGCGCGAACAAGACGAAGATCGACTGGGCGAACTTCCAGCCCGTGAAGCCGAAGTTCATCGGCCGCCGCGTGTTCAAGAACTTCGACTTGAACGAACTCGCGCATTACATCGACTGGGGCCCGTTCTTCCAGACGTGGGATCTCGCCGGCCCCTATCCGCAGATCCTCAACGACGAGATCGTGGGCGAGTCGGCGCGCCGCGTGTTTTCCGACGCGAAGTCGATGCTCGCGCGCGTGATTCAGGGCCGCTGGCTGCAGGCCAACGGCGTGATCGCGCTGCTGCCCGCGAACACGGTGAACGACGACGACATCGAGATCTACACCGACGATTCGCGCAGCGAAGTCGCGCTCACGTGGCGCAACCTGCGCCAGCAGTCGGTGCGTCCGGTGGTGGACGGCGTGATGCGGCCGAACCGGTCGCTCGCCGACTTCATCGCGCCGAAGGACTCGGGCGTGGCCGACTATATCGGCATGTTCGCGGTGACGGCGGGCATTGGCGTGGACGTCAAGGAAGCGCAGTTCGAGAAGGACCACGACGACTACAGCGCGATCATGCTCAAGGCGCTCGCGGACCGCTTCGCGGAAGCGTTCGCCGAAGCGCTGCACGCACGCGTGCGCCGCGACCTGTGGGGCTATGCGGCTAGCGAAGCGCTCGACAACGACGCACTGATCGCCGAAAAGTACGCCGGCATTCGCCCCGCTCCTGGCTACCCGGCCTGCCCCGATCACCTCGTGAAGCGCGACATGTTCGAGTTCCTGCAGGCGGGCGAGGTGGGCATGAGCGTGACGGAATCGCTCGCCATGCTGCCGGCCGCGAGCGTGTCGGGCTTCTATCTCGCGCACCCGGACAGCACCTATTTCTCGGTGGGCAAGATCGGCCAGGACCAGCTCGCCGACTATGCAAAGCGTATGTCGCTCTCCGACGAAGACGCCCGCCGCGCGCTCGCGCCGCAGCTCTAGGCCGCACGGCGCGCCGCCGCGGGCGGCGCGCTTTCCCTCATCGCGCTACCCCTGTTGTCGCCGCCCGACATACGCCATCCGGCAAGGTGAAGATTACGCGCGCGCGATTTTTCGGCTTTGTAAGATGGCCCGGCAAGACCCGGTATCAACTGCATGACACCCGGCCCCATGCGGCAACGCCGCGCCGGCTCGATCATCAGCAAATCCTTAAAACGCAAAATCGAAGCAACCTCGACGGAGAAATCGTATGAAGAAGCTGATGTTGATGTTGACCGCCTTCGGCGTCGCGGCGCTTGCGCAGCCGTCGTTCGCCCAGCCGGCCGCGCCGGAGCAGGCGAGCCCGGCGACGTCGTATTCGGCGCCCACCGAAAAGCACGTGAAGAAGCCGAAGAAAAAGAAGATGAAGCCGGAGGCTTCCGCTGCCGAACCGGCGGCCGCCAGCCAGTAAGGTGAGCCGACGGTGAACAAAAGCAAAGAGCCCGCGATATTGCGGGCTCTTTGCTTTTGGAACGTCGAATCGGCGGGCAGCCGGGCACGATCCCGCGCTCGCCGCCCGGTCACGTCACGCAAGGCCGTCAAACACTGGCCTCAAGCACGGACCTCAAATGCCCCACAGAACGTCGTTGTCTTCCTTCTTCGCGGCGCGCAGCATATCGAGGAACGGAAAAGCGCGTTGCGCGAGGCCGACCGGCAGTTCGTGATGCAAGTGGCCGTCCTCGCCTTCGTGATAGTGACCCTCCTGCTCGTGGCGCTCTTTCTTGTCCGTGACGATGGCCGCTTCGAGCTTGGCTATGGCGGCGTCGAGTTCGTCGTGGGTAATCACGCCGTGCGGGCCGAGCCGCTTGCCGATGATGCCGAGAAGGTATTGCGCGAGGTTCTCCAGCATCATGACATCAGGCGCCGCATGGCATTTAAAAGTAACCAGCATGTCTGTTCCCTTTATGATTTTTTGGATTTGCGCGTGACGTTCCGGCCTGCGAAGCCAGATGGGCCAAGGCGGTCCCTGTCGCGCTACCTCATTTCACATATTAGCACCTGCTAAAATCCGTCAGGACGGAATTACCCGCAGGGCGCGGCGCCCGGTCGTTCTGGCGTCAGGTACGCCGCCACGCCGCCTGCCGCAACGAGGCCCCCCGTGCATTGGCGCATGGCAGGTGGCCCGCCGCGAGGCTGGCGCCCTCACCCGTATCCGGCGGTCGGCGCCGGCAAACCAGGGGCCATGCCCCCGGTGACGCCCCCAGGCGCCGGCCCCGCATCCCATTACCCGCACAGGACTTGCAACCAGCATGCTGCCCGCACAGAAACACACCCTGGAGACCCTGCTCGCGCAAGCCGTAGCCCAGGTGGCGAAGGCCACCGAAGGCGCGAGCGAAGCCGCACTCGTCGTGCCCGCGATCACGCTCGAGCGCCCGAAGGTCGCCGCCCACGGCGACGTCGCCTGCAACGTCGCGATGCAGCTCGCCAAGCCCATGCGCGCGAATCCGCGCCAGCTCGCCCAGCAGATCGTCGACGCCGTGCTCGCCCAGCCCGAGGCCGCAGGTCTCGTCGAGGCGGCCGAAGTGGCCGGCCCCGGCTTCATCAACCTGCGTCTGACCGCCAGCGCCAAGCGTGCCGTGATCGGCGCCGTGTTCGAGCAGGGCGAGGCATTCGGCCGCTCGCAGCGCGAAGCCGGCAAACGCGTGCTCGTCGAGTTCGTCTCGGCCAACCCCACGGGCCCGCTGCACGTGGGCCACGGCCGCCAGGCCGCGCTCGGCGACGCCATCTCGAACGTGCTCGGCTCGCAGGGCTATGACGTGCACCGCGAGTTCTACTACAACGACGCGGGCGTCCAGATCGGCAACCTCGCCGTCTCCACCCAGGCGCGCGCGCGCGGCTTCAAGCCCGGCGACGCCGAATGGCCCGAGGCGGCCTACAACGGCGAATACATCGCCGACATCGCGCGCGACTACCTCGCGGGCGAAACGGTCGCGGCCAAGGACGGCGAGCCCGTCACGGGCGAGAAGGACCCCGAGAACCTCGAAGCGATCCGCCGCTTCGCCGTGGCCTATCTGCGCCACGAGCAGGATCTCGACCTGCAGGCGTTCGGCGTGAAGTTCGACCGCTACTACCTCGAGTCGTCGCTGTACACCGAAGGCCGCGTCGAGAAGACCGTCGAGGCGCTGGTCGCGTCGGGCCAGACCTACGAGCAGGAAGGCGCGCTGTGGCTCAAGACCACCGACTACGGCGACGACAAGGACCGCGTGATGCGCAAGTCCGACGGCACCTACACCTACTTCCTGCCCGACGTGGCCTACCACGTCACCAAGTGGGAGCGCGGCTTCACGAAGGTCATCAACATCCAGGGCTCCGATCACCACGGCACCATCGCGCGCGTGCGCGCGGGCCTGCAGGCGCTCGGCATCGGCATTCCGAAGGGCTATCCCGACTACGTGCTGCACAAGATGGTCACGGTGATGCGTGACGGCCAGGAGGTGAAGATCTCCAAGCGCGCGGGCAGCTACGTGACGGTGCGCGACCTGATCGAATGGTCGGGCGGCGCGAACCCGGGCAGCGAAGTCTCGCCCGACCTGCTCGACGAGGCGACCATCCGCCGCGGCCGCGACGCCGTGCGCTTTTTCCTCATCTCGCGCAAGGCCGACACCGAATTCGTGTTCGACATCGACCTCGCGCTGAAGGAAAACGACGAGAACCCGGTGTACTACGTGCAGTACGCGCATGCGCGCATCTCGTCGATTCTCGGCGACTGGCAGGGCAAATTCGGCGGCGATCCGGCCGCGCTGCCCAAGGTCGATCTCGCGCCGCTTGCGAGCGAGCGCGCGCTCGCGCTCATCGCGAAACTCGGCGAATTCCCCGACATGCTCACGCATGCGGCCAGCGAACTCGCGCCGCACGCGGTGGCGTTCTACCTGCGCGAACTCGCCGCTGAGTTTCACTCGTTCTACAATGCCGAACGCGTTCTCGTCGATGACGTCGCCGAACGCGACGCCCGCGTCGCCCTCCTCGCGGCCACGCGCCGGGTGCTCGCGAACGGCCTCGCCGTGATCGGCGTGTCCGCGCCGGAGCGCATGTAACGAGACGCGCGAGACCCGCGCGCAGCAGCTTGTTTGGGGCCGCCGCCTCGCGCGGACGGCCATTCCAGGATTCTCTTGTTTGCAGGTGATTCAGACGATGGCAAAACCGCGCCGCACTACAAAACAGCAGTCGAAGCAGTCCGGGGGAACCTTTCTCGGCATCGTGCTGGGCCTGATCGTCGGCCTTGCGATCGCGGTGGTGGTGGCGCTGTACATCACGCGCGCGCCCACGCCGTTCGTCTCGAAGGTCGCGCCGCCGGCCGCGTCCGACGTCGGCCAGAACAACGAGCAGGTCGACCCGAACCGCGCGCTGCAGGGCAAGTCGCCGGGCCAGCCGGTGCCGCAGGCCGCCCAAAGCACGCCGCCCAACACGGCGCCGGGCCAGACCACGAACCAGTCGCAGTCCTCGGGCATGCTCGAAGAGCCGCAGATCGTGGAAGTGCCGCCCTCGGGTTCGAACAGCAACGCCGCCAACAACGGCGTGGCGGTCGCGCCGCAGCCGTCGACGGGTGAAAACGTCACGAGCGGTACGGCGATCGCGAAGAAGCCGCAGTCGGCCAGCAACTCCACGAGCAACCCGGCGCAGATCCTCGCGAACAACCAGCCGCAGAAGCCCGCCAACGCGGTGCCGACGCCCCCGGGCGCCAAGCCCGGCAGCGCCGCGCCCGCCCCGGGCGACGCCAACACCGGCTATTTCCTGCAGGTGGGCGCGTACAAGACGTCGGGCGACGCCGAGCAGCAGCGTGCGCGCCTCGCGTTCCAGGGCTTCGAGTCGAAGGTGACGCAGCGCGACGCCGGCGGCGTGACGTACTACCGCGTGCGCATCGGTCCGTTCACGAAGTTCGACGATATGAACTCGACGCGTCAGCGCCTGTCCGACGCCGGTATCGATACGGCCGTCATCCGCTTCACGAAGCAGTAATCGCCGTCCGCGCCGCGCACCGCGCGCCCGCCCGCCGAAGCCGCAGCAGCGCGGCGTTCGCGTGAGGCCTGGCCGCGGCGCGCGGCGCGGCGTCCATCAACAAGCAATACCCGCGCAGCACCCGCACGCGCCTGGTTCGCGCCAACGGCGTCCTGCGGCAGACAACCGGCCGCCGCCGGTCCAAGAACAGTGGATTCCAACGCCATGAAACGACTTCTCGGTACGCTTTTTCTCTCGCTTTCGCTGATCGCCGGCGTGGCCCACGCCTCGGCCGCGGCACCCGTGGCCGGCAAGGACTACACGGTCCTGAAGGCTCCCCAGGCGCTCGACGTGCCCGCAGGCAAGATCGAAGTGATCGAGTTCTTCTGGTACGGCTGCCCGCACTGCAACGCGTTCGACCCGTATCTCGAAGCGTGGATCAAGAAGCAGGGCCCGGACGTCGTGTTCAAGCGCGTGCCGGTGGCGTTCCGCGACGATTTCATCCCGCACTCGAAGATGTACTACGCGCTCGACGCGCTCGGCCTCGCGCAGAAGCTCACGCCGGTCGTGTTCCACGAAATCCACGTAAACAAGAACTACCTGCTCACGCCGGAGGACCAGGCGAAGTTCCTCGCCACGCAAGGCGTGGACGCGAAGAAGTACATGGAAGCGTACAACTCGTTCTCGACGCAGAGCGCGCTGCAGCGCGACAAGGCCCTGCTCGATGCCTACAAGATCGACGGCGTGCCGACCATTGCGATCCAGGGCAAGTACGAGACCGGCCCGGCCATGGTCCAGGGTCCGGAAGACAAGGCACTGCCGGGCACGGCCCAGGTGATGGACTACATCATCTCGCAGATCCGCGCGAAGAAGATGTGAGGAACAGCGCCATGCAAGACGCGCCACAGAAGGTCTTCATCACCGGCGCGTCGAGCGGCATTGGCGCCGCGCTCGCAGCCGAATACGCGCGGCAGGGCGCCATCCTCGGGCTCGTCGCGCGCCGCGGCGAGGCCCTTGCCGGCTTCCGGCAGTCGCACCCCGGTCACCCCGTCTCCATCTATCCCGCCGATGTGCGCGACGCCGATGCGCTCGCCGCCGCCGCGCGCGACTTCATCGCCCAGTACGGCATGCCCGACATCGTGATCGCCAATGCGGGCGTAAGCCGCGGCGTGCTGACGGGCGAAGGCGATCTCGCCACGTTCCGCGACGTGATGGACACCAACTACTTCGGCATGGTCGCCACCTTCGAGCCGTTCGCCTCGGCCATGGCGCAGGCCAGACGCGGCACGCTCGTGGGTATCGCGAGCGTGGCCGGCGTGCGCGGGCTGCCGGGCTCGGGCGCCTACAGCGCCTCGAAGGCCGCAGCGCTCGCCTATCTCGAAGCGCTGCGCGTGGAAATGCGTCCGTTCGGCGTGCCCGTGGTCACCATCGCGCCCGGCTACATCCGCACGCCGATGACGGCGAAGAACCCCTACCGCATGCCCTTCCTGATGGACGCGGACCAGTTCGCCGCGAAGACCGCGCAAGCGATCGCGCGCGGCACGTCGTTCGCGGTATTCCCCTGGCCGATGCGCGTGGCCGCCACGATGCTGCGCGCGCTGCCGCGCTGGGTCTACGATCGCGTGTTCGAAAAGGCGCCGCGCAAGCCGCGCACGGCGAGCCACTGAGCCGCTGCGGCTCGCCGCCCCCATGCCATATGGGTATGTGGATTAAATTGTTGTCTCGGCAATTTCCCTTCGATAAGCTTGGCTCGTCCGGGCGCCCTTCTGAGCCTTCTCGCCTCTCCTGAATCGAACAAAACGGGGCGCCGCCCGCCACCGAAGAACCACGGAGATCCCATGCGCTTCACCCCGCCCTCCGCGCGCACGCTTGCGCCTGCTCTCGTGCTCGCGACCGCGCTTGGCGCCGCGTTCGCGGCCACGCCCGCGCTCGCCAAACCGCTGACGGTCTGTACAGAATCGAGCCCCGACGGTTTCGACGTCGTGCAGTTCAACTCGCTCGTCACGACCAACGCGTCCGCCGACGTCATCTTCAATTCGCTCGCGGCCTATGACGAAGCACAGAAGAAGGTCGTGCCCGCGCTCGCGGACAAGTGGGAAGTGAGCGCCGACGGCCTGACCTATACGTTCTATCTGCGGCCCGACGTGGCGTTCCAGACCACCGAATGGTTCAAGCCCACGCGTACGCTCAACGCCGACGACGTGGTCTTCACATTCGATCGCATGCTCGACGCGAACAATCCGTGGCACAAGGTGGCCGGCGCGAGCGGCTTCCCGCACGCACAGTCGATGGGCCTCGTGAAGCTCGTGAAGGCGGTCACGAAGGTCGACGCGAACACGGTGAAGTTCGAGCTCAACGAGCCGAACGCCACGTTCCTCTCGATCCTCACGATGGGCTTCGCGTCGATCTACTCCGCCGAGTACGCCGACCAGCTGCTCAAGGCCGGCAAGCAGGTCGATCTGAACGCGAAGCCGGTGGGCACGGGCCCGTTCGTGCTCAAGAGCTACACGAAGGACGCGGTGATCCGCTACGACGTGAATCCGACCTACTGGGGGCCGAAGCCGAAGGTGGACCGCCTGATCTACGCGATCACGCCCGACGCCGCCGTGCGCGCGCAGAAGGTGAAGGCCGGCGAATGCCAGATCGCGCTCTCGCCCAAGCCGCAGGACGTGGCCGCGGCGAAGGACGACAAATCGCTCAAGGTGGTGGAGACGCCCGCGTTCATGACGGCGTTCGTCGCGCTCAACACGCAGAAGAAACCGCTCGACAACCAGAAGGTGCGCCAGGCGCTGAACATGGCGTTCGACCGCACGACGTACCTGAAGGCGATTTTCGACAACACCGCCACGCCCGCGACCAACCCCTGGCCGCCCATCACCTGGGGCTACGACAAGTCGATCCAGCCGTATCCGTATGACCCGGCGAAGGCAAAGCAGCTGCTCGCCGACGCGGGCTTCCCCAACGGCTTCGCGACGACGATCTGGGTGCGTCCGAACGGCAGCGTGCTGAACCCGAACCCGCGCGCGGGTGCGCAGCTGTTGCAGGCCGATTTCGCGAAGGTCGGCGTGAAGGCCGACATCAAGGTGATCGAGTGGGGCGAGCTGATCAAGCAGGCGAAGCAAGGCCAGCACGACACGCTCTTCATGGGCTGGGCCGGCGACAACGGCGACCCCGACAACTATCTCTCGCCGCTCTTCAGCTGCAATGCGGTGCAGTCGGGCATCAACTTCGCGCGCTTTTGCGATCCACAGCTCGACAAGCTGATCGCCGAAGGCAAGGCCACCGCCGACCAGGCGAAGCGCGTGAAGCTCTACGAAGCCGCCCAGCAGATCATCCACGACCAGGCGCTGTGGATTCCGCTTGGCTACCCGACCGCCTCCGCCATCACGCGCACAACCGTGAGCGGCTATCAGGTGAGCCCGTTCGGACGCCAGAACTTCGCGAGCGTCGCGGTGCAGTAACCGCTGGAACCGCGCCGGGCTTCCGCGCCCGGCGCGCCGTTCGTTTACAGGCCTGCCCTCACGATCACGAAATGAAACAGGGTCGCCTGCGCCAAACACGCGGGAAGCCCGCCACAGGCTGGCGAGCGCCCTTTCCTCGCATTACCGCCCGTAAAATTCGCGCGCAGTTTGTTGCAGTTTGGTAACTCAAGCCGGCGAGCGCCTGGCTACATTGAAGCCATCGAATCTTCAACCGCAGGGGCTCAAAATGAAAACCAAACTCTTTGCCGCGCTGGGTGCCGGAGCGCTCGTCCTGGCCGCCTCGCAAACCGCGATGGCCGGTGTGGTGGTCGGCCTGAACGTCGGCGTGCCCGCTCCGGTTTATGTGGCACCCGCGCCGGTGTATGTCGCGCCGCAGCCTGTTTATGTCGCGCCGCGCCCGGTCTACGTCGCGCCGCCCGTGCGCGTGGCCTATGCGCCGGCTGTCGTGGTCGGCTGGCACGGCGACCGCTACTGGGACGGCCACCGCTGGTACGGCCGCAACGAATGGCATGGCCGTCGCGGCTGGTACTAAACCCATCGCCCGAAAGGCAAAGCGCCTCGCGAATCGCGAGGCGCTTTTGTTTTACGCGCTGTCCTTACATGCCGCCCGGATCACTTGCGGTCCGCGACGATCTGGTCGAACGTGCCGCCATCGGCGAAGTGCGTTGCCTGCGCGTTCTGCCAGCTGCCGAACACCTGCTCGACCGTGAAGGTCTTGATCGGCTTGAACTCGCTTGCGTGCTTCGCGAGCACCGCGGCATCGCGCGGACGCAGATGGTGTTGCGCGATGATCTCCTGCGCGGCGGGCGAATACAGATAGTCGAGATACGCCTGCGCGCTCTTGCGCGTGCCGCGCTTGTCCACGACCTTGTCGACGATCGTCACCGGCGGCTCCGCCAGCAGACTCACCGAGGGATAGACGGCTTCGAAGTCCTTCGCCCCCACGCCCGTATCGATGAGCGCCACTTCGTTTTCGAAGGTCACGAGCACGTCGCCGATGCCGCGCTGCGTGAAGGTCGTCGTGGCGCCCCGGCCACCCGCGTCCAGCACCGGCACGTTCTTCAGCAGCGCACGCTCGAAGTCGAGCGCCTGGGCGTCGCTCGCGCCCTGCTGCTTGCGGTAGCCCCATGCGGCCAGATACGCGTAGCGTCCGTTGCCCGACGTCTTCGGATTGGCAATCACGACCTGCACGCCAGGTTTGGCGAGATCGTCCCAGTCCTTGATGTGTTTAGGGTTGCCCTTGCGCACGAGGAACACCATCGTCGTCGTGTAGGGCGTGCTCGCGTCGGGCAGGCGCGTGCGCCAGTTGGCGGGCACGAGATGACCTTGCTGCGCGAGCAGGTCGATGTCGTTGGGCTGGTTCATCGTTACGACATCGGCTTGCAGGCCTTGCAGCACCGAGAGCGCCTGCGCGCTCGACGCGCCGTGCGACTGCTTGATCGACAGGGCCTCGCCGGTCTTCTTCTGGTAGTCGGCGATGAAGCTCGCGTTGATGTCCTTGTACAACTCGCGCGTCACGTCGTACGAGACGTTCAGCAGCGACGTTTCTGCATGCGCCGCCGCCGCGCTCAATGCGATGATGCCCGCGCCGAACCAGCGCGCCGTGCGTCCCAACCCTGCCATGGTGATCCCCGTCTGTCGTTGAAAGGCGTTTCGGCCTGCCTGCATGATTTTCGTAAGCAGACCGAACGCTCGATTCTAGCGAGCCGGGGCGCACGGCTTATACCAATGCGAGCTTTGCTTTGCGGCTTTTGTGCTAAGCCATGATGTGCGCGCCACCGTCGATATACACGGTGTTGCCGCTCATACGGCGGGCGTAGCGCGTGGCGAGATACGCGGTGGCATAGCCGACGTCCATGATGTCGACGAGCTCGCCGAGCGGCGCACGCTCCACGGCTTCGGCAAGCATGCGGTCGAAGTCGGGCAGCCCCGAGGCCGCGCGCGTCTTGAGCGGCCCGGGCGAGATCGCGTGCACGCGGATGCCGATCGGCCCGAGTTCGTAAGCGAGATAACGGCACGACGCTTCGAGCGCCGCTTTTACCGGGCCCATCAGGTTGTAGTTGGGCACGACGCGGTTCGCGCCGTCGTAGCTCATCGCGAAGAGCGTGCCGCCGTGCGGCATGAGCGGCACGGCACGCTTCGCCATGCGGATGAACGAGTGGCACGACACGTCCATCGCATACGCGAAGCCCTGGGCCGACGAATCGACCAGGCCGCCCTGCAGATCCTCTTTCGGCGCATAGGCGATGGAGTGCAGCACGATGTCGAGCGATCCCCACGTATCGCGCACGGCATCGAACACGGCATCGAGCTGGCCGTCTTCCTCGACGTTCAACGGCAGCAGCAACTGCGCGCCCAGTTCGTTGGCGAGCGGCTCGACGTAGGGTTTGGCCTTGTCGTTGAGATAGGTGACGGCGAGCTGCGCACCGAGATCGGAGAACGCGCGGGCGCAGCCGTAAGCGATCGAATCGGCGTTCGCCACGCCGGTAACGAGTGCGCGCATGCCGGCAAGCGGCCGTTCGGGAGGAGTATGCATGGCTGACCTCGCAGTGGAAGTGGGGCCGGTGATGGCCGCGGATGCAGTTGCCGATCGGGCTGCCGGTGTGGCTAGCTCAAAGCGACGCGCCGCATCGGTGGGGATGCGGCGCGTGCGGAGTGACACGGGAACCGGCTTCGTTACTCGCCCGCGCTGCGCGTCGCGCGGCGGCGCGTGGCCGTCGTGCCCGCGGCCCGCGTGGAGGTGGGCGTCGATGCCGCGCGCGAGCGGCGCGCCGCCGTTTTTGCGGCCGCCGGCGCCTTCTTCGCTTCGGCCGGTTCCGCACTCTTCACCTTCACGCCGGCGCGCGCCGCACGCATGGGTTTTGCGGGCGCGGCGTGCTCGGACGCAACGGCGGCCTTCGCGCGGGAGGACTTCGCGGGAGCCGCGGGGGCTTCAGCTTCGGGTTCTGCAGCCTGTGCAGCGGAAGATGCCTTGACGCCCTGTTCGGCGCTGCCGTCGCCGGCCGTGCCGCCACCAGCGCCCGAAACACCGCCGCCGTCCGACGACGACCCGCCGCCGTCGAGCGGCGGCAGTCCTGTCTTCTCGCTGCCCGGCTCGACGCCCAGCGCACGCTGTACATGGCGATAGCGCTCGCGCCGCTCGCCTTCGAGCGGCCCGGACACCGTCGCGATGCGGTACACGGCCGCAAGCAGCGCGCGGCGCGTCTTCATGTCGGGCACGATCTCGGGCAACGCGTCAATCGCGGCCTGCGGGTCGAGCTGGACGATCGCGCCCTGGCGGCGCGCCGATTCCTTGAGCTCGGCGATGCTTGGCTGACGATCGCCGAGATACTCGCGCGCGAGTTCGCGCATGCGCTGGAACGGCCGGTACTGCACGGCATGCATTTCGTCGACGATGTAAGCGGCAATGCGCATGAACGCGTCGACGAGCGAACCCTTCGCGAGATGCGCGCGCGCCGCGCGCAGGCGGTACTGCGCCAGCTCCTTGCGCAGCGCCATGAGCGGCGGCGCGATCGGCTCGAGCGGCTGGTTGGGCGCCACGCCCACACAGGCCTGCACCCACGGCGCGGTGTACACGTTGTAGAAGGTGCTCTCGACCCACGCATCGCGCGCGTCGCGATACGCATCCAGCGTTGCCTCGATGGTCGCCGAAGCCTGCTTTTCGAGCAGCGTGAACGGATTGTCGGGCGCGGCCGGCTTGCGATGCGCGCGCACCGCTTCCGCCATGGCGGGCAGCACGCCCAGCGCAGGATTTGCGTCGCTCAGCACGCTGCGCTCCACGCGCGACGGATGCGACTCGCGCAGCGCATGTGCGCTGAACGCATTGCTCGACGCACGCACGAACGGCGAGACGAACAGGTCATACAGGCGCTGGTTGTTCTCCGCGAGACGGCGCACCACCTCGAAGGGCTGCTCGTCGTCGCGGCCGTCGTCGAGCGCGAGAATATCTTCGATGGTGCGCAGCTCGAAGCGGATCTCGTAGCGCCCTTCGAGCGCTTCGAGGCGGCCTGCTTCCGGCGTCGAGTCGGTGATCTTCGCTTCGTAGAGGCCCGGCGGCAGCACGTCGATCAGGTCGAGCGCCGAGAATAGTTCGGTGTGCTCCTTATTGGCCACGCTCGCCGAAACGAAGATGCCCAGGTGACCCACCTTGTCGTGCAGGCAGTACACGATCACCTGCTCGTTGGCGACGATCTCGTCGACGCTCGCGTAGAGGTCGGGAATCCAGTTGAGTGCCTGCTGCGGCGGCGTGATGTTGTCGCCCCAGGAGGCGAGCACGATGATCGGCGTGCGGATGTTGCGCAGGTCCACCGGCGAGCGCGCGTTCTTCGCGAACACCTCGTTGCGCGTGAGGTGGTTGCCCACGAACAGGTTCTGCACGATCCAGTCGATCTCGGCGCGGTTCAGCTGGAAATGGCCGCCCCACCAGCGCTCGAATTCGAGAAAGCGCTCGCGCTCGGAATCGACCTTCGAGTAGAGGTTGTAGAGCTTGCCCCAGTACGTGTTGGCCGGATTGAGGTATTCGAAATTCTGCACCAGATACGCGCCGTCGAAGCGCCCGTCGCCCAGGTCGGCCGCGAGCGAGGACATCCACGAGCCGCCCAGCATGCCGCCCGAATAGCGCATGGGGTTCTTGCCGCGCACGCCGGCCCAGTACGACAGCGGCGAGCCCGCGAGCATGAGCGGGCCGACCAGCGCGGGCGCGGAGGCCGCGAGCAGCGCCGCGGCCCAGCCGCCCTGGCAGTTGCCGATGATGAACGGCAGGCCGTCCGCGTCGGGATGCAGCTCGCGCACGCGTTGAATGAAGACGGCTTCGGCCTGCGCGACCGACTGGATCGTCTGCGTTTCGCAGGGCAGCGGGAAGAAAGTGACGAAGTAGCACGGGTGGCCCTTGCGCAACGCGATGCCGACTTCGCTGTCCATCTTGAAGCCGGCAATGCCGGGACCGTGGCCCGCACGCGGATCGATCACGACGAAGGGGCGCATGCGCGGATCGGTCGGCACGCCCTCTTCGGGCTTGATGCGCAGGAGTGCGTAATTGCAGGGATCGTCGAGTTCGCGGCCGTCGACGATCACTTCGTAGTCGAACGCGAGCACCGGCGGCATGCCCGCCTGCTCGTGCACATAAGTCTGGTTGCCGCGCTCGCGCAGCACGTCGAGGAACAGCACGCTGCGCTGCCAGGCGTCGTAGACGTAATCGTAGAGCGGCTGCGCAACCGTGGGCGCGGCCTGCGCCGTTTCGATGACCTGGTTGACGGCCGAGGACACGGCCGAAGCCGCGTCGGTCAGCGGCGTGTGGGGCGATGACTCCTCGTCGGATGCGCCCGCGAGGGGCCAGAACGGCGCAAAGGGCCAGAAAGACGTGCCCGATGCGAGCGTGGGCAGAAATGAAAACGGCGACGAAACGAGCGGCGAGGAGGTGGGAACTGCCACGAGACGAATCTCCTTTAAGGGGAGCGCCGGCTCGCCTCGCGGCAAGCAGGCGCCAGGCCGGCGCGGGCCGTGGATGCGCGCCTTCACGACGAATGACGCGCGGGGCCTGGCCGCTGCCCCTGTTCTGCCGCCCTCAGAGCGGCGGCATGGCGGGCAACGGGGCCGGCAAAAGAGTTTCGCGGCCGCGTGCGCGTTTCGTGCGCCTCGCGACCGCGACGTGAAAAGAGCCAGATCATGTTGCACTGCGGCATCTAAAAACTTAGGCGGCGGCCCCGCGAAAGTCAAGGTTCGGGGCGGGCCCCGGTGCCTCTGCGATGATCGCAACGCCCTGTGAACGAAGCATGACAGGCGCGACTGTCGGGCCTGACCGCCGCGCGTCACGATGCCGCGCGGGCCTCGCGTGCACCTAGCCGCCTGCCACCTTCGCGCTGGTCTACACTGTTACGGCTTTGCGCGCCGCAGCATGGTCCAGATGCATGTCCTAGTGGAGACCGCCATGACTTCATCGCCTGACAAGTATTCGGTTCTGCTCGCCCGTTGCGGCGGCCTCGCGCCCGTGCCCACCGCCGTGGCGCATCCCTGCGACGTGTCCTCGCTCACCGGGGCGCTCGACGCCGCGAACCTCGGCTTGATCGTGCCAATCCTCGTCGGCCCCGAAGCGAAGATCCGCGCGGTGGCCGAGGAGGCCGACCTGCGCCTCGACGGCATCACCCTCATCGACGCGCCGCACAGCCACGCCGCCGCCGAATTCGCCGTGCGCGCCGTGCGCGAGGGCCAGGCCGAACTGCTCATGAAGGGCAGCCTGCACAGCGACGAGCTGCTCCACGAGGTCGCGCTCGGCGCGAATGGCCTGCGCACCGAGCGGCGCCTCTCGCACGTGTTCGCGATGGACGTGCCCTCGTACCACAAGCCGCTCTTCATCACCGATGCGGCCGTCAACATCTTCCCCAAGCTCGCCGACAAGGCCGACATCGTGCGCAACGCGATCGACCTCGTGCAGTCGCTGGGCGTGGGCACACCGAAGGTCGCCATCCTCGGCGCCGTGGAAACGGTGTCCGAAAAGATGCCCTCCACCATCGACGCCGCCGCGCTCTGCAAGATGGCCGACCGCGGCCAGATCACGGGCGGCCTGCTCGACGGCCCGCTCGCCTTCGACAACGCGATCAGCGCCGAAGCCGCGCGCATCAAGGGCATTACGTCGCCCGTGGCAGGCGACCCCGACATCCTGCTCGTGCCCGACCTCGAAGCGGGCAACATGCTCGCCAAGCAGCTCACCTTCCTTGCCGGCGCGGAAGCGGCCGGCATCGTCCTCGGCGCACGCGTGCCGATCATCCTCACCAGCCGCGCCGACAGCGTGCGTTCGCGCATCGGCAGTTGCGCGATCGCCGTACTGCTCGCGCATGCGCGGCGCGCGCGCAAGGCAACGGAGATCCTGTGAGCAGCGTCCAAGCCCAGCCGGCCGGGGAAGGCCATGTCGTGCTCGTCGTGAATGCGGGCTCGTCGAGCATCAAGTGTTCGGTGTTTCGCGTGATCGAAGACGACCACGTGGAAGGCGGCGCGCGCGCGCTGCATGGCGCGGGCGGGCAGATCGAGGGCATCGGCGTCGCGCCGCGCGTGGTCGCGCATATGGCCGACGGGCGCCTGATCGTCGACGAGAAGTTTCCGGTGGCCCAGGTCGCCGATCACGACGCTGCGTTTCGCCTCCTGCGCCTCGTGCTCGCCGTGGGGCTGCGCGATACGCCGCCCGCCGCGATCGGTCACCGCGTGGTGCACGGCGGCGCGCGCTACGCCGACGCGGTGCTCATCGACGACGAAGTGATCCAGGCGCTCGACGCGCTCACGCCGCTCGCACCGCTGCATCAGCCGCACAACCTCGCCGCGATTCGTGCGGTGCGTCAGGCCGCGCCCGAGCTGCCACAGGTGGCGTGCTTCGACACCGCGTTCCACGCGGGCAACGACATCATGGCGCAGCTCTTTGCGCTGCCGTACAGCTATTACGGCGAGGGCGTGCGGCGCTACGGCTTTCACGGCCTCTCGTACGAATACATCGCCAGGCACCTGCATCAGGTCGCGCCCGACATTGCGCGCGGGCGCGTCGTCGTCGCGCATCTGGGCAACGGCGCGAGCCTGTGCGCGATGAAGGACGGCAAGAGTATCGAGACCACCATGGGCCTCACCGCGCTCGACGGCCTGCCCATGGGCACGCGCTGCGGCGCGCTCGACGCGGGCGCCGTGCTCTGGATGATGGCGAAGGGCATGGACTACCACGCCATCGAGAAGGTGCTGTATCAGGAGTCGGGCCTGAAGGGCCTGTCGGGCCTGAGCAGCGACATGCGCGAACTGCTCGCGAGCGGCAGCGACCGCGCCAGGCTCGCGATCGACTTCTATACGTATCGCATCGCGCAGGACGTCGGCAAGCTCGCCGTGGTGCTGGGCGGGCTCGACGCGCTCGTGTTCACGGCGGGCATCGGCGAGCATGCCGCGCCGATTCGCGCGCAGGTGTGCGAGCGACTCGCACCGGTGTTCGGCACCGTGCTCGACGCGCAGGTCAACGAGGTGGGCAGCAGCAACGGCAACGAGCGCGTGAGCACGGGCGAAAGCCGCGTTCCCGTTTTCGCGATCCGCACCGACGAAGAAGGGATGATCGCGCTCCATACGGCGCGGTTGTTGCGGGCGGCGCTCAGGCACTGAGCGGGCGCTGGAACGCTGAGCCGCAGCACGGCGCTGCGGCTCGCCGCCGCCTCACCTCACCTCAGGCGTACGCCGGACCACTCTGGTCGAATGCCGCGTCGCGCAAGCGCCCCGGCGCGGCGCCATGAACGAGCGTATCGACGAAATACTTCGCGCGCGGCCACGGCCCAAAGCCTGCCGCCGTGTTGATGTGACCCGCATCGCCGAGATTCACGAACGTGCTGCCCAGTTGCTGCGCGAGCGCGCGGGCTCCTTCGAGCGGCATCCACGGATCGGTTTCGCTGCCGATGAGGATGGACGGCACGGGCAGTTGCCGCGCCTCGAACGGTCCGGCAAAGCGGAATTTCTCGGGACTCGCAGGCGCGACGAACAGCACGCCGGCAACGTCGGCGCCGCTTTCCCCCAGCATGCCGGTGTGCAGCGCATGCGCCACCACGAGGCAGCCGAAGCTGTGCGCGGCCAGCAGGAACGGCCCGCGCTCGCCCGCCAGCCGCCGTGCGAGCCCCGCGCCCCAGACCGCGAGATCGGGCGCGTCCCAGTCGTCCTGCTCCGCGCGCAGCGAGCGCGCGAACTGGCGTTCGAGCCAGCTCTGCCAGTGAGCGCCGTCGCTACCGTGCAGGCCCGGCACGGTGACGAGGCGGGGCGGCCAACGCATTTGCGCGCACGAAAGCATGATTTTTTCCTCGCTGGAACACGGCGTGAATCGATTGTGGCCTGCGCGCCGCGCGCGCCGAACCAATTTTTTTTGCTTAGCTTTTCGGCGCCCCCGGCCTGGTCCGGCGCGAGACAGGCCGCGGGCAGGCGCGCCGCGATTTGCCCGGCGGCCGCGGGCCTGAAAAAGTAGAATGGTGCCGGTGCACGCGGCGCTCAAAGGCCGCACGCAATGCAACAGCGCGCGTAGGTTCGAGGCGCGCAGCCGTTACCAGGGACAGGTTCACCCATCATGAAGATCATTTTCTGGTTCCCGCAGACCGACGCCTCCACGTGGCTCCACGGCCTCGCGCGCGCCCTGCCCAATGCCGAGTTGCGCGAGTGGCAGCCCGGCGACACCGACCCCGCCGACTACGCGGTCGTCTGGCACCCGCCGCGCGAACTCTTCGGCGTGCCGGGACTTCGCGCCATCTTCAATCTGGGCGCAGGCGTCGACGCGATCCTCGCCCACGAGCGCGAGCGGCCGGGCACGCTGCCCGGCACCGCCATGCTCGTGCGGCTCGAAGACTCGGGCATGGGCCGGCAAATGAGCGAGTACGTGCAACATGCCGTGCTGCGCTACCTGCGCCGCTTCGACGAATACGCGCTCGCCCAGGCGCGCCGCGAATGGCACGTGCTCGCGCCGCATCCGCACGAGACCTTCACGGTGGGTGTGCTGGGTCTCGGCGTGCTGGGCGCGCAGGTCGCGCACGCCGTCGCCTCGCTCGGCGTGCCGGTGCGCGGCTTTTCGCGCAGCATGAAGACGATCGAGGGCATCGAAACGTATTCGGGCGAATTGCACGGCGAGCAGTTCGACGCCTTCCTCGACGGCGTGAAATTGCTCGTGAACCTGCTGCCCGCCACGCCCGACACCGAAAGCGTGCTCAATGCGCGCACCTTCGGCAAGCTCTCGCGCGGCGCGTATCTCGTGAACGTGGCCCGCGGCACGCATCTGGACGAACCGGACCTGCTCGACGCGCTGGCGAACGGCACGCTCGCGGCAGCAACGCTCGACGTGTTCCGCGAAGAACCGCTGCCGCCCGATCACCTGTTCTGGCGCGAGCCGCGCATCACGATCACGCCGCACAGCTCGGCGCTCACGTTGCGCGACGAGGCGATCTCGCAGGTCGCCGACAAGATCGGCGCGCTGGCTCGCGGCGAGACCGTGAGCGGCGTGGTGCACGTCGGGCGCGGTTACTGAACATCGCGGCGGCACATCGCGAAGCCTTTTCAAAATACTGTTGGAGACACGGCAATGGCATTACCCACCGCAGTCAAGATCGTCGAAGTCGGCCCGCGCGACGGCCTGCAGAACGAGAAGGAATTCGTTCCCACCACAACCAAGATCGAACTGATCAACCGGCTCTCGGCCGCGGGCTTTCCGAACATCGAGGCCGCCTCGTTCGTCTCGCCCAAATGGGTTCCGCAGATGGCCGACGGCGCAGAAGTCATGGCCGGCATCGAGCGCCGCAGCGGCGCGATCTATTCGGTCCTCACGCCGAATCTGCGCGGCTTCGAAGGCGCGCTCGCCGCGCGCGCGGACGAGATCGTGATCTTTGGCGCGGCGAGCGAGGCGTTCTCGCAGAAGAACATCAACTGCTCGATCGCGGAAAGCATCGAGCGCTTCGCGCCCGTGGCGCAAGCCGCGAAGGAGCATGGCGTGCGCATTCGCGGCAGCGTGTCGTGCGCGCTCGGCTGCCCGTATCAGGGCGAAGTGCCGGTCGCATCGGTCGTCGATGTCGCGGAACGCTTCGCCGCGCTCGGCTGCGACGAGATCGACATTGCGGACACCATCGGCGTGGGCACGGCGAAGCGCGTGCACGAAGTGTTCGAGGCGGTGACGAAGGTGTTCCCGCGCGAGCGCCTGTCGGGCCACTTCCACGACACCTACGGCCAGGCGCTCGCCAACATCTATGCGGCGCTCGAAGAAGGCATCGCCATTTTCCACGCCTCCGTGGCGGGCCTCGGCGGCTGTCCGTATGCGAAGGGCGCCACGGGCAACGTCGCGACCGAAGACGTGCTGTACCTCATGAACGGCCTGGGCATCCATACCGGCGTCGACCTGAACCAGGTCGTCGCGGCAGGCGACTTCATTTCGACCGCCATCGGCCGGGCCAACGTCTCGCGCGCGGGCAAGGCCCTGCTCGCGAAGGCCCGCAGCGAAGCCGCCTGCGCGTGACGCGCGACCCATCGAATCGCAGTACGAAGGAAATCAACTCATGACGGAAACCCTCGACAACCTCGACGCCCTGCCCGACTCCGCACGCCGTGTCGCCCTGATGCTGCGCGAGCGCGGCCACGCGAGGCCGGTCGTGATGCTGCCCGAGACCGGCAAGACTTCCGCCGAAGCCGCCGCGGGCCTTGGCTGCGAAGTCGCGCAGATCGCCAAGTCGATCCTGTTTCGCCGCCGCGCAGACGACGCGCCCGTGCTCGTGATCGCGAGCGGCGCGAACCGCGTGGACGAAAAGAAAGTGGCTGCGCACGTGGGCGAGATCGGCCGCGCCGACGCGAAGTTCGTGCGCGAGAAAACCGGCTATGCCATCGGCGGCGTGTGCCCGATCGGCCACGCCACGACGCCCGTCACGCTGATCGACGCCGATCTGTTCGCGCTCGAAAGCCTGTGGGCCGCCGCCGGCCATCCGCATGCGGTGTTCAACCTCTCGCCACAGGAACTCGAAGCGCTGACCGGCGCGCCCGTGGTGGACGTCGCGCTGCGCGACGCGTGAGCATGACCGCGAGTCACGACACCGTCACGCCGCCCTCGCCTTGCATCAACATCTGCCGCATGGATGAGCGCAGCGGCTTGTGCGAGGGATGCCTGCGCACCATCGACGAAATAGCCGGCTGGTCCACGTTCGACGACGAGGCGAAACGCGCCGTCTGGGATGCGATCGAGACGCGGCACGCCGAATGGGTCGCGCAGCGCTTCGCGTCGGCGTCGCAAGGAGAAAAACAATGAACGCGCCCGCCCGCGTGGTCACGGTCGGCGAGACGTTCCGCTCGACGCTTCAGCTCACGCCCGAATCGGTGAAATCGTTCGGACTGCTCGTGAACGACCTGAACCCGCTGCACCACGACGAAGCGTACGCGGCGCAAAGCCGCTTTGGCGGCCTGATCGCATCGGGCACGCAACCCACCGCGCATTTCATGGCGCTGCTCGCCACGCACTACTCGCAGTACGCGCAACCGCTCGGGCTCGAATTCGACATGAAGCTCAAGCGCGCCGCCCACGCGAACGACACGATCACGTTCGAGTGGCGCGTGGATGAAGCGTGGTGGAAGCCGAGCCTGAACGGCGATCTCGTGAAGCTCGTGGGCGAGGCCGTGAACCAGAAAGGCGAAACGCTCGTGGTCGGGCACGCGACGATCCTCGTCATGCCCAAGCCCGGGCACATACCGGCGCATGCACCGGCATGAGCGCCACGCCCGCACTGCCTGAATCGGTTCGCGTGTTCGAGCGCGGCTGGCTGTCGTCGAACAACGTGCTGCTCGTCGATGAGGCGCGCGCCGCACTCGTCGATACCGGCTACGCCACGCACGCCGAACAGACGCTCGCGCTCGTGCGCCACGCGCTCGGCCCGCGCGCGCTCGATCTCATCGTCAACACGCACCTGCACTCCGACCATTGCGGCGGCAACGCGCGGCTGCAGGCGCACTGGCCCTGCGCGACGCTGATCCCCGCGGCGAGCGCGCCGATCGTGCGCGACTGGGACGAAACGCGTTTGAGCTTTCTCGCCACCGGGCAGACCTGCGACCGATTCGCGTTCACAGGCACGCTCGCGGCGGGCGATCGGCTCGCGCTAGGCGGCTTCGAATGGGAAGTGATCGGCGCGCCGGGGCACGACCCCGACTCGGTGATGCTCTACGCAGCCGGGCCGCGCCTGCTCATCAGCGCCGATGCGCTTTGGGAGCACGGCTTCGGCGTGATCTTTCCCGAGCTCGAAGGCGAAAGCGGGTTCGCCGAGCAGCATGCGGTGCTCGAAGCCATCGCGAAGCTCGAGGTGCGGGTGGTGATTCCGGGCCACGGCAAGCCGTTCACCAACGTCGCGGCGGCGCTGGAGCGCGCGTTCTCGCGCCTCGCCTGGCTGCGCGCCGACCCGGCCCGCAACGCCAGGAACGCGCTCAAGGTGCTGATCGTCTTCAAGCTGCTGGAAGTGCGCACGATGACCTTCGACTCGCTACTGGCGATGCTGGAAAACGCCGCCTCCCTGCACGCCGCGGCGCAGCAACTCGCGCCGCGCGGCGCGTGGCCGGCGCTGCTGCGCGAACTGGCTGGGGAACTGGCGAAGAGCGGCGCGCTGGTCGTGGACGGCGAACGCCTCGAAGCCCCGGCGGCCGAGGTCTAGCCGGGCTGCAGCGAAAAAGCGGGAAAAGCGCGAAAAAAAACGCTCGTCCGTTTCCGGACGAGCGTTGGAATTAGCTCTGACGTGATCAAACTGTCGAGCCGATGATACTCGCGCCAGAATTCCCGAAGCATCGGTGATTTCCCTACAGATGACCTACGAGCGCAGGCCTGACGCATACTCACAGGGACTCACAGGGACTCACAGGACCCATTCATCTGGAATCCGAATCAATCTCACTGCCCGAGCTTGAGCCGCACCAGCTCGAACAGATGTGAACACAGGTAGAGTCCGAGCCCGATCGCGCCGCCGATCACCGTGCCGTTCACGCGGATCTTCTGCAGGTCCTTGCCGATTTTCAGTTCGATGAGCCGCGCCGTCTCGCGCGTGTCCCAGTTTTTCACGGTGTCGCGGATGTGATGCGTGAGGTAACGCGCGAAGTCGGGCGCCATGGCGCGCGCGGCGTCTTCGAGATGGCCGTTGAGCGAGGCGCGCAGGTCGGCATCGGCGGCGAGCGTCTCGCCGAGCCACTGGCCCGTTGCGGCGACCCTCGCGTGCAGCGCCGAGTCTTCGCGCTCCAGATCGTCGCGCAGCCACGCGCGCAGGCTGTCCCACAGCGCGCGCGTGTAATCGTTGAGCGCGCCGCCCTCGCGCAGGCTCGCCTTCAGTTCCTCGCCCTTGCGCAGGAACGCCGGATCGCTCTTCAGCTTCACGATCAGCTTTTCCACGACCTCATCGAACTTCTGGCGCAGATGATGCTCGCGATCCTCGCTCACCTGCAGCAGCAGCCGGTTCACGGCGCTTTCCACCACGCGCGCGCCGCTTTCGCCGATCCACTCACTGGGCAAAAACTTCTCGGTCGTCGGATAGTCGCTCTTGAGCCAGTCGACGATGGCCGATGCGACGAAGGCGCGCGTGCTGTCGTCGCGCAACACAATGGCGAGCTGCTCGAGCATCTGGTCGAGCAGCTCCTGGTGGCGGCCGTCCCGGGTGAGCGTGTCGAGAATCGCGCCCGCCGACTTCGAGAAGTCGACGCGCGCGAGCGCCGCGTGCAGGCTGTCGCGAATGAAGCTCTGGATGCGCGCGTCGTCGGTGAGGCCGAGCACGCCCGACATCATGCGCACCGCGTAGTCGCCCAGGCGCTGCGCATTCTGCGGCGCGGTGAGCCAGCTGGAAAGCCGCGCCACCGGATCGTGGCGCCGGATCAGCCCGACCAGCGAACCGACGTCGAGAAACTTGTCGCGCACGAAGGCGGCGAGTTCGTCGGCGATGCGCTCCTTGTTGCGCGGAATCACGCCCGTATGCGCCGCAACGAACGGAATCGGGACGCGCCGGAACAGCGCGACCACCGCAAACCAGTCGGCGAGGCCGCCGACCATGGCGGCTTCGCTCACCGACTTGACGCCGTCCGTCACGACGCCCGGCGGGAAAAAGAGTGCCGTGCCGGCGAACACGAGTGCTGCAGCCAGCAGAAACGCCAGCGCCTGGCGCTTGGCGCGCGCGAGTTCGGCTTCGTCCCGTGGGGCGTGCAAAGGCGTCATGAGGAGCAGGGAGTCGCGGATTCGAATCGCGACATTATGCTGCCCGCCTGCCAACCGCTGCACGCCGGGACGCCCCGTCAGTGCTGCACGCTCGCTACGCCTCAGGCCGAACGCGCGCTTCGGCGCTGCGGCACGATCCGCCAGCCGAGATTCACGCCCGCCGCCGCGACGAGGATGAGCGCGGCGCCCACCACCTGGATCCACGCGAGACGCTGGCCGAACGCGAACCAGTCCACGAGGATCGCGACCACGGGGTAGATGAACGAGAGCGCGCCCGTCATCGCCGTGGGCAGCTTCTGGATCGCGCCGTAGAGCAGCACGTACATGATGCCCGTGTGCACGATGCCGAGCGTGACGAGCTGCGCCCAGTGCAGCGGCGTGGCCGGCAGCGTGCCGTAGTGGATGAACGGCGCGAGCGCGAGCGCGCCGAACGCGAGCTGCACGAGCGCGATGAGGTGCGGCGGCGTGCCCTTGAGATGGCGCGTGATGATCGACGAGATCGCGTAGAGAAACGCCGCGCCCGCCGCGTAGGCCACGCCCTGCAGATACTCGCCGGGCACCGCGAGCACGGCGGGCTGCACCTCGACCACGCACACGAGGCCGAGGAAGGCCACCGCCAGCCAGGCCACCGTCGAAGCGCTCACGCGCTCGCGCAGAATGACCACGCCGAGACCGACCAGCATGAACGGCTGCGTGTTGTAGACGGCGGTGGCCATGGAGATCGACGCACGCGAATAGGCGGCGAACAGCAGCACCCAGTTCGCGACGATGGCCGCGCCGCCCAGCACGGCGAGCGCGAGCGTGCGCGGCGGCAGGTGCTTGCGGCGCAGCAGGCCGAGCGCGGCGCACACGAGCGTGAGCGTCACGCCACCCAGCACACAGCGCAAAAAGGCGATGTTGATCGGGGCCTGCCGCGACGCGACCACGAGCCAGCCGATGGTGCCGGACATCAGCATCGCGACGATCATCTCGGCGGCGCCGCGGCGAATTTCAGGAGTGGTGGAAGACATGAGCTTGCATCCTCGTTGTAGCGGACGAAGGGCGCGCGGCCCTTCGCATCTGCAAGCCAGTTTATCGGCTGCAAGGCGAGGAATACATGGCTAAACTTAGGCGAGAGGCAAGACTTGCCTTCGATTGAAAGGCCAACCTGGCGGAGCACCCGCGCAATCATGAACCGACGTCCGAACCCCACGCCCGCCGCGGCCCCGCTCGACGACATCGACCGCATGCTGCTCGCGGCGCTCGCCGAGGACGCCCGCGCGAGCGTCGCCGAACTCGCCAAGCATGTGGGGCTGTCGGCGCCGAGCACGTCCGAGCGGCTGCGCCGGCTCGAAGCGCAAGGCGTGATTGGCGGCTATACGGTGCAGATCGATCCGCGCGCGCTCGGCTACACCTTGCAGGCCATCGTGCGCGTAAAGCCGCTGCCCGGACAGTTGCATCTGGTGGAAGAGGTGCTGCGGCGCATTCCCGAATTCGTCGAGTGCGACAAGGTCACGGGCGACGACTGCTTCATCGCCCGGCTCTATCTGCATTCGATCGAACAGCTCGACGAGATCCTCGCGAAAGTCACTGAGCGCGCCGAAACCAGCACGGCCATCGTCAAGTCCACGCCGGTGCCGCGCCGCCTGCCGCCGCTGCGCTGAAGCCCGGGGGGCGGCAGCCCGTCAACGCTCCGTGGCCTCGAAGAACGCCAGCATCTCCTCGACCAGCGCCTCGCTCGCCTCCTCGGGAATGTAATGGCCGCAAGGCAGCGCGCGCCCGCTCACGTCGCGCGCCACCTTGCGCCATTCGGCGAGCGGGTCGAAGCAGCGCTCGATCACGCCTTGCGCGCCCCACAGCACGCGCAGCGGGCACGCCACCTTGTTGCCGCGTTCGAGATCGGCGCGGTCGTGCTCGAGGTCGATGGTCGCCGAGGCGCGGTAGTCCTCGCACATCGCGTGCACGGCGCCCGGCTGGCGCAGCGCCGCGCGGTAGGCGCCCAGCGCCTTCGGCGCGAAGGGTGCGAGACCCGCGTGACGGCTGCCCATGACGCGCTCGATATAGACGTCGGGGTTCGCTTCGATCAGCGTCTCCGGCAGCGGCGCGGGCTGGATCAGGAAGAACCAGTGGAAGTAGAGCGTGGCGAACTCGCGGTCGGTCTGCTCGTACATGGCGAGCGTGGGCGCGATATCGAGCAGCATGAGCCGCTCGACGGCGTCGGCGTGGTCGAGCGCCATGCGGTGCGCCACGCGCGCGCCTCGGTCGTGCGCACACACGAGAAAACGCTCGTGGCCGAAGTGGCGCATGACTTCGACCTGATCGGCCGCCATCGCGCGTTTCGAATAGGCGGCGTGCGTGTCGTCGCTTGCCGGTTTCGAGGAGGCGCCGTAGCCGCGCAGATCCGTCGCGATGACGGTGAAGTGCTGCGCGAGCGAGGTGGCGCACCGATGCCAGATCATATGCGTCTGCGGATGGCCGTGCAGCAGCAATAGCGGCGGTCCGTCGCCGCCCTTCACGCCGCAGATGTCTACGCCGCTCGCAGTGCGAACGGTGAAAGGCTGGAATCCGTCGAAGGGCATGGGGCTAGTCTCTTGTGTTTGTTGGTCTGCGGTCATTGTATGAGGCACGTGCGACTCGAAAATGTGCTTTTGGGCCCACAGCGGTAGAAACCGAGCACTCCCTCGAAAACCGCACGAGGGATCCGCATGCGCGATGCCCGATCGACCCCACGCCTATAATCGAACGGCCGATTTCGCGCCCCCGCCATCGATCGAAGCGCCGCAAGGAGACCTCTCCATGGCACTGCCCGCCGTCCTGCAAAACCTCTCGCTGCCCGTCGTGGGCTCGCCGATGTTCATCGTCAGCTACCCGGAGCTGGTGCTCGCGCAGTGCAAGGCGGGCATCGTCGGCTCGTTTCCGGCGCTCAACGCGCGCCCCGCCGAGGAGCTGGGCGTCTGGCTCACGCAGATCCGCGAGGAGCTCACCGCTTACCAGAGCGCGCACCCCGAAGCCGTCATCGGGCCGGTCGCCGTCAACCAGATCGTGCATCAGTCGAATGCGCGGCTCGAGCACGACGTGCGCGTGTGCGTCGAGCACCACGTGCCGATCTTCATCACGAGCCTGCGCGCGCCGCCGCGCGAACTGCTCGACGCGGTACACAGCTACGGCGGCATCGTGCTGCACGACGTCATCAACCTGCGCCACGCCGCCAAGGCGCTCGAAGCGGGCGTGGACGGCCTGATCCTCGTGGCCGCCGGCGCGGGCGGCCATGCGGGCACGACCTCGCCGTTCGCGCTGGTGGGCGAAGTGCGGCGCATCTTCGACGGCCCGATCGTGCTGTCGGGTGCAATCGCCAACGGCGGCTCGATCCTCGCCGCCCAGGCCATGGGTGCGGACCTCGCCTACATGGGCACGCGCTTCATCGCGACGAAAGAGGCGCACGCCGTGGACGACTACAAGCACGCCATTCTCGAAGCGAAGGCCGCGGATATCGTCTACACGAACCTCTTCACGGGCGTGCACGGCAATTACATTCGCGAGAGCATCGTGAACGCCGGGCTCGATCCCGATGCGCTGCCCGAGTCGGACAAGTCGAAGATGGATTTCGGCGCGGGCACCTCGAAGGCGAAGGCCTGGAAAGACGTGTGGGGCGCGGGCCAGGCCGTGGGCCTGATGGACGACGTGCCTTCCGTGGCGGATCTCGTGGCGCGCTTGAAGCACGAGTACGAGGCGACGAAGGCACGGCTCGGCGTGGGCCGCTGAGCGCGAGGCGCGCCCGGCTTCAGCTCCGGGCAGACGCAGTCCGTCCGGCATCGGCATTGAGCGCCGCCGCGCGGATCGCCTCCACGCCCGGCCACAGTTCGCGCTCCGAAAAACGCGCGGCCAGGAAATCGACGAACGAGCGCACCTTCGCCGAGAGATGGCGGCGGCTCGCGTACACGGCGTAGATCGGCAGCTCGCGCGGCGGCAGTGCGTCGACGAGCAGCGGCACGAGACGCCCTTCGGCGATATCGTCGCCCACCACCTCGGTGCCGAGCATCGACAGCCCGCCGCCTTGCAGCACCACCACGCGTAGCGCTTCCAGGTGATTGACGATGAGGTTGCCGCCCGGCTTGGGCTTCACGCCGCCCGCGCCCTCCGCGAACGGCGCGAGTTCCTGGGCCGAGGCCCCCGCGTACTGAACGAAGTTGTGCCGCGCGAGATCGGCCACGCTTTTCGGCGCGCCGTGGCGGCGCAGGTACTCGGGCGAGGCGCACAGCACGATGTGCGCGGTGGCGAGCGGCCGCGCGATCAGCGAAGACGACTTGAGCCCCGACGGCGCGGCGCGGATCGCCACGTCGAAGCCCTCGTCGATCAGCTCGACCACGCGGTCGGACAACGTGATGTCGACGGTCACCTGAGGAAAGCCGGCGGCGTAGTCGGCGACCGCACCCATCACATGACGCAGCCCGAACGCCGTGAGCGACGACACGCGCAGCCGCCCCTGCGGCACCACGCTCGCCGCGCCCACCGCCTGGCCGGCCTCGTCGAGTTCGGTGAGCGCCTGGGCCACGCGCTCGTAGTACTCGCGCCCCGCCTCGGTGGGCGCGACGCGGCGCGTGGTGCGGTTCAACAGGCGCGCGCCGAGCTGCTGCTCCAGGTGCATCACATGCTTGCTCGCCATCGCGGCGGACATGTTCATGCGCTCGGCCGCCGCGACGAAGCTGCCCGCCTCCACCACCTGGCGAAACACTTTCATGCTGACTAGGGTATCCATTGCGGGGCCTTCAACTCGAACATAAATAAACGGGAATCAATCGACGATATTTTCCTCGTTTTATCAAATGCGGGTGTTGAAAAGCGCAGGCGCGCTTTGGATCAGGCGGTCCGAAAAGCAAAAACCCCGCGCTGCGTGCAGCGCGGGGTTTTCGCGTCGAACTTCGAGCTGACAGGCTGCGCCGCTTAGAACTTCGCGCGCATGCCCACGCCGTAGGTCTGGCCGCTCGACATGTTGTCGAAGTGGTCGTACATGTACGCAGCGTAGATATCGGTGCGCTTGGAGAGCGGATAGTCGTAGCCGATCGCCGCCGTCTGGCGCGTCTGGTTCAGGCCGCCGCCGTCACGCGAGTACGCATACGAGGCCATGACCGTGCCCGGGCCGGCCGGGACCGTCACGCCGCCCTGGGCCGTGTTGACGTGCCAGCTGCCCACCTGCTGCCAGTTCGCCGTGTACATGTACTGGCCGAAGAACTTCACGTACTTGAGGTCGTACGAGAGGCCGACCTGCGCCACGCCCTGGCTCTTCAGGCCGATGATGGTCGTGTCGCCGCTCACGATGCTGCCGATGTCGCCCGGCGTGTTGTTGAAGTTCACGTACTGGTAGACCGCCGTGGCCGCGAACGGGCCATGGAAGTACAGACCCTGCACGCTCCACTTCTTCGAGCCGTTCTGGCCGGCCTGGTTGCCGAACGCATACATGGCCGAACCCGAGAGGCCGTTGAAGTTGGGCGTCGAATACTGCACGGCGTTGTTCCAGCCCGAGTCGCCCACCACACCCTGGTCGGTCGTGTAGGTCGGGAACGTCGAGAGGCCGAGGTACACGTGGTACACCATCGGCGAGAAGGTGTACGAATCGATGAACGGGTTGAAGAGAATCGTCGAGACGAACAGCTGCGTCGTCAGGCGCCCCGCCGTGACCGTGCCGTACGGCGATTCGAGGCCGACGTACGCGTTGCGCGCGAAGAACGTGTCGCCCGCGAAGCGGCCGAACTGGCCGTTCTGCGCGCGGAAGAAGCTTTCCAGCGTGAAGATCGCCTTGTAGCCGCCGCCCAGATCTTCCGATCCCTTCATGCCCCAGTACGACGTGGACATGCCCCCGCCGCCCACGTTCCAGGCGGTCTGGCCGCCCGGAAATTTCGTCGCCCCGACCCACTCGTCGACCTGGCCGTAGAGCTGGACGCTCGACTGCGCAAACGCCGACGACGACGCGGCGGCAAGAACAGCGGCGAGCGCGCTCGCCTTCAGGGTAGTGCGCAGCGCGCGGCTGACCGTTGTATTCATGGGTTCTCCAGTCTTTGTCAAAAAAGGGTGTCGGGCGGCTGAGGCGCTCGTGCAAAGCTTTATTTTTTCGTCGTTCGCAGGCGTGGCCGTTCTGGGCGGATCCATCTTTGCGGACCATTTTTATGGTCAAAAATAACCGGTGTTATTGCCGGTATATCGGGCGCATTAGTTTGCCGCCGTTAGAACCTGGTTTGCCGCTGTCGACGCCGCTTCGCGTTGCGCCGCGTCACGATGAATCGCAGCCCGCCGGTCCGCGCCTAGCGGGCCGCTGCCGCACGCGCGGGGCTGCGAATGACGCGCCGCCGAAACGAAAGCGAGATTTGAGACGAAAGGGTTCTGCACGACGAGAGATTTCCAAAAAAGTGTGGTATCCACGCGTCAGTTTTCGCGGCGTGGACGAACGCACCTTGTTTTGGACGTGTTTCGGCGCCGCTATCAGGTCAGTGCCTGAAGCGAATCCTCAAGAGAATCCAATGAAGAAAGCGGGAAAAAGCGTGCAGGGGAAGAAAACAAAAGCGGGCCGCGAGGCAGCGCTCAATTACGGTAAGGCGAAGGCATGGGCGGACGCGGCACCTCGCCGCCGTTGCGCGGGAAGGGCCGGTAGGTGCCGCCGCGCTCCTCGTTGTAGCGCGCGACGTCTTCGCGAATCGAGCCCGCGCGCACCGGCGAGTCGGCCGGCGGATGCGGCACCGGGCGTGATTCCGCGCTCACGGGCGTGATGGGATTGCCGCCACGATAGCCGCCGTAGCCGCCGAACGGCGTGCCATAGCTGTAGTCGCGATGGGGAGCCTGCTGCTGGACCTGACCTTGCCACTGGTTCGGCGCACGGTTGCCGCCGCGCTCATACCGGCCGCCCTGGTCGGCCACGCGCATGGGCGAAGCGGCACCAGCGTACGCGGCGGGGCCACGGCCGCGTTCAGGGCCACCGTGGTAGCCGCCGCCCCACGCCATGCCGCCGCCGCGCGGGGCGGGTATCGAGTGCATGGCGGGCATGGAAGGCGCGCGCGCAAAGCCGCCGCCCCCGCCGTGCCCTGGAAAACCGGGCTGAGCATGGGCGAGCGCAACGAGGGCCGCTAATCCAGCCCCCAAGCCCCACTGTCCCAGTTTTGACAACCCTACGTGCATTGTGACGTTTCACCTGCCCGACATTTGCGCCTGGCACCCGCCACTCGGGCCATGGCGGGCCAGTCCCGGGACGCTCGCCGCGCGAGCGCGTAACGATTGCCGCCACAACGGTCCGGGCGTCCCTTTGACGGTAATTTATGGGTGTGCCGAATGGGTGTCGAGCCAAAAGATGTTATGCCGCCCGAAGGGTTGTAACACCATGTTACTGCTGGGTTTTCCGGCTCCGGGCACACCCTGGGAAGGCCGCCTGGCAAGGCTCTCCGGGTGGGTCTGGGAACGGTTCGTTTTATGCCTGATTCACGTCTGAAGATTTGAAGAATGCGCGGAGTCCTGACGACTTTTGCGGCCCGGGAATACCCCTCGCACGTCGATGAGGAATCCGGCATAAAGGGGCATTGATGCTGGCAATACATGCGTATCCTTCATTAATCAATGCTTCAAATGAATTTGCTTTTTCAATCGGCTTGCGCCGACAATAGACGTCCCGATTCACCCGTTGCACGCACATCGATCTGCGCGCAGCCAGGCGCCCAGGCGCGCACTTGAGATTGTCCGATGGCCCGTCCGAAATTCCTGCCCGATAACTTCACCCTTTGCCTCGTCGGCACGGTGATTCTTGCGAGCCTGTTCCCGGTGCACGGCCAGGCCGCCACGGGTTTCAACTGGCTCACCAACGTGGCCGTTGGCCTGCTGTTCTTCCTGCACGGCGCCAAGCTCTCGCGCGACGCGATCGTCGCTGGAGCTACGCACTGGCGGCTGCACATCGTCGTGCTGCTCAGCACCTTCGTGCTCTTTCCGGCGCTGGGCCTCGCGCTCAAGCCCGTGCTTTCGCCGCTCGTCACCCCGGCGCTCTACGCGGGCGTGCTGTTCCTCTGCACGCTGCCTTCCACGGTGCAGTCGTCGATCGCCTTCACCTCGATCGCGCGCGGCAACGTGCCCGCCGCCGTTTGCAGCGCTTCGGCGTCGAGCCTGATCGGCATCTTCGTCACGCCCGCGCTCGTGAGCCTGATCGTCACGAACCAGAGCGCGAGCGGCGGCTCGGCCTGGCACACCGTATGGAACATCGTGCTGCAACTGCTCGTGCCGTTCGTGGCGGGCCAGCTGCTGCGCCCCGTCATCGGCCGCTGGATCGAGCGCAACAAGGGCGTGCTCAAGTTCGTCGATCAGGGCTCGATCCTGCTCGTGGTGTTCGGCGCGTTTTCCGAGGCCGTGAACGAAGGGCTCTGGCATCACATTCCGCTCACCGCGCTCGGCGGCCTGCTCGTGGTGAACGCCGTGCTGCTCGCGCTCGCGCTCGGCATCACGATGTTCACGAGCAAGAAGCTCGGCTTCTCGCGCGCCGACCAGATCACCATCATTTTCTGCGGCTCGAAGAAGAGCCTCGCGGCCGGCGTGCCGATGGCGAAGGTCATCTTCGCCTCAAACGCCGTGGGCGCGGTCGTGCTGCCGCTCATGCTGTTCCACCAGATCCAGTTGATGGTGTGCGCGGCGCTCGCCCAGCGCTGGGGCGCCCGCGACATGAGCGCCGAGCGCGCCGCCAGCGCGGGCGACGAATCGCGCGCCGGCGCGAGCGAGCGCGCCGCCGCCGCGGCGCGTCGCTGAGCGTCGCTCAATACATCTCAATACGGCATGCTGGGCGGCGAGAAGCCGCCGCCCAGCTGCAGCCAATGCCGCGGCTAGTGCCCCGTCTCCCCCTCCCCCGCCTGCCTTCCCTCCCCGCGTCACGCGCGCATCCGCCGCACGCCCAAAGATTGGGCATCGCGACGCTGTCACCAAAATTTCATTTAATTCATCCGATGATATGCCGTTAAGTTCATCGTCTTCGCCCGTTCCGGCCTGTCCATGTCTGCTCCCGCGCCACTCCTGCACGCGGCGCCCGGCGTCGGGGCGCTGATCGCCCAGCGCCAGCTGCGCGCCGTCTTCCAGCCCATCGTCGATTTCGAGGGTGGCGCGATCCTCGGCTACGAGGGCCTCATTCGCGGGCCGGCCGGCTCGCCGCTCGAAACGCCCGCCGCCCTCTTCGCGCGCGCCGGTGACGAACAGTGCACCGCCGCGCTCGAACGCGCAGCCGCCCGCACCTGCATCGAAACGTTCGCGAAACTCGACTGCCCCGGCAAGCTGTTCCTCAATTTCAGCGCCGACGCGCTGCGCCAGCTCACCGCCGACGGCGACGCCGCGCTCGCCCTCTTCGACGGCCCGATCGACCCCACGCGCGTCGTGATCGAGCTCACCGAGCAAAGCGCCATCCACGACCTGCGCAATTTTTCGCCCGTCGTCGAGACGCTGCGCGCGGCCGGCGCCCAGTTCGCGCTCGACGACTACGGCACGGCCAACGCCAGCCTCAACCTCTGGGTGCAGTTGCAGCCCGATGTCGTGAAGATCGACCGCTTCTTCATCCACGACATCGCCAGCGACGCGCTCAAGTTCGAAGCCGTGCGCGCCGTGCAGCATTTCGCGCAGGCGAGCGGCACACGGCTCGTGGCGGAAGGCATCGAGAACGCGGCCGACCTGATCGTGCTGCGCGACATGGGCATCGACTGCGGCCAGGGCTTTTTCTTCGGCCGCCCCAACGTGGAGCCGCTGCGCGTGCTTGCCCGCGAAGCGCGCGAGGCGATTCGCGCGGACCATATCGCCGTGTTCCCCGAGGCCACGCGCAGCGCCGCCACGCAGCCCGCGGGCGGCGGCGCCCCCGCCAGCAAGATGCTCGTGCGCGCGCCCGCGCTGCCGCGCCAGGCGACCAACAACGACGTGCTCGAACTGTTCAACGGCCAACCCGAGCTGCACGCGGTGGCCGTGGTGGAAGACGAAGCGCCTGTCGCGCTCATCAACCGGCGCGCGTTCATGGACCGCTATGCGCTGCCGTATCACCGCGAGCTGTTCGGCAAGAAGCCCTGCCTGCAATTCGCCAACGCGAAGCCGGTGCTGATCGAGCAGTCGATGACGGTCGAGCAGATGGCGACGCTGCTCGTCAGCGACGACCAGCGCTATCTCGCCGATGGCTTCGTCATCACCGATAACGGCCGCTACGCCGGACTCGGCACCGGCGAGAGCCTCGTGCGCGCCGTAACGGAGGTGCGCATCCAGGCGGCGCGCTACGCCAATCCGCTCACCTTCCTGCCGGGCAATATCCCCATCAGCTCGCATATCGAGCGTCTGCTGTCGCACGACGCGGGCTTTCACGCGTGCTATGTCGACCTGAACCAGTTCAAGCCCTTCAACGACCAGTACGGCTACTGGCAGGGCGACGAGGTGCTGAAGTTCGCGGCGACGGTGCTCGCCGATGCCTGCGACCCCACGCGCGACTTCCTCGGCCACGTGGGCGGCGACGACTTCCTGATCCTGTTCCAGAGCGAGACGTGGCGCGAGCGCGCGCGCCAGGCGATCGAAACGTTCAACGAGGGCGCGCAGCGCTTCTACGCACCGGGCGACCGCCTCGCGGGCGGCATTCACGGCGAGGATCGCCACGGCAACGCCACCTTCTTCACCTTCGTGACCCTGGCGATCGGCTGCGTGCACATCGCGCCGGGCGAAGGCGCGCAGCACAGCAGCGACGCCATCGCCTCGCTCGCGGCCCTCGCCAAGCGCCGCGCGAAACAGGAAGCGAGCGGGCTAGTCGTGATCGACGGCAGCGCGAGCGCCAACCTCGTGCCCACGCTCGCCTCGACACCAGGCGAAGCCGGCTGGTCATAGCGGCCTGCCCCTCCCCTGCGGCAGCCCGGAATGTGAACGGGCCGGCCGCGCGGCTCATGCCGCGCGCCGGCCCGTTTTGCTTTCGCCGCTGTGCTGCTGCACCGTCGCTAGATCGTCCCCATCAAGACCAGCACGACCACCACGACGACGATGATGCCGAGCGTGCCCGAAGGCGCGTAACCCCACGAGCGGCTATGTGGCCACGCCGGGAACGCGCCTATGAGCAGCAGGATCAGAATGACCAGAAGCAGGGTGCCGAGCATGATGCCTCCGTAAGTCGACTGTTAGTGTCCGGCTTTCCGCAACCGTCGTGCCCGCGCGCGTTTAGTCAATTTTACTAAACACAAATGTTTGCGTTTATTTCATTGTTTACTGGTATTTACCTGGAATTCGAGGCGTAGATTCGGGTTTTTCGGACAGATTTTTACTATACAATCGCCGCACACCTGACCACACCCGGAACGCTCACCGCGCCACCGCCAGCCAGGAATCATGGGGACAACCATTCGTGACGTCGCGCAAGCCGCCAACGTGTCGATCGGCACGGTGTCGCGCGCGTTGAAGAACCAGCCGGGCCTGTCCGAGGCCACTCGCGAGCGCATCGTCGAGGTCGCGCGCACGCTCGGCTATGACTGCGCGCAACTGCGTCCGCGCATTCGCCGGCTCACCTTCCTGCTCCATCGCCAGCACAACAACTTCGCGGCCAGCCCGTTCTTCTCGCACGTGCTGCACGGCGTGGAAGACGCCTGTCGCGAACACGGCATCGTGCCCGCGCTGCTCACCGCCGGCCCCGCCGACGACACCATCCAGCAGTTGCGCCTGCACGCGCCCGACGCCATCGCCGTGGCCGGCTTCGTCGAGCCGGAAATGCTCGCCGCGCTCGTCGCGCTGCAACGCCCGCTCGTGCTGATCGACCTGTGGGCGGCTGGTCTGCGCTCGGTGAACATCGACAACGCGGCGGGCGCCGCGCTCGCCATGCAGCATCTGTTCGAGCTGGGACGGCGGCGCATCGCATTCATCGGCGGCTCGCTCGCGCACTACAGCATCGCGCAGCGCGCGCTCGGCTACCGGCGCGCGTTCTTCGAGGCGGGCCTGTTGTTCGACCCGTCGCTCGAAACGACGATCGACGGCGGGCTCGATCCCGACACGGGCGCGTCGCTCGCCATGCAGCGCTTGATCGACGCGGCGCGCGCCGCCTCGCGCCCGCCGCCCGACGCGCTCTTCGCCTACAACGACGCCGCCGCGCTCGCGGCCATGCGCGTGTGCCTCGCCAATGGCCTGCGCGTGCCCGAAGACATCGCCATCATCGGTTTCGACGATATCGCGGGCGCCACGCACGCCACGCCGCCGCTCTCGACGATCGCCGTCGACAAGGAAGCACTCGGGCGGCGCGGTGTCGAGCTGCTGCTCGAAGAGACGCCTGCCGCGAGCGAAATCCGTTTGCCGGTGCAGCTCGTCGCGCGTGCCAGCACGCTGGGTGCGGCGGCATCGAATCTCGTTGCCGCGCACGCCGTTCATCATGCTGCAAGCGCACCGCAGAGCGCCTGACGCGCGCCGTCGAAACACGCCGAACACACATCGAAATTACGCTGAAGCCACGTCCAGGACAGAAGAGAAAGCCATGACGATGACCGCCGACACCGCCACCTCCGCCACCACACAACCCGTCGCCGTACCGGGCGTCGCGAGCTTTCGCGACCGCGGCTTCCTGCTCGGCCACGTGCAGGACACGCTGCGCTTTTACGCGCCGAACGTGCTCGATCCCTCGGGCGGCTTCTTCCACTACTTCCGCGACGACGGCTCGATCTACAACGCGCACTCGCGGCACCTCGTGAGCAGTTGCCGCTACGTCTTCAACTATGCGATGGCGTATCGCGAGTTCGGCGATCCGCAGCATCTCGAATACGCGCGCCACGGCCTGCAGTTCCTGCGCGAGGGCCACTGGGACCCGCATCTGCAGGGCTACGACTGGGAGCTCGACTGGCGCGACGGCAAGAAGCGCGTGCTCGACGCCACGCGCCACTGCTACGGCCTCGCGTTCGTGCTGCTCGCTTACGCGCATGCGGCGATGGCCGGCATCGAGGAAGCGCGGCCGATGATCGGCGCGACCTTCGATCTGATGGAACATCGCTTCTGGGACGGCGCGGCGGGCCTCTACGCCGACGAGGCGAGCGCCGACTGGATCGTCTCGGGCTATCGCGGCCAGAACGCCAACATGCACACGACCGAGGCGCTGCTCGCGGCCTACGAGGCGACGGGCCACCTCGTCTATCTCGACCGCGCCGAGCGCGTGGCCTCGAACATCACGCTACGCCAGGCGAAGCTTTCGCAAGGGCTCGTGTGGGAGCACTTTCACGCGGACTGGTCGGTCGACTGGCACTACAACGAGGAAGACAGCTCGAACATCTTCCGCCCGTGGGGCTTCCAGCCGGGCCATCAAACGGAGTGGGCGAAGCTGCTCTTGCTGCTCGAACGCCACCGGCCGCTGCCCTGGCTGCTGCCGCGCGCGATCGAACTGTTCGACGCCGCCATGGCGCACGCCTGGGACAACGATCACGGCGGTCTCTACTACGGCTTCGGCCCGGACGGCACCGTGTGCGATCACGACAAGTACTTCTGGGTGCAGGCGGAAACCTTCGCCACGGCGGCGCTGCTCGGCAAGCGCACCGGCAACGAGCGCTTCTGGGACTGGTACGACGAAATCTGGCGCTACAGCTGGGCAAATTTCGTCGATCATCGTTACGGTGCGTGGTATCGCATCCTCACCTGCGACAACCGCAAGTACAGTGACGAGAAGAGCCCCGCCGGCAAGACCGACTATCACACGATGGGCGCGTGCTACGAAGCGCTGAACGCGCTGCCCGGACGCGGCATGGCGCCGGTCGTGGGCCGCGAGGAAGCGACCGCCGCCTTTGGTGGCGCGAACGACATGACGGGCACGAGCGGCCAGAACTAGAGAGAGGAACACGACGATGAGCACCTGCAGCACCGGCCCGGACTTTTCGTCCGGCTTCCCGGCCTTCATCTCGGCCGGCGACATCCTCACCGATCTCGTGCGCACCCCCGCGCCCGAGGGCACGCCGCACACGTCGCAGCCCGGCGCACCGGGCATGGACTCGCACTGGCGCGCGCACCCTGGCGGCGCGGGCTGGAACGTCGCGCGCGCGGTCGCGCGCCTCGGGCTGCCCACCGCGAGCGTGGGCGCGCTCGGCGTAGACAACTTCTCGGACGAACTCTGGAACGCGAGCGTGGCCGCCGGACTCGACATGCGCTTCATGCAGCGCGTGGAGCGCGCGCCGCTGCTCGCGATCGTGCATCAGACGCATCCGCCCGCGTACTACTTCATCGGCGACAACAGCGCCGACCTCGCCTTCGATCCCGCGAAGCTGCCCGAAGGCTGGCGCGCGCACGCCAAATGGGCGCACTTCGGCTGCATCAGCCTCGTGCGACAGCCGCTCGGCGAAACGCTCGCCACGCTCGCCGCCGAGCTGCGCGCGGCCGGCGTGAAGATCAGCTTCGATCCGAACTACCGCAACCTCATGGCGCACGGCTACGAGCCGATCCTGCGCCGCATGGCCGCGCTCGCCGATCTCATCAAGGTCTCCGACGAAGACCTGCGCATGCTGTTCGCCGGCAAGAGCGAGGCCGAAGCCATCGACGCCATGCGCGCGCTCAATCCGGCCGCCACGCTGCTCGTCACGCGCGGCGCGCAGGCGGCCACGCTCCATGTGGGCAACGAGGTGATCGAGGCGGCGCCGCCGCGCGTCGAAGTGGCCGATACGGTGGGCGCCGGCGACGCGTCGATCGGCGGCCTGCTGTTCAGCCTCATGAGCGCGCCGCAACGCAGCTGGCGCCAGCATCTCGCCTTCGCACTCGCCGCGGGCGCGGCCGCGTGCCGCCGGCCCGGCGCGCATTCGCCGACACTCGACGAAGTCGTCGCGCTGCTCGCCGACTGAAGGCGCACGCGGCGCGCAGTCCGGCGCACCGTCTGGACACCGCGCGGCGCTGACACGAAAGCGCCGCGCAGCCGTAATATGCGTGTCCCGCAGCCGCGCGGGCAACGTGCTAGCATGGAATCTCCCTCTTGTTGCGGGTCAGGCGCGACGCTTGCGCGCCTTCATCCACGTGACCCGTCGAGGGGAGTTTCCTTCCACGAGGAGCACGCTATGGAAGACGTCAGCTACACCAAGGGGATCTACACGGCCGTCGCCTCAGTGCGGTCCATGAACGCCGGCCAGTACCAGGGCCTGGTCTCCCTGGCGCGCGACGACGGCGAGGAACTCGAAAACGCGGTGTACGAAGTCGAAGCCGCATCGGGCACGCCGGAAGAGGCTCTCGAAGAAGCCAAGGCGCTGGCGCATCGCATACTCGGCGAGCTCGAACTGTAAGTCGTCGCGGTGTGCCCGGTGCCCGCTCAGGGACTGCCGGCAGCGCTGCATGAGACGGGGTGCTCTGCATGGGGCCAGAGTAAGGGCTGTGCATGGCCCCGGAGTCAGTGCTGAAACCCTAACTCCGGCCGACAGCTAAAGCGCCAACTCTGGTCGACAGCTGTGCATGGGACCAGAGTAAGCGCTCAAGCGCCAACTCTGGTCGACAGGAGGTTAGCCATGTCCGAACAGCTCTTTCTATACGGCGTCTACGCCATCCACGTGCATCCGCTCGAACTGCAGGGCGCTCGCTGGGACGCCGAGTATCAGATCACGCATCGCGACAAGGCCGTGCAGACGTGGGTCACGGTCGGCGGCAACGCGGGCTTCGAGGCGCCCACGCAAGCCGTGGACGCGGCGCGCCGCCAGGCCATCGCCGATATCGAACACGGCGCGGGCATTCCGAAGCCGCACGGGTTTCCGTAAGCCTTTCGTTCGACGCCGCTCCTGCCGCGTCTCACTCCTGATCTCGTCGCGCCAACCGTGCGCCTTGCCAGCGCGCGTTGGCGCGTGCCCGCTTGTCCTGTCCCTGCGGCATTGCTACGCTCTTCTCCTTACTTCAGATCCGCAGGGACCATCATGACGTCCGAGACGCCGGAGCGCTTCGCCAACCAGGAAGCGGCCCAGCAAGCCGAATTGGCATCCGGGGCTTCTCCGGGCGTGGACGTGGACGCCTGCAAGGCCGAAACGCCCGCGGGGCCCAGGCAAAAAGCCAGACGCGGCACGCCGCGCAAGCTGATGATCGGCACGCGCGAGGTGCTCGTCTACGGCATGCCGCAGTCCTGGGACGACTTCTATCACACGGCGCTCACCATGCGCTGGCCCACCTTCTTTGCCTCGCTCGCGGCCCTCTTCCTGCTCATGAACGGCGTGTTCGCGTGCCTCTACCAGCTCGGCGCCGCGCCCATCGCAAACCAATACCCGACGGGCTTTCTCGGCGCGTTCTTCTTCAGCGTGGAAACGCTCGCCACCGTCGGCTACGGCGACATGCATCCGCAAACGCTCTACGCGCATATCGTCGCCACGCTGGAAATCTTCGTCGGCATGTCGGGCATCGCGTTGGCGACCGGCCTCGTGTTCGCGCGCTTCTCGCGGCCGCGCGCGAAGATCATGTTCGCGAGCCAGGTGGTAGTGCATCCCATCGAAGGCCGCATGACGCTGATGGCGCGCGCCGCCAACGCCCGCCAGAACGTGATCGCCGAAGCGGGCGCGAAGCTGCGGCTGATCCGCATCGAAACCTCGTCGGACGGCTTTCGCGCGCGGCGCATCCACGATCTCAAGCTCGTGCGCGACCAGCATCCGCTCTTCACGCTGGGCTGGAATCTCATGCACGTGATCGACGAGTCGAGCCCGCTCTATGGCGTCACACCCGAGATGCTGGCCGAGCAGCACGGCACGCTGCACGTCGTGATCGAGGGCTCCGACGAATCGACCGCGCAGACCATGCAGGCACGCTTTAGCTGGTCGGACCGGCAGATCCGCTGGGACTACCGCTACGTCGACCTGATGAGCGACGCGGACGGCGTGAGCACGATGGACTACACGCACTTTCACGACGTCGTGCCGTTCGATCGGACAAAGCCTTACGCGCCTCGGACGATCTGACGGATTGTCCCGAAGGCCGATCCAGACGGGATCGCGTCGAGGCAGAGAAAATCTCTCTCCAAATTCGCCCGGCGCGGGCAGGCTCTCGCGCGAATAGGTGGCAGCGCCGGAGAGTTAGCAAAAAATTTCCGTCATTGGCGAGAAAAAATAGAGTCTCTTGCGCCGCTCTCCCCGGAGGGCGTACGACAGCAAAGCTATACATGGGATCGCAGCCAGCGCTGAAGCGCCAACTGCGTTCGACAAATGGAGACTCCCCCAATGACCGCGCGCCCCGCGTTCGGCGATACGTCCTCGCCGCTTGATACGCCGCCCCTCGCTGATTACAAGCTCACCGACAACCTCACCGCCACGCGCGGCCGCATTTTCCTGACCGGCACCCAGGCGCTGATCCGCCTCGCGCTCATGCAGCGCGCGCTCGACCGCGCGCATGGCCTGAACACCGCGGGCTTCATCAGCGGCTATCGCGGTTCGCCGCTCGGCATGGTCGACCAGCAGGCGTGGAAGGCGAAGAAACTGCTCGAAGCCGCCGACGTGCGCTTTTTGCCCGCCATCAACGAGGAGTTGGGCGGCACCGCCGTGCTCGGCACACAGCGCGTGGAAGCGGACTCCGAGCGCACCGTCGAAGGCGTCTTCGCGATGTGGTACGGCAAGGGCCCGGGCGTCGATCGCGCCGGCGACGCGCTCAAGCACGGCAACGCCTACGGCTCGTCGCCGCACGGCGGCGTGCTCGTGGTGGCCGGCGACGACCACGGCTGCGTGTCGTCGTCCATGCCGCATCAGAGCGACTTCGCGTTGATGGCGTGGCACATGCCGGTCGTGAATCCGTCGAACATCGCGGACATGCTCGAATTCGGCCTGTATGGCTGGGCGCTCTCGCGCTACTCGGGCGCGTGGGTGGGCTACAAGGCGATTTCGGAAACGGTGGAGTCGGGCTCGACCGTCGATCTCGATGCCATCAAGACCGATTGGCAAGCGCCGGAAGGTTTCACCCCGCCGCCGGGCGGCCTGCACAACCGCTGGCCCGATCTGCCGAGTCTCGCCATCGAGCAGCGCCTCGCCGCCAAGCTCGACGCCGTGCGCCATTTCGCGCGCATGAACAGCATCGACAAGTGGATCGCGCCGAGCCCGCACGCGAATGTGGGCATCGTCACCTGCGGCAAGGCGCACCTGGACCTGATGGAAACGCTGCGCCGTCTCGATCTCACCGTCGACGACCTCGATCGCGCGGGCGTGCGCATCTACAAGGTGGGCCTGTCGTTCCCGCTGGAGATGTCGCGTATCGATGCGTTCGTCGCGGGCCTCACCGACGTGCTCGTGATCGAAGAGAAGGGCCCGGTGATCGAGCAGCAGATCAAGGACTACCTCTACAACCGCAAGGAAGGCGCGCGCCCCACGGTGATCGGCAAGCACGCCGAAGACGGCACGCTGCTGCTCTCGGAGCTGGGCGAGCTGCGCCCCTCGCGCATCCTGCCCGTGTTCGCCGCGTGGCTCGCGAAGCACCGGCCCGCGCTCGACCGCCGCGAGCGCGTGGTCGATCTCGTCGCGCCGCAAATCCTCTCGAACGCCGCCGACGCCGTGCGCCGCACGCCCTACTTCTGCTCGGGCTGCCCGCACAACACGTCGACCAAGGTGCCCGAAGGCTCGATCGCGCAGGCCGGCATCGGCTGCCACTTCATGGCTTCGTGGATGGAGCGCGACACCACGGGCCTGATCCAGATGGGCGGCGAAGGCGTGGACTGGGCCGCGCACTCGATGTTCACGAAGATGCCGCACGTGTTCCAGAATCTCGGCGACGGCACCTACTTTCACTCAGGCATCCTTGCGATTCGCCAGGCAGTCGCGGCGAAGACCAACATCACCTACAAGATCCTCTACAACGACGCCGTGGCGATGACGGGCGGCCAGCCCGTGGACGGCAGCATCTCCGTGCCGCAGATCGCACGCCAGGTGGAGGCCGAAGGTGTCTCGCGCTTCGTGGTGGTGAGCGACGAGCCCGAGAAGTACGACGGCCATCACGGCCTGTTCCCGAAGGGCACGACGTTCCATCACCGCAGCGAACTCGATACGGTCCAGCGCGAACTGCGCGAAACGCCGGGCGTGACCGTGCTGATCTACGACCAGACCTGCGCCGCCGAAAAGCGCCGCCGCCGCAAGAAGGGCGAATTCCCCGACCCGGACAAGCGCCTCTTCATCAACGAGGAAGTGTGCGAAGGCTGCGGCGATTGCGGCGTGCAGTCGAATTGCCTTTCGGTCGAACCCGTGGAAACAGAGCTGGGCCGCAAGCGCCGCATCGACCAGTCGTCGTGCAACAAGGACTATTCGTGCGTGAACGGCTTCTGCCCGAGCTTCGTGACCGTCGAGGGCGGCAAGCTCAAGAAGGCCGCGGGCGCGGCGTTCGATCCGCAGGCGCTCGCCGCGCGCGTGAACGCGCTGCCCATGCCGGCCACGCATCTCGACAACGCGCCCTACGACATCCTCGTGACGGGCGTGGGCGGCACCGGTGTCGTGACCGTGGGCGCGCTCATCAGCATGGCCGCGCATCTGGAAGGCAAGAGCGCTTCGGTACTCGACTTCATGGGCTTCGCGCAGAAGGGCGGCTCGGTGCTCTCGTTCGTGCGCTTCGCGGCCACCGACGCGCTGCTCAACCAGGTGCGCATCGACACGCAGCAGGCCGACCTGCTGCTCGCCTGCGACATGGTGGTGGGCGCGAGCGCCGATGCGCTGCAAACCGTGCGCCACGACCGCACGCGCATCGTCGTGAACACGCATGAGATTCCGAACGCGTCGTTCGTGCAGAACCCCGAAGCGAACCTGCACGCCGATGCGCTGCTCGCGAAGATGCGGCACGCGGCGACCGGCGGCGCATCGAACGCGCAGGATCCGCTCTCTGCATGCGACGCCCAGGCGCTCGCGCAGCGTTATCTCGGCGACACGATCGGCGCGAACATCGTGATGCTCGGCTTCGCGTGGCAGCTTGGCCTCGTGCCCGTTTCGCTCGCGGCGCTCACGCGCGCCATCGAGCTGAACAACGTTGCCGTGCAGGCGAACCTGTTCGCGTTCTCCATCGGCCGTATGGCCGCCGCCGATCCCGCTGCGCTCGAAGCGCTCGACACGCAACGTGCGGCGGCCGCGAAGGCCACGGCGCGCAAGCTCACGCAAACGCTCGACGAACTGATCGCCGAGCGCGAAGCGCGTCTGCTCGCTTATGGCGGCGCGAGCTACATGAAGCGCTATCGCGCGCTGGTCGATACCGCGCGCAGCGCCGACAAGAGCGCGGAGAAAACGCTCGCACGCGCCGTCGCGACCACGTTCTATCGGCTGCTCGCCGTGAAGGACGAGTACGAAGTCGCGCGCCTGCACGCCGACCCGGCGTTCCGCGCGGCGCTCGAAGCGCAATTCGAAGGCACGGCGGGCAGCGATTTCACCGTGAAGTTCAACCTCGCGCCGCCGCTCATCGCGCGTGAGAAGAACGGCCAGCCTCCACGCAAGATGCAGTTCGGCCAGTGGATGTGGAGTGCGTTCGGGCTGCTCAAGAAGGGCCGCAGCGTGCGCGGCACATGGCTCGATCCGTTCGGCAAGACACTGGAGCGCCGCATGGAGCGCGCCCTCGCCGGTGACTACGAGGCGACGATGCGCGGTGCCTTCGCGAGCCTCACTGCTGAAAACGCCGACGACATCGCCAAGCTCGCGAATCTGCATCAACGCGTGCGCGGCTATGGGCACGTGAAGCTTGCGAACCTCGCGGCAGTGAAGCGCAGCGAGCGCGAACTGGCGGCGCGCCTTGCCATCGACGTGAAGACGAGCGCCGCGGTCCAGGAAGCCCTCGCGTCGTTCAAGGGCGCGGGCGCGTTGCGCGGCATTCCGGTGGTCGTGGCGAAGTAAAGGTGAAGTGAAGCTGGCAAGCGCGCGCCGTTCATCCGAATAGCGCGCGCTTTTTTTATGGGTCAGGCGTCGAGCAGATTGCGCACGCGGCGCACCTTGTTTTCGTCGACGGGAGCGAGCCCCTTGCTGTCGATGCGCACGCCCGAGCCGAAGTGCACCGCGCGCACGCGCGTCGCGCTCACGAATGGCGCCACGCGGTCGAGCGTGAGTCCCGCGCCCGCGAGCACCGTGCAGTGCGTGTGCGCCGCGCGCTGCACGAGCGTGTCGATTTGCGCCTGCGCGTCGAGCACCGAAGGTTTGCCGCCCGAGGTAAGGACGTTCGTCACGGCGTCGAAACCGAGCAGCACGTCGAACGCTTCGTGCAGATCGCGCGCTTCGTCGAACGCGCGATGAAACGTGAGCGGCATGCCGTCGGCGGCGTCGATTGCGCGCTGCAGTCCGCCGCGGTCGACTTCATGCGAAGGCGTGAGCATGCCGATCACGACCGCATGCGCGCCCGCCAGCTTCGCTGCGCGCACGTCGCGCAGCATCACCGCGTAATCGTTCGCATCGTAAATGAATGAGCAGCTGTGCGGCCGCACGATCACGTTCACGGGAATCGCCACCGCCGCGACCACGGCTTCGATCATGCCGATGCTCGGCGTGAGGCCGCCCTCGCCCATTGCGGTCACGAGTTCGAGACGATCCGCGCCGCCGCGCTCGGCGGCTTGCGCATCGGCGACCGTCGTCGCGATGACTTCCAGCAGGACCCGTTCGTGTTGCATGTTGGCGCGCCATGTCGTGAGGAACACGACATGATCGCAGATGCACGCCTATTCGAACCAGTCGATGTCGCCGCACAGCACGCACAGGCGCTCGCCCACCGGCACCGCCATCGAAAGCGTCAGGCACGGCAGCGCCTCGTTGATCGACAGATACGGCCCGGTCACGTGCACGCGCCCGGGCGTGACGAGCGCCGTGCGGAAGTACGGCCTGCGCAGCCAGCTCGCCCCTTGCGCGTCCTCCAGCGGCAAAAAGCGCGCGTCGCGCTCCGCGCGATCGACGCGCAGCACCACGTTGCGGCCCGCCTGCCGGCCGTTCGAATCGAGCAGATAGCAGCGCGCCGCATGATCGAGCGCGAGGAAGTTCCAGCACACCTCCTCCATCGATTCGCCGGCCGAAAGCCGCTCGGCCGCGCGCTCGAACGCACGCAGATAAGGCACGAGGCGATTCGTCTCGCCGCGCTCGCGCGTTTCGGTCTGCTGACGAAAACGCTCGGTCGCCTCGGCGATCACGCCTTGCGCCTGGGCGGCGTCGGCGAGTCCGGGCGCGGGCCGCGCGAAGAAGAAGCCCTGCACGAAGTCCGCGTTGCACGCGAGCGCGAGCTGCGCCTCGTGTTCCGTCTCCACGCCTTCGATCAGCACGAGCTTGCCCGCATCGTGCAGCAGCGCCACGAGCGCCGGCAGCGTCGCGGCCATGTCGGCGCGATGCTGTGCGTGCATGAGCATGATGCGGTCGAGCTTCACGATGTCGGGATTGAGCTGCCACACGCGGCCGATATCGACGTTGCCCGCGCCGAAGTCGTCGAGCGCCACGAGGAAGCCGCGCTCGCGAAACGTCGCCACGGCCTGCGCGAGGGCGTCGAGATCGGTCGCGTCGTCCTCCAGTACCTCGAGCACGACGCGCCGCGGCGCGATGTTCAGCCGCCGCAGGTTCGCGAGCAGCGCCGCCGAGTGATACGGCTCGATCAGCGTGCCCGGATGCACGTTGAGGAAGAGCCACTCGCGCTCCGCGCCGAGCAGCGCGAAGTTCTCCAGGTGCAGCCCCTGGGCGAGCCGGTCCACCAGCAGCGCTTCGCCTACGCGCGCGGCGTCGCCGAACACGTCGAGCGGCGAAACCGGGCGGTCGAGCGGGTCGTGCGCGCGCAGCAGCCCTTCGTAGCCCACCGCACGCATGTGCGAGAGGCTGAACACCGGCTGGAACACGCTCGTGAGCGTGAGGTCGCCGTGGTGTACGCTGTAGCGCTGCAGCCCCGAAGTGACGCTGAGATCGAAGCCGTGAGGGGCCACGGCTGTTTTGTCCTGTTGCTCTGTGATCATGCCATCCTCTAGCGCGTAGGAAGGACGCTGCAGTCCGCACAGCCTCTGCACAGCCCGCGCTTGTCCTCCGTAGCCTGATTTTCGTTGCGTCAGAGGAGGGATCAAGCAAGGTCCGTGCTCGCTCGCACTGCGATCTGGCACGCATCGGCAAATGCATTCGCGCCCTCGCGTGCGCAGCGATTGGGCACGCCATGCACCGCGCGAGACATCGCACGGCGCACCGATATCGTGCGCCTTTCCACGCGCCTTTGCTTCGGTGGTGGCGCACACGGGGCGGACAAATTGCCGCATTTTCGGCAAAAAGCGCGCTCGCCGCGCATTCGCCCCTGCGCGCTTCGCAGCGGCTTACAGACGCGTCAGGCTACACTGTCCCTCGACCGGCGCGCCCCTCTCTAATGCGCGCCAGAACGCAGTGCCGCACCGCGCGTGAAAAGAGGCGTCTGTCCCTCTTCAACGCTTCCCCCGCCTGGTCCCGTTTGGCCCTGTTTGGCCCCGTTTGGCCCCAGCTACGTTTTTCGATGGACATTCTCTTCACCGTTCTCATCCTGCTGCTTGCTGTCGCCGTGTCCGGCATCATCGCGCGCGCCGTGCCCCTCAAGCTGCCGCTGCCGCTCGTGCAGATCGGCATCGGCGCGCTGCTCACGTTTCCGCTCGTGAATCCGCACGTCACGTTCGATCCCGACATCTTCATGGCGCTGTTCATTCCGCCGCTGCTGTTCGCAGACGGCTGGCGCATGCCCAAACGCGAGTTCTTCATGCAGCGCCGCGCGATCCTCATGCTCGCGCTCGGCCTCGTGCTGCTGACGGTCGTCGCCGTGGGCTATTTCGTGCACTGGCTCGTGCCGCAGATCTCGCTGCCCGTGGCGTTCGCGCTCGCCGCCGTGCTTTCGCCCACCGACGCCGTCGCGCTCTCGGGCATCGCCGGCAAGGACCGCATTCCCGCGCAGCTCATGCACATCCTCGAAGGCGAAGCGCTGATGAACGACGCCTCGGGCCTCGTCGCGCTCAAGTTCGCCGTGGCGGCCGCGCTCACCGGCTACTTTTCGCTGCGCTCGGCGGCGCTCAGCTTCGTCGTGATCGCGGCGGGCGGTCTGGCGCTGGGGGCGGCGATCGGCTGGCTCTTCAGCTTCGTGTCGGCGCGCTTTCTCAACATGACCGAAGAGGGCGACCCCGCGCCCGGCGTCGTGCTCACCTTGCTGATTCCGTTCGCGGCGTATCTGTTCGCCGAGCATCTCGAGGTGTCCGGCGTGCTCGCGGCCGTATCCGCCGGCATGACGATGAACTTCACGAGCGTCGCGCACAAAGGCCCGGTGTCGACGCGCGTGCGCGCCACGAGCACCTGGTCGATGATCGAGTTCGTCTTCAACGGCATGGTGTTCACGCTGCTCGGCCTGCAGTTCCCCGGCATTCTCGGCAAGGCGCTGCTCGACGCACACCACACGAGCAACGTGCAGATGCTGCGCCTCATCGGCTATATCGCCGCCGTGCTCGCGGCGCTCTACGCCATGCGCTTCGGCTGGGTGTGGCTGCTGCGCTGGGTGGCGAGCCGCGGCGCCGCGCGTCACGGCGTGGCGAACGCGGTGCCGGGCCTGCGCACCGTGGCGATCACCACGGTGGCGGGCGTGCGCGGCGCGGTGACGCTCGCGGGCGTGCTTTCGCTGCCCGTGGCGCTCGCCAACGGCAGCCCGCTGCCCGGGCGCGACAGCGCCATTTTCATCGCGACGGGCGTGATCCTCGCCTCGCTGCTGGTGGCGATCGTGGGCCTGCCGCTCCTGCTGCGCGGCGTGCGGCGCGGCGCGCAGGGACCGCACGCGGCCGAGGAGCGCGCGGCGCGCATCCAGGCGGCGCAAGCGGGCATCCGCGCCGTGGATGCGGTGCACGAAAAGGTCAGCGAGGATCTCGACGAATCGCAGGCCGCCTACGCCGCCGACACGACCGCGCGCGTGATGGACGCCTACCGCCGGCGCCTCGCCTCGCTCGACGCCGACCGCGACCGCAGCGCGAACGCGCGCCGTTCGGACGCGCTGGAAATGGAAATGCGTCTCGCCGGCATGCGCGCCGAACGCGCGACGCTGCTCAAGCTGCGCAACCAGATGCAGATCAACGACGAAACGCTGGCGAAGCTGATGCGCGAAGTCGATCTGTCGGAAACGGCGATGACGACGCGCGGGCGCAATCGCAACTGAGGGCGCGCTTCGCGCAAAGCGGAAAACTGGGAGAGGGAAAACGCGGCGCCGAGGACCGGCGCCGCATGTCGCGGTAAGGCGGTGGGGCTTAAACCGCCGCTTCCTGCGCCGGTTTGCGGCGCAGCAGCGCGTAGAGAATGATCGCGCCGAACGTGGCGGTGCCGATGCCGCCCAGCCCGAAGCCGCCGAGCTTGAGCGAGAAGTCGCCCGCACCGAGCACGAGCGTGACCGCGGCGACGATCAGATTGCGGTTGTCCGAAAAGTCCACCTTGTTGACGACCCAGATACGCGCGCCCGTCACGGCGATCAGACCGAACACGACGATCGAGACGCCGCCCAGCACCGGGCCCGGAATCGTCTGAATGACGGCGCCGAACTTCGGCGAGAAGCCGAGCACGAGTGCGATGAGCGCGGCGATCACGAACACGAGCGTCGAGTAGATCTTCGTCACGGCCATCACGCCGATGTTTTCCGCGTAGGTCGTCACGCCCGTGCCGCCCGCGAAGCCCGAGACGATCGTGGCGAGGCCGTCGCCGATGAACGCGCGGCCCACATAGCGGTCGAGGTTGTAGCCCGTCATCGCGGAAACCGCCTTGATGTGGCCGAGGTTCTCCGCGACCAGAATCACGGCGATCGGCACGAGCAGCGTCATGGCGTGCAGGTCGAACACCGGCGCGGTGAACTTCGGCATGCCGAACCAGGCGGCGTTCGCGACGATCGAGAAGTCGATCGGCTTGCCGAGGCCCATACCGTTCGTGACGATCGCGTAGATCACATAGGCGATCGACAGGCCGACGAGAATCAGCAAACGCTGCAGCATGCCGCGCGTGAACACGGCCACGCCACCCACGCAAAGCACGGTGACGATCGCCATCCACGAGTCGAAGATCGAGCCGCTCACGCCCTTCACCGCGATGGGCGCGAGATTCAGCCCGATCACGCAGACGATCGCGCCGGTCACCACCGGCGGCATGAGCGTTTCGATCCACTTGGTGCCGACGGCCGAGACGAGCAGGCCGATCAGCGTATACGCCACGCCGCACGCGATGATGCCGCCGAGCGCGACCGGAATGTTGGGATTGGGGCCCTGCCCGCCGTAGCCCGTCACGGCGATCACGAGACCGATGAACGCGAAGCTCGAACCGAGATAGCTCGGCACGCGCCCGCCCACCACCACGAAGAACAGCAGCGTGCCGACACCCGACATGAATATGCACAGGTTCGGGTCGAAGCCCATGAGCAGCGGCGCGAGCACGGTCGAGCCGAACATGGCGACGACGTGCTGCACGCCCATGGCGAACATCTGCGGCCAGGGCAGGCGCTCGTCGGGGGCCACGACGCCGCGGGTGTCACCCGTCTGCGCGCGCCAGCGGGGGAAATAGGAGTCGGACATGGGTTCCTCTTGTCGGCGTGATTTGCGATCTGGTTGTGGTTTTGATTGTTGGCGCGCACGCGTCGATGCAACGGCCGCCCTTGATGCAGGTCAGGCGGGAGTGTACGGAGCCGCAATCGGCGTGGCAAGCCGGATGTCGGGCGTCCGAAGCAATCGCGGCAACCGTCGACGTGAGTCAGGAAGTCAACACCGAATGGAGTTTCAGACTCCTCCTATATTGAGGGCGGGATGCCGGATCTAGACTGGCCTTGCTGCGTGACCCCCACGAGAGTTCATGCAGAGTTGGTAAGTTGTAACTCTCCGACTTCCCCGCTCCTGCTCCCCGCTGGAGCGGTTTTTTTTGCCCGCGCAATTTGAGCCTTGCGCGCGTTCAGGCGAATGCAGCTTGCGCCAGTTCCCGCGCGTAGTCGCGCACGTCTTCCGGCCAGGGCGCATTCGCCGCTTCGAAGCGGCTACGCTCGCCCGCGTACAGCGCGCGCAACGCCTCTTCGTAATGCGGCAGATTGCCGGCCAGCGCAGTCATGAAGCGGTGCGCGGCTTCCTGGGCCGTGCGCACGCGTTCGCTTGCGTCGCTCGCGTGGCGCGCGGCGTCCACGAGCCGGCGCAACACCACCGAGGCCCCGCCAGGTTGCGCGCCGAGCCAGTCCCAGTGGCGCGGCAACAGCGTCACCTCGCGCGCCACCACGCCGAGCTTCGGGCGGCCGCGGCCGCGCGGGGCGTCTTCCGGGGCGGCTGCGTCGATGACGTCCGGCACGGCTGCGCTTTGCTCGCGACTGGCCTGTGCGACGATGCGCGCCTCGATGTCCTTTGCCGTGCCGCGCAGATCGAACTCGAGCGGCCGCGCGTCGCGGTCGTCGAAGACCAGCAACGCTGCGCCGTTTTCGTTTCCTTCGCGCTCGAGTTCCGCCTTGACCGCCAGCGCCACCTGAAGCGGCGCGCCGCGCGCGATCAGGCGCGTGCCCGCAAATGCCGTACAGTTGTTCGCCACCACCATGGTGTTCTCCGTCCTGGTATCCAATGATGGACGGATATTACCCGGGTAAAATAGATTGCGCAATATCATCCGGGTGAAATTTGATCACGGTCAGCCGGAGCGGCCTTCGACATCCGTGCCGCGCGCGTCGTCGGTCGTGGCGGGCAGCCATGCCGCCACGCGGTTGCGGCCCGAGCGCTTGGCCGCGTAAAGCGCCGCGTCGGCGGCGTCGGTCAGCGCGCGCCAGTCGGCAAACGCGCTTTGGGTCGTGCAGGCCACGCCCACGCTTGCCGTGAGCACACCGTTCGGGCTGTCGGCGTGCGGCAGCGCCAGCGCCTCGATCGCGGCGCGCGCCTTCTCGGCCAGCGCGAGCGCCTGGGCCTCGCCCGTGTCGGGCAGCAGCAGCACGAATTCCTCGCCGCCGTAGCGCGCCGCACAGTCCGCCGCGCGGCGTGCGTGTGCGCCGAGCGCGTGCGCGACGGCCACGAGCGTGCCGTCGCCCGCGAGGTGGCCGTAGCGGTCGTTGTAGAGTTTGAAGCGGTCCACGTCGAGCAGCGCGAGCGCGAGCGGGCTGCCCGAACGGCGTGCGCGCGCCCATTCGTGGTCCGCGCGGGTTTCGAAGGCGCGCCGGTTCGCGAGCGAGGTGAGCGCATCGGTGCCCGCCTGCACGCGCAGCTCCGCCTCTACGGCGCCACGCTGACGCAACTGGCGCGTGAACATCAACGCGAGCGCAATCAGCGAGATGTCGAGCACCGCCGTGAGCGTGCCGATGATCCAGGCGCGCACACGCCATTCGCGGTAGATGTCGTCCGCCGCGACAGCGACGCTGAACACGAGCGGATAGCCGTCCACGCGCCGCAGCGCAAACCAGCGCCGCACGCGGTCGACCGGGCCGAGCGAGAAGACGCCGCTTGCCTGCGAGCGCTGGAAACGCTGGAACAGCACGGATTCCGCGACGCTTTTGCCGATCAGCTCGGGAACGTACGGGCGGCGCATGAGCAGCGTGCCATCGGCGAGCGTGAGCGCCAGCGTGCCGTTCGTGCCGATGTCCACGCCGCTGAAGAGCTGCCGGAAATAATCGAGCCGCATCGTGCCGACCACCACGCCCGCGAACGAGCCGTCGGGGTTCGAGAGACGGCGGCTCATGCCGATGGTCGCGTTGGCCGGCCCGTCGCGCGGAATGAACGGGTGGCTCAGAAAGAGCCCTACGTGCGGCGAGTCGCGCTGCGCGATGAAATAGTCGCGGTCGGCCACATTGAGCGCGCGCGGCGGCACCGAGCGCGAATCGAACACCACGTCGCCCGCGGCGTTGGTGACGAAGATCGCGCCGAGATTCTTCGCCGTGGCCGAGCGGTCGAACAGCACATTCTGGCGAATGTCGGGAGGCAGCGAGGCGAGCCGCGGATCGTCGATGGCGTCGATGACGGCCTGCAGCGAAAGGTCGTAGACGTCGAAATTGCGCGCCGTGTCGCGCTCGAAAAGCAGCGCCATATTGGAGGCGGAAGCACGGGCGCTCGCGAGCGCGTCGTGCCGCATCTGCGCCATGACCCACGCGGCGATCAGCGTCAGCACTGCGGCCAGCGCAATGCCGATGGCAAGCACGGCGTTCGGTCGGCGGATCATCATCTCGGGCCTTCGGGGGCTGGCCTTGCAGCGGCGCCGGTTGCCGGGCGCCTGCTGTGCGTATGCATTCATCCTCGCATGGCATGTGACGCGTGGCTATGCGGGCAAGTCCGGTCGAGGGGGACGTTTGGGGCGCGGCTCGATTTTGCGCCCTATTCTCCTGAATAATGTGTGTTTCGAGTGGCGCATTCCCTTGTTAGTTTGGATTCCTCTGCTTTATCGTGCGACTACGTGCGCGCTTGTCATGCCGCAGGTCAGTCGTCGCGCACGCCGACGAATGCGCGCGCCTCGATCCACGCTCGCCACTGGCCGCCGAAGTCGAAAGCCGGGTCGATGTCGAAGGCTTGTGCAAGCGCATCGTCGAGCGTGGCGCCGTCGCGCAGCGCCACAAAGGCCGCGTGGGCGGCATGCGTGTGCACGAGCGGCGTTGGCCGCCATTGCGGCCGGACCACGAGCGCCCACGACGGCACATCCACCCGCTCGGGCCAGACGCCGCCCGGCTGATGCGCCCGCCAGATCGCCACGGCATCGAAGCGTAACGCGAGCGCGGCGCAGGCGGGATGCACCGCGAGACGCGCTTGCGCCAGACGCTCCGCGCCGAGCGCTTTCCATTGCTGCGCGTTAAGTGGCGTGGCGTTCGATGCGTAACTGGCCGCGTGCAGCGCCCATTCGAGCCGCGCGACATCGCCGAAATACGCATAACGTACATCGGTCTCGTAACGCTCGACGAATTGGGGCAGTTGGGCGCCGAAGCGGTTCAGATCGGCATCGCGCGAAGGATGCGCGCGTGCGTAGGCTAGCGCGAGCGCATCGAACCAGGCCTCCCCGGCCAGGGCCGCGAGCACCGGATACGCGTTCGCGAGCGCAAGCCGCCGCGCCGCGCGCGCATTGCCGCGATACAGGCCCATGCGCTCGTGCAGCAGCGCGGCATCGGCGGGAAGCAGCTCGTTGGCGAGCGCCTCATCGGCGCCGGGGTCGTCCAGTGCGGCGGCGAAGGCTCGTTGCGTCGCTTCCAGCGTCTTGCGCCCAGTCATGAGCGCAGCTCCGTTGCGTGATGCGCGTGCTTCGCGTAGCGTTCGCGCGCGAGACGCACCTCGTCGAGCAGCACCTCGAGCGCCGGCACCGCCGTGTCCCACTCGATGAGCGTGGGCGGCGCGCCAAAACGCTCGAGCGCGGCCTCGTACAGCGACCAGACCGCCGGCGCGACGCGCGAACCGTGATCGTCGATCACGGCGGCGGGCGTCACGCGATGCCCCGCGAGATGAATCTCACCGACGATCTGCGGCGGCAGTGCGGCCATAGCCGCCAGTGGATCCTCACCGTGGTTGCATTGATTCACGTACAGATTGTTCACGTCGAGCAGCACGCCGCAGCCCGTGCGCTGCGCGAGCGCCGCGAGGAATTCCGCCTCGCTCCAGGTATCGCAGCGAAATCGTACGTAGGTCGAAACATTTTCGATCAGCACGGTACGGCGCAGCGCGTCCTGCATCTGCGAGACGCGCGCGCTCATGTGATCGAGCGAGGCTTGCGTGAGGGGCATCGGCAGCAGATCGTGCCGCGCGCCTTGCGCGCTCGCGCCCCAGCATAGATGCTCGGAAACCACAGCGGGGTCGATGCGCGCCACGAGCCGCGCGAGCCTCGCCAGATGCACCGTATCGAGCGGCGCAGCCGAGCCGAGCCCGAGCCCCACGCCGTGCAGGCTCACCGGCAAATCGCGGCGCACGGTTTCGAGCACGTGCAGGTCGTAGCCGCCTTCCCCAAAGTAGTTTTCGCTGTGGACTTCGATCCAGTCGACCGCAGGCGGCCCCGTCATGAAGGCCTCGTAGTGCCCGTGACGCAGGCCGATGCCCACGCCACCGAGTGCGCCTGGCGCGCTCATCCTGCACATCCCGCGTTGCGCGCCGCCTCAGCCGCGAGACTCATTGTTCCGGCGTGCCGCCTAGCTTCTCGCACGTGCCCTTCGGCATGGTCTTGAAGTCGCCCTTGTCGTGATCGACCTTGGCCTGGCCCGCGCAGTCGTGCACGCCGGTCTTGCTCGAACAATCGTTCTGGCCGGCCTTGGCGACGCCGTAGCAATTCACGGTGTCGTCCGCGTGGGCCACGCCCGCGCCGGCCGTCGCAAGACCCGCGAGCGCGGCGGCGATCAGTGCCTGGCGGCCGAGAGAGTTCTTCATGGCGTTTCTCCTTGAACGTCGAAATGGGATTCGCAGCAAGCGATCGGGCGACGCAGCCGTCGCACCGCGCGGCCCTGGGCGCCCTATTTTGCCCCACCTGGCTGCTTTCGGCCCGGCCGAAGCGCCAAAGATAGCCAGAATTATTGCGATTACCGTAATGATGTTTGCTGGATTGCGGTATTTTTCTTTGAAGTGCACTGCAATAAAGTGTCATCAACGGTTCGAACAACATGATTGTTACGGATCGACGATATAATTTTTGGAGGTTGTTACCATGAAGAATCTGATCGCTGCTGCACTCGCTGCTACCGTCCTCGCCGCTCCGGCCCTGTCGTTCGCACAAGCCGAGCAAGCGCCCCTGACGCGTGCTCAAGTTCGCGCCGAACTGGTCCAGCTGGAAAAGGCCGGCTACCGCCCGAACCTGTCGAGCCCGTACTATCCGGCAGACCTGCAGGCTGCCCAGGCGCGCGTCGCCCAGCAGAACGGCGCAGCAGAAGCCACGGCCTACGGCGCATCGACGAACGGCAGCGCCCAAACCGGCACCCGCGCACCGAACATCAAGCCGACCTACTTCGGCCAGTAATCGCGGCTCACACGTAGTGCCGGCGCACTACGCGAGCAACGCCAGGCGGGCCCGCTCTCCCGATTGGGAGACAGCGGGCCCGCCGTTCATTTCTGCGCCGCGCGTGCAACGCACGCGGCAGAAATAAGCGGCACGCCCACGAAAACCTCCGCCGCCGGAAATCCGGTGGCTTTGCCCGGACTGCGGTCCGGGCCTTTTTCCCCTTCCCTCTCGCGACGCATGCGGCCCGTTTTTTAGCGCGGGCCGCGCGCGAAGGCGATGCACTCGCAGGGCTTAAAAGCCGTGGGTGACGAGCGAGAGCACGGAAAGATCGGGGTGCGTGCCGTCGATGATGCTGCGGCCCACGTGCACCGCCTCTTCGGTGGCGTCCTGCTCGCTGCGCCAGGTTTCGTCGCCGTCCGCGTGGTAAGTGACCGTGTGGCCCGGCTTCGCGGGATTCGCGCCGGGGTGGCAAACGTAGGCCGTATAGGTGTAGCGGTTCGCGCCTTCTTCGGCGGGCGTGGCGCTGACGTGAATCTCGAAGCCTTCGTAGTCGACCTGATGCATCGCAAGCGGTTGAGCGCTCATGGTGGCCTCCGGGTGCCGCGGGTTGGCGGCTGCGGGCTATCCGGCCGATGGGTATGCGGCCAGGTGTTCGGTATTGATTCGGTATTGGGAAGTTTAGGCGATGGGTCCCGGGCGGGTGGCCTACTATTGCAGGGCATCCACCACTCTGGGAGCTGAGATATGGCATCGAACACCGTCCGCCTGCATCGTGTGCTGCGCGCGCCGCCCGAGCGCATCTATCGCGCCTTTCTCGACGCGAGCGCAGTCGTGAAATGGCTGCCGCCCAACGGCTTCACCTGCACGGTTCATGAACTCGACGCGAAAGTCGGCGGCCGCTACCGGATGTCGTTCAAGAATTTCACGGCCGGCCACGGTCATTCGTTCGGCGGCGAATATCTCGAACTCGTGCCGAACGAGCGTTTGCGCTACACCGGTGTGTTCGAAGACCAGCACCTGCCCGGCACCATGCAGACGACGGTGGAACTGCGCGCGGTGTTCTTCGGCGCGGAAATGACCGTCGTGCAGGAAGGCATACCGGAGATCATTCCGGTCGAGGCGTGTTATCTGGGCTGGCAGGAGTCGCTGGCGCTGCTCGCGAAGCTGGTCGAGGCCGAGATCAAGCAGTGACGAAAAAGGGGCGCTCGCGCCCCTTTCTTTTCGACCGCGTGCCGCTTCAATACCCGAGCGCGCAGCCGTCCTTGCGATGATCGGATGCGCCGGTCAACACGCCCCGCTCCCAGTCGATGCGGATCGCCTGCGATCCGCCGATCGGCCCCGCAGCGGGCACGAGCCTGAAGCCGCGATCCGCGAGCACGGCGCGCGCGTTGGCGGGCAAGGTCGATTCGATTTCCACGGTGCCAGTGCCCGGGCGAGGAAAGACGCGCGGCAGATCCATCGCGGCCTGCATGTCGAGGCCGTAATGCAGCACCTTCGAGAGGAAGTGCGCGTGGCCCATGGCCTGATAGTGGCCGCCCATCACGCCGAAGCTCATTTGCACGCGGCCGTCACGCGAGACCATCCCGGGAATGATGGTGTGCATCGGACGCTTGTGCGGCGCAATCGCGTTGGGGTGTCCTGGCTCGACCGAGAAACTCATGCCGCGGTTGTGCAGCATCACGCCGGACTCCTTGCCCATCAGTCCGCTGCCGAATGGATAGAACAACGAATTGATGAAGCTCACGCAGTTGCGATCGCGATCGACGACGGTGATGTAGACCGTGTCGCGGTGCTCGACCTGGGTGAGCGCGGCGGCCGGGTCGAGGACGCTTTCGAGGTCGATGCGGCTGCGCAGGCTGTCCACATAGTCGTCGGAAAGCAGGCGATCGACATCGACGCCGCCATGGCGCGGGTCGCCCAGCACGGCGTCGCGTACCGCGTAGGCGAGCTTCGCCGACTCGATCTCGCGATGCAGACGATCCGGGTCGAGCGGGCTGCCTTCGGCGTCGTATTTGTCGAGCAGGCGCAGCAACAGCAGCGCGATCACGCCCTGTCCTGCCGGCGGGCATTCGATCACGTCGTAGCCGCGGAATTTCGCGCGGATCGGAGTGACGTATTCGCCACGGAATTCGGCGAAGTCTTCCAGCGTGTGCAGTCCGCCGTGCGCCTGTAGCTGCGCGACGAGATCGGCCGCAACGGCACCGCGGTAGAACGCGTCGCGGCCCGTTTCCGCGATGGCGCGCAGCGAGTTCGCGAGGCGCGGTTGACGATGCGTCGAGCCCGCGCGCGGCGCAGCGCCATCCACGAGCATGGTGGTGCGCGCTACGGCGTCGCGCGAAAGCGTTTCCACTTCTGCCGCCCAGTCGTGCGCGGTGCGCGGCGCGACGGCGTAGCCTTCTTCAGCGAAACGGATGGCCGGAGCCAGTACGTCGCGCAACGGCAAACGGCCGTGATCGCGATGGAGCGTGGTCCATGCATCCACTGCGCCCGGCACCGTGACGGCGTGCGGCGAATGACGCGCGATGGTTTCCACGCCCATGGCGCGCAGACGCTCGGCGCTCGCTGCGGCGGGGGCCCAGCCGGAACCGTCGTAGGCGATCACGTCGTCCGTGCCGCCGCGCGAATAGAGCGCGAAACAGTCGCCGCCTACGCCCGTCGAGCCGGGTTCGACCACGCACTGCACCGCGCACGCGGCAATCGCGGCATCCATGGCGTTGCCGCCGGCGGCGAGAATCTGGACGGCGGCGAGCGTGGCGCTCGGGTGCGAAGTCGCAGCCATGCCGTTGCGAGCCATGACGAGCGAGCGGCCCGGCCTTTCGAAGTTACGCATCGAAGCGTTCTCCTCTTCTGGTGTCCTGATGATGTGTTATTTCACGTGACGCAGCATTGCGGCTATTGCCTACGCAGATGCGGGCATGGCCGTTCGCAGCGTGCGCTTCAAGAACGTCTGCGTACGCGGATGCGAAGGCGCGGTGAAGATGCGCTCGGGTGGCCCCTCTTCGATCAGCTCGCCCTGGTCGAGCACGACCACGCGATCGGCCACCTCGCGAGCGAAGCCCATTTCATGCGTGACGACGACCATCGTCATGCCGTCTTCCGCAAGCTCCTTCATGACCTGTAGCACTTCGCCTACGGTTTCGGGATCGAGCGCGCTGGTGGGCTCGTCGAAGAGCAGCACCTTCGGCTGCATCGCAAGTGCGCGGGCGATGGCGATGCGCTGCTGCTGGCCGCCGGAAAGCTGCGACGGATAGTGGTCGGCGCGATCGGCTAGGCCCACGCGGGCGATCAACGCCTTTGCCTGCTTGATCGCCTCTTCGCGCGGCATCTTCAGCACGTGGATGGGCGCCTCGATCACGTTCTCCAGCGCCGTCATGTGCGGAAACAGGTTGAAGCGCTGGAACACCATGCCGATATCGCGGCGCTGCCGTGCGAGCTGGCGCGCGGAGTCGCGCACCAGCGTGCCGTTCGGGCGCTCGACGAAGCCGAGCAGATGGCCGTTCACGCGCACCCGCCCGCTGTCGTACGACTCGAGCAGATTGAGGCAACGGATGAACGTGGTCTTGCCCGACCCCGACGAGCCGATCAGCACCACCACTTCCCCCTTCGCGACACTCAACGAAATGCCGTTGAGCACCTTGGTCGAGCCGAACGACTTGTGGATGTCCGACGCCTCGATGACGATTTCGCGTGCTTCGTTCATGTCAACGCCCCCGCAGCAGTTTCATCGTTTGCGCGCCGAACAGACGCGTATTCGCAGCCGGCTTCGCCTCGCCGCGGCCGAAGTGCGCTTCGAGACGCCGCTGCACGAAACCCCAGAGCGTGGTGAGCGCGAGGAAGTAGATGCCAAGCACGAGATATAGCTCGAACACGCGGAAGTTCACCGAGGTGATCATCTGCGTGCTGAGCAGCAGTTCCGGCACGCCGATCACGCTCACGAGCGTGGTGTTCTTGAGCATCACGTTGAACTCGTTGCCGAGCGGCGGCACGATCACGCGGAACGCCTGTGGCAGCACGACCCGGCGCATGAGCAGCACCGAAGTCATGCCAAGCGAGCGCGACGCTTCGTACTGCCCCCTGTCCACCGAACTCAAACCCGCGCGAATGATCTCCGCCTGATACGCCGCCGAATTCATGCCGAGCGCAAGCACGGCTGCCTGAATATTGCCGGGCAGCGAGATGATGCCGAAGTCGAGATCGTGAAAATGAAAGATGTTCGCCGCGGCAAACGCGGTGTACAGGAACACGATCTGCATGAGCAACGGCGTGCCGCGCATGACCCAGATATAGCCGCGCGCGAGATACTGCACGGGCAGACTCGACGAAAGCCGCATGAGCGCGACGATCAGGCCGAGCGTGGCGCCGAACACGATCGCGCAGGCGCTGATCGAGAACGTGAGCCACAACCCGTGCAGATACGCCGGGCTTGGGTCCAGCAGGAATTTCCGGAAGATTTCCCAACTGAAATTCATGGCGTCACCCCGCGCTCACAGGCGATCGTTTTCGAGCTTCCAGGTGGCGAGCATCTTGCCGTAGCGATCGCTCTTCACGAGATCGGCCACGGCCTTCGCCACGGCCGGCGAAAGCGGCTCGCCCTTGCGCGCGCCAATACCGGTCGCGATGCGATTGAAGCCCGGAACCGCCTCCTCGAACATGTCGCCCGAGACCTGCTGGAAGTGCGCGGCGCTTTCCGAGGTGGTGCCGTAGGCATCGACCTGATTCAGGCGGAAGGCCTGAAATGCATCGGCATCCGAACTATAGACGACGATGTTCATGGGCGGCTTGCCCGCAGCCTTGAGCTTCTCGTTTTCCTTGTCGAGCAGCGTGCTGATGGTCGTGCCGTTGAGCACGGCGACCTTCATGCCCGAGAGATCGTCGAGCGAGCGCACGTGGTGCGGGTTGCCACGCGGCACCATGATCGACTGGCTCGAATACATGTAGTCGACGATGTCGATGATCTGTCGGCGCTCGGGCTTGTCGAAGAGCTGGCCGATCACGAGATCGCATTGCTTCGCCTGGAGCGCCGGAATCTGCCCGCTGAACGACATGACCTTCCACTCGACCTTGAGATTGCCGAGCTGCTTCGCGACGTCATGCGCCACGTCGACGGAGAAGCCACGCGGCTGCTGGTTCTCGTCGTAGGACGCGAGCGGCGGCGCGTCCATACTCGAACAGTAAGTGAGCGTGCCGCCTTTCACGAGACCCAGATCGGCGGCCTGCGCCGCGGAGACGCCGGCAATCTGCGCGAGGAGCGCGAAGCCTGCGCAGGCGGCGAGACGAAGACGCTTGGACTGATTTGCTGACATCGAGAGGCTCCTGGCTGAATGTAAGCTGCGTGAGAAACGACGACAGTTAGGACGCCGACGCGTTACGCTCGTGACGCGGGCGATTCGAGGAACTTGATGATCTGGGGAACGGTTGATTCGAGGTGCTCGCGCAGCGCCTGCTCGGCTTGCGCGGGGTCGCGGGTGCGTAGCGCGTCGATGAGGATCTGGTGGGCGTCGCGTGCGCATTTGCGTCTGAAGGTGGCTTGCTCGATCCACAGACGCATGGGGCCTTCGATCAGCGTGTAGAGCGAGTGAATCTGCTGGTAGAGGCGCGTGCGGCCGCTGATTTCGCACAAGTATTCGTGGAACGCACAGTGGCGTTGGACCCAGGTGTCGGTGTCGCCTACGCAGGTGTCCATGTCTTCCAGCAGGCGTTGGAGCTTCGTGAGATGCGCTTCGGTGCAACGGGGGGCGGCGACGCGCATGGCCAGGCATTCGAGCGCGATGCGCATGTCGAAGATGTCCTGGACTTCTTCTACGGTCAGGCCGCGGACGATTGCGCCGCGGTTGGGGCGCTGGATGATCAGGCCTTCGGTTTGAAGTCTTTTTAGTGCCGCTCGCACTGGCATGCGGCTCATTGAGAGTTCTTCGGCAACAGTTTCGGCGACGATACGCTGGCCTGCCGCGTAGCGGCCTTCGATGATGGCTTCCAGAAGGAAGCGGTAGGCCTCTTCCTCGGCGGTTAAGGCTAGGCCGGCGGTGTTGCGGACGCTGGTGGCAGGCATTTTTGTGCGCTTGATCCGTTTTGTGCGGTGCGGAAGGATGCCATTGCGGTTGCTGAGTCGTTGGGGCAGATTACTCTAAATGGATTTTTGGATCCAGTCTTTCAAAAAAGATTTAGGAGTGGGCTGTTGAAGTCGTGAAGGCCACGAACCTTGTGGGTTCGTGGCCTTCTTTGTGGGGTGCGGGCTTTGTCTGACGGGCGGATCAGTCCGGGGTGATCACCAGCCTTTTGTCTTCTACCGTGATTCGGACGCGCTGGCCTGCTTCAAAGCCTGCGACTTCGAGCCATCGGCCAGATAGCTTGAGCCAGGGGTAAAGCGGTGGGTCATTTCTTGCCCGAGAACTGTACTTGCGGTACCGCCAGGACTGCTGGATGGTTACGCGGCGCTCGGGATGGGCGTGCAATGCATTAAGATTGGCGTCAGCCATGGTCAACTCCTTCGTCGAGTTGGTTTTGGTTAGCGGGCCGTGAGTGCTGGTAACACTCACGGCCCGCGCTTCGTTTACTGCATTGAGACTCCTTCTACCTCCGTGCTTGGGCGAGCACGGTGTCCAACATTTGTGAGACGAACTGCTGTTTGGGTTTGGGTAGTTGTTCGATTGCGGCGATTTGACGTTGTAGGCGGGACATTGATCTGTAGCCTGCAACCGGCATGCCGAGCGGCTTGCCCAACAACTCATCGACAGTGAGCATCAACAGCTCCGCTATCATGGGCAACATGGACGCCGGAACGCGTGAGCGCCCGCCTTCATAGTGAGCAAGCGTTTGCTGGGCGATGCCGAGTGCGTCGGCCAATTGCTGTTGGGTCAGGCCGTGCGCCTTGCGCGCGCTGGCAATGCGCTCCCCGAGCTCGCGGAAGAATTGTTCATCTTTCATGTTTGGGCCTCGCGGAAAAGCGCATTTTCCAACACCGAATATATAGGGATGGTTATGTCATTCTATATAGCATCGGAGTACGAAGTACTGGATTTTGCTTATCTAAATTTACTTCTTATGGTTATTTGACTCAAGACAGATCGATGATGTGCGCCGAACCGAAGATGCGCTCTTGAATGAAAGCACACTGTGAGTATGGCTCCCGTCACTGCCGGCTCGCCCTCTACGTGGCAGGTTCCCTGAAGCCCAGTGGTCAAAACCAGCGATGCGGTTATGCGAAGAAATCCAACGCGTACAGTGTGATCGACATCACCATCACAATGCAGGTCCCACCTGTCCATTTGCGTACGGGCCATCTCTTCCACGCTACTGCATTTAGAATGGCAAGAGAAATCGCTGGTCCCAGTAGATAGGTGATGAGAAAGGGCAAGATCCACCAAGGGACAGCGCATTTTCCGAGTTCGTGGCAACCGCTAGCCACAGCATTCGGGTGCATAGTCCAATGGAAATACTTCAGAACGTGCAGACACACCCACGTTAGGGTGAATCCAGAGACGAACCCCACAAGGCTAACGAGACACCTTGTCAATTGCCCCCAAGAGAAGATATCTTTTGCCTCCAAGCCATGATCAACTGACGAACTGTGCCACTGTTAAGGCCACACTGCGGCGTAAAAACCAAAGTAATAAAGGACCGTGAAAGTGGCGAGCAGGGCTATCGAGGTGACGCGTGAGGACGCAACGGCATTAGCCTCTTTGAATCCAGCGACAGCCCACAGCAAGCCAGGCCCAACAACGAATGCGGCAATAACTATGTAGCCCCACGCCGACACTTTGCAGTGCTCGATATCCCAACACTCGTGCCAACTGGTACTACATAGTGGCAGTGATAGTTGCCGCGACAATTTACTGAACCACAACGCTGACTGCCACGACAATAGAAGTCCGACAGACAGGTAAACGATCGATAGGACGACACGCTTCACTTGATTTCCCAAAAGAGAATTTTCTTAGCCTTTCCCAAGTCATGCATACCACGCGGAAGATACACCCAAGGTAAAGCGCATGAACGAATTCACACGACCCTCTGTACCTTGCGACGTCAGTGATAGTCAGGCCGCTAATGTGGACATGAAATCGGATACGTCCGAAAAGGAGGACTACACGGTATCTATGATTCGGAGGACATCGGATGCTGCGTGCGGTTCGACACTCGTCAATTGCGTCGCGTTGCACGACGGGTTTCGCCATGCCATCGGGCGTTGCGGAATGTCTTCGAAAGAGGTGGTCCCCCAGCGCGCCGATGCTGTCCACGCACGAGGGAGAGCGGATGCCACTCGACTACTCGACTGCAATGCGAACCGGCGCGTGCCAGCCACGCGCTTCATGGCCTGATCAAACTGTCACGCGAAGGGGCGGATGAGGATCGAACTCACGACCTTCGCATTGCGAATGCGAACAAGTCGACATTGATTCAGATGGATTAGCGCATACCGAAATCACCAATTACATGAATTTAAACGAATTTCTCTGAACCCACCTCTCATTCCTGTTGATCGAAATTCCTCCGTTGGCGCATAATCAGGTTACATGGCGGTTACATGGAATCGGCGACTTATGGGTAAGGAGGTTGGGTGGCGAAGGTCAACTTCACTGCGGCTCGTGTAGAGGCGCATCGCTGCGAAGAGGGTAAGTCGCAGTCATTTCTTTGGGACAGTAAAACTCCCGGGCTCGGCTTGCGAGCCACGCCTAGCGGAGCCAAGGCTTACATCTATCAAGGGAAGATCCATGGCTCGACGGTCCGGATGACTATCGGCGATCCGCGGAGCTGGACGATCGACAAGGCGCAGGAGCGCGCTCGCAATCTCCAGACGCTTATCGACGGCGGAGTTGATCCGCGCGAGCGAGAGGCCGAGCAGAAGGCCGAACACGAAGCCCGTCAGGCCGCGAAGCGTCGTCAGGACGTGACTGTCGGCGAAGCATGGGAGCATTATCTAGAGCATCTGCGAACGAAGATCTCCCCCAAAACGAAAAAGCCGCGGTCCGAGCGATACATCATCGATCACATCAACCTTTCCTCACCTGGCGGCGGTATTGCGAAACGCGGCGGCAAAGAAAAGGTGCGCGGGCCATTGGCGCCGCTCATGCCGCGGAGATTGACCGAGATCACGGCAACGTCGATGTCGGAGTGGCTCGAGTCTGAGATACCCCGGGGACCGACAAATGCCGGTCATGCCTTTGGTCTATTCAAGGCATTCATCCGATGGTGTGACAGTGACGAGGCATATGCCGGAATCATTCCGCACGACGCCTATTCGTCGCCGAAGGTCAAAGGCATTCTCCCCCGCAGCGCCGCGAAAGACGACTGCCTACAGCGGGAGCAGCTTTCTGTTTGGTTCAGCGCGATACGTGGCATTGCGAACCCAGTCATCAGCGCATACCTGCAGGGCCTCCTGATCACAGGAGCCCGCCGGGAGGAACTAGCCGCATTGCGCTGGGACGATGTGGACTTCCGCTGGAGGAGTCTTACGATGAACGACAAGGTGGAAGGGACAGGTGGTCGAACTATTCCGCTCACCCCATACTTAGCGAGCCTACTGCGTCATCTTCAGCGTCTCAACGAGATGCCCCCAAATAGACGCCAGGCCGCTCGGCTCTCAGAAAGGGGCGAACGATGGGAGCCTTCCGAGTGGGTGTTCGTCAGCAAAACCGCGGCGGACGGCAAGATAGCTGAGCCGCGTCATGCGCACAATCGAGCGTTGACTCCGACGGGTTTGCCTCACCTTTCCCTGCATGGCCTCCGCCGCTCCTTTGGCACGCTTTCGGAGTGGGTCGAGGTTCCGGTCGGTGTCGTCGCTCAAATCCAAGGGCATAAGCCGTCCGCGCTTGCTGAGAAGCACTATCGCCGCCGCCCTCTCGACCTGCTACGTGTATGGCACGACAAGATTGAGGCCTGGATGCTTGAGCAGGCACAGATTGAGTTCGGACCGTCAAAGTGATGGTCTAAGCACAAGCACATCGGCTGAACACCAACCGAAGGGTTAGTGTTCAGCCATAAATTGAGGTCCATCATGCCTCTTACCGATCTGGAAGTTCGACGTGCAACACCACGGGAAAAAACATACCGGATCTATGATGGTCGCGGTATGTATCTTGAAGTTGTGCCCACAGGCGGAAAATACTGGCGCTTAAAGTATCGATTCAATGCTCGCGAAAAAAGGCTGTCGTTTGGTGTTTATCCGGACGTAACGCTAGCTCACGCACGCAGGAAGCGGGACGAAGCACGGGCCATGCTGGCTGATGGAATCGACCCAAGCCAAGCCAAGAAGGAGAAAAAACGACTCGCCCAATTGAGCTCAGCAAATACATTCAAGGTCGTTGCGCTGGAATGGTTTGAGAGACAAGCGCCAGGATGGACCAACAGCCACTCGGAAAAAATTATGGGGCGCCTCATGAAAGATGCGTTTCCCTTGCTGGGGCCGCGCCCGATCGCAGAGATAACTGCGCCAGAGGTTCTCGAAGTGTTGCGCCGTGCCGAATTGCGTGGCGCAAACGACACCGCACATCGGCTCCATCAGACTTGTGGGCAGATCTTCCGTTACGCGGTTGCAACTGGACGGGCGATGCGCGACGTGAGCGTTGATCTCCGCGGCGCTTTGCGGCCCAATACACACACGCACTTCGCGGCCCTTACCGACCCTGACAAAGTGGGTGAAATGTTGCGGGCGCTAGACGGATTCGCCGGCACGTTCGTTGTTGGCGCTGCATTGCGTCTAGCGCCTCTGCTGTTCGTCCGCCCCGGGGAGTTGCGTCAGGCGGAATGGTCACAGTTTGATCTGGATCGTCGCGAGTGGCGCTACGTCGTATCGAAAACGAAAACGGAACATCTTGTCCCACTCGCGACTCAGGCTGTGGGAATTCTGAGAAAGTTGCATGACCTCACTGGAAACTGGCGATTCGTATTTCCTGGCCGAGATCGCAGGAAGCCAATGAGCGCAGCGGCAATAAACGCCGCATTACAGCGACTAGGATTTGACACAAAAACCGAGATCACGGGCCATGGCTTTCGCGCTATGGCGAGAACGATTCTTCATGAGCGCCTTCGCTTTCCGGCGGAAGTCATAGAGCATCAACTTGCACATCGAGTGCCGGATATTCTTGGCACTGCTTACAACCGGACGAGATTCCTTGAGGACCGAGTCAAAATGATGCAGGCTTGGGCTAACTATCTCGACCTACTGAAAACGGGACTTGAAAGGAAGAATGAGGAAGCCGGAGACATGAAGGCCGCGACGATCCACGTCACCGAAGGCCTCCACGGCCAAAATCTGCTTGAAGCGTTCCTATCCGGCGCTGATATCGGTAGCGGTGATTCCGACAATAGTGCCCACCCACTCTCCTACTTAGCTGTCGCGAAGCTTCTCCGCTATTTAGCTCACGCGTTTGCAGTTGCGCACTACGCCGATAGACTCAACCATAAATCCAAGGCGCATTAACGCAGTCTGTGGCCAAAACGAGCCGCCGCGATTTTCACGAGATCGTCTCGACGTTTCTTGCATGAGCTCGCGCCGGCACCCAACAGAACTGCATGGCAGCTGCTCTCACCGATCTCACCTGCGCCACAGCCCCGTCCGTTAGTTGCGCATGGCAGTGCCAAAACAAATCGAGATTCGCTTGAGCACGCCGAATGCTCGCGGAGCGCCTGACAACTTCTCCAGTTGCGGCACTTCACGCGCCCCAATTTTTTTGTCAGCATTGGCGCTTGAACGAATCGACGCGCCTCCCGAAGAGATTAACTACTGAATTTCAGCAACAATTTAAAAGACCTATCCCCTCTGCAACCTTACCGAACTGGTGGATTCCACCAGTTCGGCTAAAATGACGAGCATGATGCCCGACCACAGCGCTCCCAAAACCACGCCCGCTCACTTCTCTGGCCACGAGACGTTTCCTTTGCGTCAGATGTGGCTCAAGAAGGTTTGCCATGAAGCAATCGACGGCCAAATTAGCAAGACCGTCTTCACCGATGGCGACGCTATTGCGACCTTTGGGGTTGGCAAAAACATGGTGGCCTCGATTCGGCATTGGGCGTTAGCTTGCGGTGTCATGTCTGAATCGGGCGATCATTTCAGAATGAGCAGTCTTGCCTACGATATTCTTAAGGACAGCGGGCTTGATCCTTACGCCGAGAACCCGTCATCGGCATGGCTTGCACATTGGCAACTCGCTGGTCGATGCTATCGCTCGACGACTTGGTATTGGTTGTTCAATCACGTAACAGCTCCCTCGTTTACGCGCCAGGAGCTTGAAGAGCCGTTGGCGCGCTATGCGCGCCAACTCGACCCCAAGCACCGCCTTTCAGCGTCGACGCTGTCTAGAGACTTGGAGACATGTCTACGTAGCTATGCGCCGCGTGCGGCTGGGGGATCGCCAGAGGATTTCGCCGAACCATTGCTAGGCGAGCTAGGTCTGCTGCAAGAGATTCACAAGGGCCAATATGCGTTTCGGCGCGGCCCTAAAGCTTCCTTGCATGACGGCATCTTTGCCTACGCCTTAGTCGATTTCTGGAACCGCGAAGCGGGTGGGCAAAGCTCCCTAGCCTTTGAGACCATTGCTTACGCTGATGGCTCCCCCGGTCGCGTTTTCAAACTTGACGAGGAGTCGATCGCCCAACGGCTGATCGCGCTCTCGGACTTCACCGATCGCAAACTTGAGTGGACCGACTCTGCCGGCCTTCGCCAAGTCCACCGAAAGGACCTGACGAAGGACAACCACAAAAACATGATCAGACGCGCCTATGACTGACAAAAAGCAAGTGGCTCTGTCGGACATCGTCCAAATTTCGCGCCAATATCAGCGCTCTATCCGCGTCGACGCCGACATTGGACGTGTAGACGCCTTGTCCGGCTACATCTGCCACGCCACTGCTGGCGCCGTAGTCGATAGCATGTGCGTGCAACTCTCGGGGACCAACCAACGCAGTTTTACCTGGACCGGCCCCTTTGGCGGAGGCAAGAGCTCACTGGCCGTCGCGCTGGCGAGTGCGCTACATCCCGATAAGAACCTCCGGGTGAAAGCGCGTGAAGCGTTGCACTTGAACTCCAAGCCCGCCTTCGATAAGGCCTTCCCGGTCCGTAAAGGATGGTTGATCGTGCCAGCCGTGGGACGACGCGGGAGCGTCGTCGCCGCACTTAATGCAGCCCTTCGGCAAGCGCAGGGCAAGACGGTGGACGGCCGCAACAAGCCTAACGGCCAAACCCTTATCGCCGAATTGCTCGAGGAAGCGCAGAGCCGTCCACATGACGGTGTGCTGGTCCTCATCGACGAGATGGGAAAATTCCTGGAAGCCTCAGCGTTAGGTTCGGGGGATGATGTTTATTTTTTCCAAGAACTCGCCGAAGCCGCCGCACGCTCAGACGGTCGTTTGGTGGTCGTCGGCGTACTGCATCAATCCTTCGCGCAGTATTCCGCTCGGCTTGGCATCGATACTCGTGAAGATTGGGCTAAGGTACAGGGTCGCTATGTCGACTTGCCTTTCGTAGCTGCCAGCGACGAAATTGTAGAACTTATCGGCCGTGCGATCGAAGCCGATCGGCAGCCGGACTGGATTGCCGAGGCGTCAAAGGAGATCGCCGACGCTATCCGCTCGCGCCGCCCCGCTGCAGGGCAAGGGCTTGCTAACGCGTTGGCCGGCTGTTGGCCGCTTCATCCGGCCATGGCTGCACTACTTGGGCCAATCTCCAAACGTCAATTCGGACAGAACGAGCGCAGTACATTTGGTTTCCTGTCGTCAGTAGAGCCGTATGGCTTTCGCTCCTATCTGAACTCGACCTCTGTCAGTGAAGCAACTTGGTATCGCCCCAGCGACTACTGGGACTACCTTCGCTCAAATCTTGAGCCTGCAATCCTCGCGTCCCCTGACGGTCATCGTTGGTCGCAGGCGGTCGAAGCTGTCGAGCGGGCCGAGGCTAAGTCGGGTGATCCGCTGCTGGTGTGTCTGATCAAGAACATCGCGATCATCGACCTCTTCCGTAACGGTTCTGGCTTAGCCGCCGACGCTGCCGTCATCAAGGTGCTCTTTTACGACAAGGCACAAGAAGAACTCGACGACGCGCTGCAACAGCTCTCCGCTCTCAAAATCGCTCTTTACAAGAGCTATACCGGAGCCTGGTCGGTCTTCGAAGGCAGCGATTTCGACATCGACTCGGCCATCGCACAGACTCTTGCCGCCTCGCCTGGCGTTGACTACGCGCGCCTTGTGCAGCTCATGGGATTACATCCGGTAGTCGCCAAGCGCCACTACCACGAGACGGGTTCCATGCGCTGGATGGAGCTGTCTCTGTGCAGCATCGAGCAGGCCGAGAAAATCTCAGCCGAGTTCCGCCCTCGAAAAGGTGAGTTCGGAGCCTTCATCCTAGCTCTGCCCGACAAGGGCATGAGTCCACGCGCCGCCCGCGTCCGCGCGCAAGCGTGCTCGAAACTCCGCCCTTGGCCCGTGCTGGTCGGTATCCCGGATAACCATACCCGTATCGCCGAGCTCTCTGCTGAGCTGGTGGCATTGGAACAGGTGAAAGAGCGCCACGAGCTGTCCGGCGACGCTGTAGCTCGCCGCGAAGTGTATGCGCGGTTGACCGCAACTCGGGCGAATCTGGAAGACCAACTCCAAGCCGCCGTGTCGTTGGCGAAATGGCACGACGGGACGGATCACGTTGTGGAACACGGGTCGAAGCTATCGCCAGTGGCATCGCAACTCGCTGACGAACTATTCAGCGCGTCGCCGCCCGTATGGAGTGAGCTGGTAAATCGCGATAGCGTTTCGAGCAATAGCGTGAAGGCCCGCCGCGATTTGCTTCATGCGATGATCGACTCCGAAAGCCAAGAGGCTCTCGGCTTTGAAGGCTTCGCAGCCGAGCGCGGGCTTTACGAGACGCTACTCAAGAGCACAGAGCTGCACCGCCAGGACACCTCTGGCGTGTGGCGGTTCATCGCGCCGTGCGATGGATCGGCGGACGGATTCAAGCCACTGTGGGACGCTGCCCGAGCGCTCTTTTCTGACGGCAACACGCGGGTGGGCGCTCACGAAATCTATGCATTGTGGAGCGCACCTCCCTTCGGGATGAAGCACGGCATCCAACCGGTGATCCTCACCGCATTCATGCTTGCTCACAAGGCCAACATCGCCGTCTACAAGGACGGAATGTTTGTGCCACGGCTCACCGATTTCGACATCGACGAATGCCTGCAGGACCCGGATCGTTTCTCGCTGCGTTGGGTGGCTATCGACGAGGATAAAAATCAAATCCTCAGTGGCATTTCACAGCTGTTAGCAGAGGTTGGCGAGACTACGGACGCGGCCGATCCACTCGAAGCAGCACGCGGATTGGTGGCCATGGTCTTCAACCTGCCAGAGTGGGCTCGAAGAACACAACGCTTGGGTGACACGGCCAAGGCCATGCGCGATATGCTATTGAAGGCCAACGATCCCCACAAGGTATTGTTTGTCGACCTAGCGTCGCTGCTCAACGCTGCCGACGGCAAATCCTACGTAAAAGCGCTTAGAGCACCGCTGCAAGAAGTCGCCGGCTCATATGGAAAAATGCTCGCCGAGGTCGAGAGCAAGATGCTCGAGGCGCTTGACGCACGGCCGGATGATCTAGAAACGCTACGCCAGCGCGCTCATGCAGTCTCCGGCATTTCCGGCGATCTGAGATTGGATGCGTTTGCGACCCGCCTCGCCAATTTCGATGGCGCCAGAGTCTCTCTTGAGGGCATCCTTAGTTTAGCTGCAGAGAAGCCTCCCCGCGACTGGGTCGACAGGCACATCGACGCCGCGAACTTGGAACTGGCAAAATTTGCCCGGCGTTTCCGCGAAGCTGAGGCGTTCGTGACGGTCCAAGGCCGAGAGGCACACAGCGAGGCCATCGCTGTAGTCATCGGTGCCGGAGCGAACACCAAGACGATCTCGCGCTCATTTGCGATTTCGGATCGTCATCGGCAGATCGTCGAGTCCAAGGCCGATGAGGTCGTCTCGATGCTGGAGCGCCAAGGGTTGGGAACTGAAGTATTGCTAGCCATACTGGCCAAGGCCGGAATGACGCTGGCGTCTGTTGACAAAGAGGTTGCCAATGGCTGAGCGTCATGTACTAGGGATTTCCGGTGGGAAAGACAGCGCCGCGCTCGCGGTCTACATGCGCGACCGACACCCCGAGCTGGATATCGATTATTTCTTCACCGATACCGGCGAGGAGCTACCTGAGGTTCATGAGTTCCTCGGCAAGCTCGAGGGCTATCTAGGAAAGCCAATTGCTAGGCTCAACCCCGGCCGCGACTTTCGCTTCTGGCTGCGTCAATACAATCACTTTCTACCCAACCCACAAAGCCGCTGGTGTACGCGAAAGTTGAAGCTTGCGCCATTCGAGGACTGGGTAAAACCTTGGCTGGCAGCCGGCGACAAGGTCACTTCGTACGTGGCCATCCGCGCGGACGAAGACTATCGCGAAGGCTATGCAGCCAAGGCCGACAATTTGTTTGTGAAATTGCCCTTTCGTGAGGCTGGCATCGACAAGCCGGCGGTGATCGACATCCTGGAGAATTCCGGTGTCGGTTATCCGAAGTACTACGAGTGGCGCTCACGCAGCGGCTGCACGTTCTGCTTCTTTCAGCAGAAGATCGAGTGGGTGCGCCTGAAGGACAAACACCCTCGAGCTTATGAAGATGCGAAAGCCCTTGAGAAGGATGCGTTGGAACACGGGGCGCCCTTCACTTGGTCGAAGGGCGAATCGCTATCTGACATGGAGGAGCCCGAGCGTATAGCTGCAATCAAAGCGGAATACGAGGTCCGTCGAGAGCGGATGCGCAGGAGCATTCCCATCAACCCGTTACGGCCCGTGAGGGCATGCCCCGAAGACATCGACGATGTCTATGGCGAGGACGAAGGTAATGGGTCTTGCAACATCTGCCACAAGTAGTTCAAAGCAGATCCAAATACGCGTCCATAGCGGATAGTGCAACTTGTCTGGAGTTGTTCGTTCCTAGCACAGAAGTTTCCTCTATACCGATTTGCACCGGTGCCCTTTTCACGGAAGCCATTGCTCGTTGAGCACCATATTTGACGTACAACTCGATATGGTGCTTTTCACGTGGCCATTCGTCGGTTTTATAAGCAACTCCGTCAATCGGCGTGAAAAGCACGCACATTTGAATGGATGATTGCGGGGGCACAGCGAACTCTCCAAATGGCCTTCCCTGCGATCTTCGTTCGCGAAATTGCCCCCCTACGTCCGGCAATACAAGAGCCGGCCTATATCGCATCTCGCGATTACTGGAACATACCCGGAGCAAGAAGAACTCCACAACTGCGGTGGACGCACCGCCATTGATCACCGTGAGCGGCAAATTCAGCTCAAAGGCACGCTGGCTTATTGTTGCAGGGCTCGCGAATTCGACCGAACTCCAAAGGACCGCACAGTTCGCGGACATTCTTTGTTCGACCGCTTCCGGATACGCCGCCGCGATCCATCGGAGTAACCAGCCGTCAAACTCGTCTCGCGATAGTCTATGCCCTCGAACTGCACCGTCCAAAAGACGAGCAGTCACTATGTAGATCAAAGACTCCCGAATGGGTAGCGACAGCGGAGCAATTCCCTTTGCGCTTAAGTACCGATCGACCTTTGTAATAGCCTGCTCAATCAAAGCCAGCGTGTCCATAGACTTCGGAACCGGCACCTCAACCTGGCCGAACGGGGCATCATCAAGGACTGCTGCCGCAATAGGCCCTGCAAGTATCAGTTGATAGCTATCCGCCGGTCCTGACGCTTCGAGCTCTTTACACCAAGACACGACGTCTCCGCGGCCGATCTGGTTTTTTGACGATTTGATCTGTTGGACTCGGATCTTGCCATCCGAATACTCCCAGCGGATGTCAACTTTGTCATTCGATGAGTCAGGTTCAATAACGACGACTTTCCAACTCGAATTTTCAAGCTGTAAAGAGTCAAGCAGGCATATGAGCGCTTGCACCGCAAAGCCTCTTATAGCTTCCCGTCCGCCCATGCCTCAGTCCTCAATCTCAAAGAAATCCCAGGCCACTCGCCCCCACTGCAAGCGAGTATCTTCGATTGTTAAGCGCGCCTTCTCGCTAGGGGCTTCATCTTCTAGGCGGGCCCAAGCTGCGATTAGTGAAAGCACTTCCTTTGCAGCTTGGCTTTGCGCATCGTCCTCACCCTGCAGCGCCTTGAAAATGCGGCCATGAGCAGGATGCCGGGTATTGAGTGTTACCAAAATCACACCACCGGCAGTGTTTACATCAAATATTGTCAGACCTGGTGTATCTGCATGCCTAAATCGAAATTTTATCTTCTTACTTACATAGTCGACAGCGATGTCATGCGCTTTCGCCCCATCCACACCGTCTTCAATGATGTCTGGGGTGAGAGCATCAGCCCGTTCACTCTCAGGCCTTTGCTCCTCCTTGTCACTTCTACCGGTATCGCCTAGTCGGTCACGGCGACGAGCCACTGAATCAGTCGCTGCCTGCTCGGCTTTGCTTTCCGCACGCTCCCTCTGATTTTGGATGCGATCGCCCTCCCGCATTTTTGCGACTTGACTTCGCATCGCCTTTAGGAGTTTCTCAATCTCCCGGCTAATTCGATACATCGGAAGTCGTGGGTCTCGGTCCAGCTCGAGCATCTCAAGGTACTTTCTCTCAGTCATTCCCTCGGCCTGTGCGTCCTCCTCTGAACTCAAGCGCATGAAGCCCGTTGCAGACTGCTTATTGTTTGTAACTCCGAAAACGTCATCCAAGCCAGGCCCAAACTGAACTTCAACACCCCACCACCGTTCACGGGAATCGTACGAGTTGATAAAGCTATTGTTTAGCTCAAGCTCGCGCCCGGAGCGCACCACCGAGATACCCTGATTTTTTGCCGCGTGATGTCCAATTGGCTTTGATCCCCCTTCACGACGCGCTTCCGGTTTACAAATTGCAGCGCGAATCGTCACCGGGTGTTCCACGCCATCATGACCGATCAACAAAACTAGATCCTCACCAAACGGCGTGAAGGCAGGCTTCTGATCAAACGGTTGCGGAGCGTTCGACCCCGGCATCAGGTAGAGCGGATCGTTGGGACGGACAAAACTCTCGAACAGCGACGAATATTCCGTCCCCTTGCATTCGTATGCTGCGAGGCGTATGCGCACAGACTTTCTGCTAATGAAGTGACGATGAACGCGTCCGGTAATAAATTCCGTATGGCGCAAAAGCGTAGCGCTCTGTTTCCAAGAAACGCGATCCAATTTGCTCCAAACGACGAGAGTTCCGTGCTCCTCCACTTCCCCAGCAATGAGCGTAAGCCACTCCGTTGGAATTACAGCGAGCTCGGGAACGGGCACCTCGGTCATCTCGCCAGCCCTAATCTGCTCAACGTCCAGATACGCATGGTAGACGACGCCTTTAGTCCATGTATAAACGTCGACCCGTTTGCACTGCGAGATGGACGAATTAGGCAACCCCATCCCAAACTTCCCTATGCCCTTCTGGAGCTTAGGGTCCAAACGTGTACCGTTCCCGAACTGAAGTGCCTTCCGAAGGACGTCCTGAGTCATTCCAGCCGCATTGTCATAAACTGCCATGCGAGCTATTTGGCGTCGGTTCCCGTTTGTAGCCTCGTCAACACAGATTACCTCTACCTCCGTCCTGCCGCCGATCTCCTCGCCGGCTTGAATGGAGTTATCGATTAGCTCCGCGAGAGCGTGTGCAGTATCACGATATCCCGAGCTGCGCATTGCGGAGATTGAGAGATTTTGCGGAATGATTAGAAATGTCATAAATTTCCTTAAATGCCAAAACCGCTCAATACAGTCAAATTTTTAACTAACGCCTCACCGTCCGGGACAGAATCAGCTACAACAATCAATCGCAATTGATTTGCCTCTATATCCTGCACATCCAATAAGCGACCCACCATAGATAGAAAAACCGCCTTCGATAACGTGGGCACAGCAATAATAGCAGTGGAGAGATTCGGAACCAAATTACCCGACAGAAGAAACCCGTGCACGCATAACACCTTGGCTTGCTCCCGCGCATTGAATTTTTGAATTGCAATTTTCCTGTATTCCATCGACTCTTCAGCCGTAATAGATACCGCATCTACACCATAAAGAGCCAAAAATCCTACAAACAATTTTGCGTGTTCAGCAGTCGTAGCAAAAAAGACAAGTCGCCCCAACCCTTTAGACTCTTTGACAAGCAACTTCAACAAAGATTGATTGCGCTCGACGTCTTTACTTAGTCTATCCAAGTATTCGGGATCAAAATTAAGGGCAAGTGGCTCTTCATTCTCCGAGCATTCTGCGCTCAGCTCGAACAGCTCGCCCGTAACGGCCCTTATTCCGCCAGAAACACCTAGATACCCAATTGAGCCACTGCCATTAATCGCCACACAGGAATCGTTGAATATGCGCTTCAGGCTTGACTGAGGGCCATCAAAGTCCAATATCTGGGTTGGCGATGCAAGAATCCCTACGACACTCGTCGCACCACTAGCAGACATTTTCTCAACGATTGCACTCACCGAGGAGTGCTTCACATTCTCGGCATCCGCTAAAACGATAACGCTGGCCTTTGAACCCAAGGTCTCCAATCCGGGCGCTTGTTCATCAAAGGTAACGATATCGGCGATAACAATGCAATTCTCCAACCCTTCCAAGTCACGTATCGGCCGATTGCCGTACAGTCGATAAATGGTAACGTCTCGTGAGCCCAGTTGCTCCCATATCTCCGTCAACTCTCGAAAGGCTTCCTCACACAGCGCTTCGCCCGGTGCAAACCACACGATGACCCGCCCGTCCGGCTCGGACCGAAACATATCCAAAATTGCCGTCGATACCAACCGCAGCTTTCCAGCGCCAACGGGCATGTGCACCAAAGCACATGCAGGTGGTTTCCCAATAATGCGTCGGAGTTCTCGATAGGCATTGAGCTGGTCCGGGCGAAGTATGTTCCTAGCGCTTACCTTCCGCGACCCTTCTCGATCTTGCGGGGACTGCCCCGGATCTCGACTGGCGATCCCGTACCATTGCTCCAGCACGTGAAGCCTCTGGATATCAGTATCGAAGTTTGCATGATTGAGTGTCATGCGCGCAGCGATAGGCGGAAGCTCCAGAAGCTCAACTAGGTTGTCTGCCTCGGAGGCTTCGAGAGTGTCGAACACGAGACCACGAACCTGCGGATCACGCAACACACGGTTCTCCCCCAGTCGACTGACAATCATGTAAGCCAGTCCCCTTTGAGTTAACGCCTCGCTTCCCACCCTCTCGATTAAAGAAATTGCCTCTGCCCCTAGTAGGGGCCTTAATAATTCAGGCGCACTCCGAGCCAGATGCTCAAGAAGTTTTTTCGTCACTGACGTCCCTTTCGATCTACAAAGCCCTTATTCGCCGACCATACTTTGTGCATTTATTGATTGTCCAATTGGATTGCATTCACTGCTTCAGCAATATCGTCATCGGACAGAAAAGGTGCCTGTGCGAATATAAGACCTTGCTCGCCATTCAACTTCGCCGCCAAGTGCCCCCGGCCGAGTAAAAGCTCTGCCCCGGGTCGATCAAGTGCAATTTTGGAGGTTGCCTCACTAGACACCTTAAGAATCAGCCGATTACCCAGATTCTCGCGAAGCTGCATCGGCATAACGTCCTTGTCGGGTCGCTGTGCGGCGAATATTAGATGGATCCCCGCCGCGCGAGCCTTAACGCCTAGGCGCTGAACCGCCGCCCCCACCGCCGCCTTGTAGGTATCGTCCAACATCCAGTCAGCGAACTCGTCATGGACCAAAAAGACCATCGGCAGCCGCTCTTCGGCGGAGACCTTTGCGTTATAGGTCGGCAAGTCGCGCGCGCGGGCCTTGGCAAATGCCCGGTACCGGTCCTCCATTTCTTGGACCAAAGCCCCGAGCACCTCTGCGGCCTTATCCTTGGTAGTCACGATCTCGTCGCGCATGTGCGGCAAGTCCGCGAGTGGTGCGTAGTCCACCCCCATCTTGGGATCGATCAAAAGAATCTGGGCCAGCTCTTTTGAGTTGGTCGCGGCGATGTCCAAGATAAGAGCTTGGATGAGCACTGACTTGCCACTGCCGGTCGCGCCGGCCACCAGCGAATGCGGCTCATGCGACGAGAGGCCGCCGAATTCGGAACCGAGGTTCAAATACAGCAGCGCTCCGTTGATTTCCTGAAGCCCCAACAGAAACGAAGTGTTGATACCAGCGACGTTGCGATTGAGTTCGCGGCGGGACCACAACTCCCACAGCGACACCGCCTGCCTCTTCGCTCCGGCGACGGTCACCACTATCTCGCCTGGTTTCGGCTGAACCGTCACTAAGTTGATCGCGTGAGTAGTCAGTAACTGCGTGCGCTTGTTCTCGATATCCTCGACACGCATCCTGTCTGAACCTGCCAATCGAACTAAGCAGCCATTGGGCGTCAAGCGCACACCCAGAATCGCAGCCTGCAGACCATAGCTATTCAGCGCTGCCTTCAGCTTCTTTTTCACCTCTTCTGCCCAAGCCTCTCGCTCGGCGTCCGCTTGTGCTCCGCCCGCGAATTTGGCAGCCACCAGAGCAGAAAGCGATGCGCCAAGATCGATAGGCACCGCAGGGACTAAGGCTGGCGCCGATGCATCAACGATTTTTGACACTTCGGCCTGATCTTGCGCGAACGTCTCGTGCTCGGTCGTCGGGTCACCCGATTGGCTCAGTCCGCCGGCATCCGAAACAACGATTGAAACCTCATCCTCGGACGACTCCGCGGGGCCGCTGGCCAGCTGTCCTATCGCCGCGAGCCACGGTACCCGAGCAGCTGGCTTCTTGAAATCGTGCCCAGCCCATGGTTGATGGGGCCCAAGTCCAGCCCGAGCCTCGAATCCGCCGTCCCCCTTCGCATAGGCCTCGCCAAGCTTTCGAAGATCATGTCTGTCAAAAACCTCCTGCCAAGCTTGCACGCCTTCAGCGTCGTCGAGCAGCTCTTGGTCGGAGGCAGATGCGGAGCCTGCATCCGAGGTATGAACATAGACCTGCGAGTAGCCGCGGAGAGAAATCTCCACGTCGCCTTCACGCAGCTTCGCCCTCGCCCGCTCCATCAGATCCGTCATGCCAGGTGGGATATCGGCGTCGATAAGCATATCCGCCAAGCGAGCGAGCCACACGTCGCGATCGAGGCGACCCGGGTCGCCGAACAGGGCCTCGCGGAACATGCCCAGCGTTGCCAAGAGTTGGTCCTTAGAGTCACGGCGGGCCTTAGCCAATCCGTCTGCCCCAACATACTTCGACTCGACGATCGAAATAACGACACGGATTCCATCGTCTCGCTCCTCGACATTCAGCGCGAGGATGTCGGCGATGCGACTTTCAGGTTGCGACAGCCAACTCGCGTAGTCGTCGAGCAGGAAGTACGCAGTCAGTACTTGACTACCAGCGGCGGAAGCCTTGAACTCCTCCGCGAGCAAGTAGCGGCTGAGGACCAAGCCGATCATTTCGCCTGCAGAGACACCGCGCTTAGCCGCGCGAAGCACAATGTCACCGGAGACAGAAAGCGCATCGCGCTTCGCCTTGGCGACGGCAGCCTCAAGTTGTTCGGGATCGAGCTGCAGATTTAGCTCTTCCAAGCGACGGCGCACAAGCACGCCGAGTAGCCGTAGCTCAGAGGTCGAGCTGACGATCATGTTGCGGCCGTTAGTCGAGCCACGACGGTAGCGCACCACCGTAATGTCATTGTGTTGGAGCTGACGTTTATCGAGCAGCTCATCGTAGGTCGCCACCCATTCTGCTAGATCGTGCGCGTCCTTGATCATGCCAGCCAAGGCAGCGCTTTGAAGCGAGATACGACGCGCGGGCAGGTATCTCTCGTCGGGCGAAGCATCAGTTTCGCGGTCGACAGCTGCAACGGCGGAGACATAAGCCCAGCCCGACGCGGTCTGCCAAGGGCATGTCAAAAATGTCGTCGATTTGAGTTCGTTCTCGCCCGAGACACTACGATAGGACCATCGCGATGGGGCATGATCCAAGTTGGGACGGTCGTTGGTCCAAGGAACAGGGAGCCATTCCGACTGCGCCGCACGGGCGACCACGTCATGCAAGAAAGCCACGTCGAAGGCTTTAAATCCCTGCTCACTTTCACCGGGTGTAGCCGAGATCGGAGTTACGGAAATGCGCAACTTCGAGATGAAATTGTCGCTCGTCTCGCTAACCACTGGCAGGTCAGGATCATCGCCAGCCTTGTTCACCAGCTCGCCATAAACGCTTCGAAGCTTTGCCGGATCCGAGTGGCGCACCGACACGCTGCATTGGAGCTTTCCATCGGCTTGAATCGACGACAGCTCCCGTACAGTCGCAAGTGGCAACTCCGCGGCATCGGCGTTGTAGAGCACTACGCTCAGATTGGAAGCCTCATGCGGCTGCAATCCGACGTAGCGCTCCAAAAGCTCACGTGCTTGCTTTGCGGCGGCGGCTGGCTCGACATCGGTCATCGCGTCTTCAGTACCGCGTGTGGGCGACTCCAAAAGACTATAGCCGTTGACCGTGCTGCTTTCTGAGACGAGCGCTGAGGTACTCGTGCGCTTGAGGATAGCGATCTCGGGATAAAACGGGTGTGCAATCTCGTCGGAGAGCTCCCGCATGAAGATTTCGCGGTCGCCATAGAGGATGCTGTCGCTTGACAGCAGGTGAGTAGCAAAGCCAGCCACGCGCCGGGACTTCACCGCCAGCGCCTTCATGCGCTCAGGATGCCACGGAGGGATGATCAACGCCGGATTGTCGCCAGCCACGCGGACCGTACCGACCGAGAGGACCTCGGAGACCAAGCGCGCACGGCAAACGTCGCCGCGTGCATGAGCCATCAAGGACGTCAGCAGTGCGCCAAAGGACTCCGCCTGGCGCATAACGGCCTCACCATGGACGCCAGTGGAGACGAAGTCCTCCATCCCCTTGATGTACTGGCCTTCGAACTCGTCCCACGCGCCTCGAATCTCGTCGCGTTGCTGTGGCGTGATCCGGCCATCCTCCGAAAGCTCCTTGATTCGCCCTTTTATATCCTGCCGAAGGCTGCGCAGCTTGTTGGCCGCGGGGACTAGCGAACCGGCGTCTGTCGAATAAGTAGCCTCCAGGGTCCCGGTGTCGAGCAGCGATACGTTCTGGACGCCGCCTTTCTTGCTCACGAGCCTGCGGGAAACCTCGGTGCAACCGACGCCACCCTTCTCAAGGAGGCGGCGCATGTCAGCAACCATCGATAAGCCTATCGACGTCGGCTTGTAGCTCCACAGGAGTTGGGTCTTGGCCAAGATCGTTTCTTTACCGTTCGCGATCTGCACCAACGCGACATCGAACTTGATCTGCAACGCTGCCCGTGAAAGCGAGGCGTTCGGTCGAATCTTGTTCTTCTTGTCGTTGCGCAGTTCCTTTTCCTTGGCGAAAAAGGCTTCGTAGTCAAAGAGCGGGTCGGGCAAATTCGCGTTGCCAAGGCGCTCGACCTTCCAATCCGCCCTGGAACCCATCAGCTCCTTCAAGCCACGGTACATCGCTGAGAAGTACGTTCCAGCGTCGTAGTTGAAGCGCTCGCGCCACTCCTTACGCCCTTTTGTGACAGTAAAGCGCAAGATGCGCTCACCCTCTGGATCACGCAGGCCCGCATGTAGGCTATTGACCACGCGTGCAAAGCCGTCAAAGAAGTCATTGCACTCGATGGGTTTGCCATACAAGGCCTTTTCCCAACGTGCACAGAGCTTCGCGTCTTGCTCGAGCAATCGGCGATGCTTGACGAAGAACTCCTCGTCTTCCTCATTAAAGTCAGAACGGCGTTCACGCGATTTCAGATCATCCAGGAGTGCGCGGCTCTCTGCATCGAGGGAATTCTCCTGATCGCAATCGTGGTCGAAAAACCGGATCGTAGAGTCTGCCAAACCAAACTGCTTTTCCTTGGGCTTGTCGAAGGCCAAGTAAACGCCGTCACCTTCCCATTCGAATTGCGCCAGTGTCGTGGCCGCCTCTTGATCGCCGGCGGGAGCGGCTGCGAATTCCTCCAAGGCCTGCCGCGCGCCATCGGTAATATCCGACTCGTTAGCTTTGATGCGCTCTAAAAGCTCTTCAGCGTCGAGCAACTGGCCGTTCTGCCGTAGCTTCTTGAGCAGTGGAGCACGCTGCATGAAAAGTTTGATGAAGGCCTTCTGCCACGGCTTGCGTTGCATCCCGAACGTCTTGGCGTTCGAGAAAAAAGAGCTATCCCTAGGGAGCCCCACTCGAGGCAGGGCGAAACCGACTGCGTCGCGGATGGCCAAGCCGCGGATAGACATGGCTTCGACAAGGTCGGAACAAAACTCGCCAAGCTGGACAAGCGAAAGCTCGGAGGAGGAAAGCAGTCCGCCAATCGCAGCATGAAATACTGCGCGGTCGTCCGGGACCGGCGAAAGGCCGCCCGCATACAACGCAGCCTCCACCCACGGCTCGGGGTTGGCGCGCATCTCTTTGGCGCCAATGGCCATTACATGGCCTAATGTGTCTGCAAGGTTGTGTTCGTTCCCATTGGCGGTAAGAATCGCCGCCTTGGAAGTCACAGCGTTGTTGCGCACGTACCCTGCGTTGTGTGAGATCAGGATCTCTGCTGGGAGGCCTTGGCTTTCGACCAACGCCTCCGGGATCATAAGCTCAACGCGCGCGAGCAGGTCGGGATTGGCCAAGACTGCCCGCGCCACTGCGGCGATTTGGCCAGCCGAGAGCTTGTCAAGCCGAAAGAGCGCCGCCGAATCACCCGGTTGGTCCGGATTCGAAATGCGCTTGGCGAGAATGTCTGCGCCGACGCGCCCAATAATGCGATCGGTCAGCATTCCGCCTCTCCCTTGAACGCGAACGGATTTTCAACAAACGAGCAGGAATCAGAAAGCCTACGGACCAGACCCAATCCAACAAGTCTGGCTTCGAGGTTGTCTCGATTCTCGCTGAGCTCCTCTTGGTCAACCAGCTTGGCATCGACCAAGCGCACACCTTCTGCGTCACCCAACACTAGACCATAGCGCCGCTTGGCTTCGGCAAGAAACTCATCAAATTGCATGCGATCTTCGACAATGGCGACCACAATCGACTTGAGCAACCTGTCATTGGGCGCGTACCGTGTTCGGCGAGATAGCCGTCGCGAACTGAGTCCGATCGCGCGCGACCAAGACGCGTGAATCTTTCCGACGTGCTGTTCGTGTCGTGCGAGTGCGAGCTCAACGAGATCCCCGACGAGGGAGTCTGGACTCTTTCCGGTGTAGTCCTCGTCGTCGCCCCCATCTAGTGACGGCCACTGGAAGCGTTCGCGCATAAGCTTCACTCGCTCAGCCTCTGGGAATTCATTCGAGCCCGCGTCGTTCCAGAGTGGGTCCTGCCGAATGGACTCGACATATGCGCGCACTGCCTTAGCGGGCAACCCCTGGTTGAACTGGTAGCTATCCCCCGAGAGTGCTCTAACCTTCGTGCGCTCCTTCGAAACGATTTCGCAGACGATCTCAACGGGATCATCGTCGCGCGCAATCCGCTTGGCCCGCTCCAGGAAGTAAAGGAGCATATTCAGGCCAGAGATGGCAATTAGGTGCTCCAAGGCATCGTAGATCGGCATGTCCCTGCCGAGAATGGATAGCCAGTCTTCACAAATTCGGTCAAACCGTGCGTTAGCAACCTCGGGCAAATAGCCGGAAGACCGCGGGTCGTCGGCTAGCTGAGGTGCACCTTGCAGTGCACGCGCGAGTCGATTCATTGGAGCCTCGCGGTCAAATAGGCGCCTCGCCAAGGTGTCGCCGAGCTCCGCTCCCCGTTTCGCTCGCGTGAGCATTAGATAGAGCAACTCGCCAGTGCGCGCGAAAAAGCGGCGGTCGTTACTCATCTTGCCGCGCGAGTCAATTTCCAAGTCCTCGTAGAGGGCATCGGGACCGAAGGGAAAGACGAACTTCGAACTCCAACGCTTGTTGCTACGGGACTCGAATGAGGAGGAGCGCAACAGCTCGATGGCCTTGGCAAAATCGTCAAAGTTTGAGAACGAGTGACGCAGGTAGACCATGTCGTCGTCGCCGTTACCCGTCTTGCCCTGGTCAAACTTCTCAAACCACTGCTTCCATTTCTCCGCGTCTGGCAGAGCACTTTCGGCAATGGATTCGACGTAAGGGTTGTTGAAGAGCAGGCCGCGCAGCCGGATTTGACGTTGCGGTTGAAATTTGACCGCGCCACCCAAACCTTCTTGAGGGCGTAGAGGCTTGCCCAGGTTCGAACCGAGCACGCCCAAAAACTCAAGCACAGTCAAATGCGGAAGCTGCTCGTCGTATAGGCGGTGGCCCCAGATGTTCTCGTCGACGCAAAAATCGACGCTCTTGATCTCTGGGCGCTTGATGATCTCGCTCATGCTGGGGCTCTCACAGTTACGGGACGAGCGAAGCCACGGCCTCCCGGTTCGATGTCAATGAAATTCAGCGTGAGCGCGGATGCCTCCCCACCGACTTCGTCGTCGTCGCCGGCGAGTCTTGCGTTGCGAACAATCTCCGCCTTTCGGAGCAATTTGGCCTTAAATGCCAACAGATCTTCGAGGCACTCATTGGAGAAGCTCGCTGGCAATGCACCGGCTGCTACAAGCGACAGGAACTCGTGACGGATAGGAGTGAGGTCAAATGCAACGGAATTGCCTGGACCGGGCGAGAGCGAAACATCGAGTTGCGGGCGGCCAGTCCCTTCGTCGAGCTTGATTGCCATGCCTACCCCGCCCTGCCGGCGGGATGGCGTCTCATGGTCGCAGAGCACGCTAACGCGGCTTTGCGTGAAGCCTCCGGAGCTGGCAATGAAGATACGGTCGACATTTTCCAACAGCAAGCCGGTCATGACGCGATTAAGCCCTTTGGCGATGCGCCCACGGATCGTTTCGCTGACTGGTTTCTTAGACTTCAACGATTCGATCATGTCCAAGTAGTCGCCAGCGAAGTGGAAAGCGGTCATGGACCAGCGGGGATAGCCGGCCTCCATGTCCGGCACGGTGAAATAGAGCCGGCGGCGCTGGGCCTCAAGCATTTCCAAGAACTCGGAGGAGCCGCCTTCAAGGCGAGCACCCTCGTAACCCTCCAAATAAGCGTTTTGGGCAGCACGAAAGTTTGGAGTTGCTCCGTAGACTTGGTCGCCACCAACTAGCCGATCAAAGTCGGCCTGAAGCCGAGAATCGTCCTTTCCGTAAACTAGAAGGCCGTCAGCGGCGTTGGTGGTTTCCTCGCCTACGCCGAAGCTGGCCATTGCCTTGAAGACGGGGCGATCAGAAGCTCTCCGCTTCGGCAAATTTGCCCCGAATGCATTGGCGTAGATACTCGCTTTGCCGATGTTGCCGCCATCTACGATTTTGGCCACATCCGCACAGGTCATCAGGTTCTCCTTGGCATCTTTAGCGTCGGAGTAGCCCAAGACCATGTTAGAGCACAGAGCAAGCAGGTCGCGAACTGGAAGATGAAGGCCGTTGAGCCGCGCGATCTCGATCAAATCACCTAAACGGCGTGCAAGCTGCCCCCCATCGGATTCACCGAGGAGCCTACGACGGTTTTCATCGATAGGGCAGACCTTACCTGCTGCCTTGAGCGAGCAACGCTTGCAATTCTCCCACTCGGGGTGACCCGCTACCGCTTTGGCGACTTCTTCGAGCGTCTTCCGACTAGTTGTGCGGCTAAGGTCGAATACAGCGAGCCGATGGGGTGACGGACCCGCCTGCAAAAATCGCTCTTGCAGGGGCTTGCGAAGCGGGTGTATGCGGTCTTGCCGCTTTCCCAAATCACGCAAGCGGTCGAGCAATTGGCCGTGGTTTGCAGCCAGGATAACCACCTCGGAGTCGTCGCTCCCCAGTACAGACTTTTCAAGCCGCTGCAACGGCAGATCGCTCTCCTCGCCGTTAAATTCGGAGAGGTCCTTTATAAAAACAGCTAGACGACCGTCCGCAAGTCTGAGCTCCTTGATGTTGCCCTTGCTCGACCACTCTTTCGGATCGCCTCCCAATCGCGTCCACAACGCGCGACAGTGATAGGTTTTGCCGTCGCCTGCAGTACCAGCGATCAAGATAGAACCTGGAACCTTGGAAGCGACATGCTCCACCATCGCGTCCAGCAACGGTGTCGACAAGCCGATGGGTTGTACTTTGGCCCTTGCGAGCGCACCTGACACGTACTCATCGAACATCGTTAAGTTGTTCGGTGTCGGCCCATAGCTTCGAAGAAACCGAACCCAGGCTGCTGAAGGCAGTGCGTACGAGCTCGCATCCCCCTGCTGTTCAGAATCAATCACGTTGGTCTCCCTCAGGTTATTCGACGCAATGCCGGATATTGACGCGCTCGTGCTGCCATCGAGCCATGAGCGCGACTGGGTAGAAGTTGTAAATGTCGACCGGCGGATGTAAAGGGGCTGCCAATTGGACGTTCACAAACAGGATTACAAGGGCCCCGACGCCTCTTTCCGCCGCCATAAAGACGGCGGCGCAAGCAAGAATTTTTTATGCATTTTGAATCCCCCGCAGTCGCCCATTACTATCGACCGGAAATAGCAATTCTTTCATAGCTTGGCATCGTTGCACAGCGCCGAACCCGCAATTGTTACTCGCTCGGCGGCTTTTTCTAGCGACGAGACTTGGCTGCCCCAGTGCTCGCAACGGCACGACACCGTCATCATTCTCATACAGCCCGGCTCTGGCTCGACAGCGACCCAGTCAAATGCTGATGCGGCGGCGCTTCGGGACCAACCTGCCCTCTGAAGTCTCGATCATATCGATCACCTGTCGAGCCGGCGTCGGGCTATAGCTAACGTGGATGGGCCGCTTGCTACCGTAAAAATACAGGCGGTCAAACTTCACGTTACCTATGATCCATTCGACAACGTCAGCCATATCCTCATCCTCGACAAGAAAATCACACGCCGCGCCGAGACGGTCGCAAATATGTCCGCCACGACGCGTTCTTTCGTGTGCAGCGTGTTGATCCAGCTTTGGCGCGATACGCCCGCTTATCTTTGACGCCAAGGCTGGAGAGCAAAAGCCGAACGTCAATTTGACCATGCCAAAGTACTCGATAACTGGGTCAATTACGTGGGAGGCCAGATCGAAGATCGCATTAAAGCTTTCCGGCTCAAGCGGGATATTATCGACACCCGATGCCGCCTGCGTTTCACCGCATTCAATTAAATCTCGAAATGTTAAATAACGCCCGCAATTCTGGTCCAATGACGGAATCGATTTAGATCGAATCAGCCTATAGCCATCTACAACCAATCGCATCTCATCAATTTTTTTGTTGAATGTCTCAGCATTCGGTCCGTAACCATCAAAATCGAACACCTCCAACTCATCCAGCGCGGACTCAAACAACACTTGCTCGGCAAAAAAAGGCGACTCCTCGTTAAGGAAGCGAGATTTTCTATATAGATACGGTTCAGGATAGACATCCCCGTAATCGAAAATAGTCAACTCCTGCTTACGCAAATTAATCTTTACCCGCTGAATCATTCGAGGCAATGGCGATCCAAAGAAATCGTCAAATTTCATCATCGTCAGCTTTCCAGACGAAATATGGATCTTCAACAGATCTGCGCTCGTGACATCGCCATAAAGAACCGTACCGCAACCAATATAGGCACGGAGGATTGGAGGCAGTCGCTCAACGAGGCCCGTATGGAGCTGAAGAGATACACCATCCTCCAGCCATCCTAAACCTTGCTCCGCCGCTTGAGTGCACGCACTAGATATCTGCGCCACATCCGCCAAGCTGAACAGTAGCTGTTTGCCGGCGAAGAGTGCACTAGGATAGCTGCCGAAGAATGCTTTCACGTCAGCCTGGAGTTGGGGCTCGAGCCTGCTGTATGGGGAACGCTTGTCGAATTCCAGTAACGCGAAGTAGACGCGGAGATCATCCGTGCGCGAGGACGCCGCTCGCTCAAGGAGGAGCGTGGCATCGTCCTTTGTCTCTTTGAGAAACCTGATGGCGGCAGCTGGCGATCCGAACGCACTAACCTCTTGCTGCAGCTCCTGCAATTCGTTTCTGACCGGATCGCGACCGAGCGTCAGGCATAGTCGCCAGAGTTCATCGAGAGACTCCCGATGGCGTTCATACAACAGCTCGAGGCGATTTGTCCGGCGCTTAGCAACCGGATTTTCTGCTGTGCTTCGAGCCACCGGACGCGCCAAGGACGTGGGCGGGACGATTCGCCGCTTACTTTTGACTCGAGCAAAACGAAAGCGCTGCTCCTGATCCTTATCCTTGAAGACAAAAAATACACCCGGCCCAACCGCTATGGCATCGTTCCCCGTGACGCGATCGATGAAGGCCTTCAATTCCGATTGCGAGTAGTACTTTTGGAAAGTATTTCTCGAAGTTAGGACGCCGTCACCGTAGGGAACACCGCGGACAGAATCCTGATTTGAAAGCATGGCTGAAACGACAAGGATCTCGTTCGACAGAGAGTACGATGTCTTAATAGCGAGTTCACGTTCAGCCACGTTCTCGATCACATTTATGACAAATCCAAGATTAACGATGGAAGCAGATGTGATCGGCTGCTCATTCGCGTAGTGAGGATCCCAGCCTGCTGCGTCAACGCCCAGCCCCCTGAGCCCTCTTATGTCGTCCCCTCGGCCACAACCGTAATCGAATAGCGAACGCGTCCCGTCGAGAAATCCAAAGCGTGAAAGCATCTGTATCGGCGCCGAGAAGCTGTAGCGAGACAACGCAGTGCGATGACGTTCGATTAGACCGCTAGTGCTTGCGCTCTGCGAGTCCTCCGGCTCTTGGTTCGCAATCGGCACGAGCTCGTGATCCGACAACAGATAGCCCCGCTGCTTGATGAGAGATTCGAAGTTCTGGCGAAAGCCAATACGAGCTGGATCGTCGAATAGCCCTATCTGCTCAGCCACATCGGTCAACTGCCTGAAGACTTCCCAACGCGGATGATCACGGGCTATGAGCAATTCCTTACGATGCAAGATCGGTGGGTTGATCGACGATTCGTAGCTCCGGAACCGGCACTTCTTCTGATCAAGATCAACAGACCAACTGCGCTGCAAGACGGGGAACGCCTCGTCAAAGAACCTCGGGTAGTCGAGCAAAGACATATTCGACATGGAGAGTCCTACCCGGATAACGTTGAAATCGCTCCCAGCAGTCAGGCTCGCCAGCGAAATACCCTCGCCTATGCTGCGTTGCAACATGTCTGGAAGGCGCTCCAGAAGAGACACATGAAAATATGCGTCGCCCGCAACGACCTTTCCGATCCCACCATCTAGATGCGTCAACAGATTTTCCCTAGTGGTTGTCAAACTCATCTCGTAACTCTCGATACTGGAATCGCCGTTCCCGCGCGCTTGCCGCCTCCGTAGAGGACTGCCTAGTTCGGCCTCACAACAGGATAACGCGCTTCAAGACGACATAAGTACTCTACCAACTGATCGAATTGCAGCACTGGTCAACCGGGAGGCGGAATCAAGCGCACTTAGGCTTCCGGCGCGCACACCACTCCAAACAAATTTCAGACATATATCACCTACCTGAGGACGGCCAATGATGGCCTCTCCACCTGCGCAATTTCGCACTGGTGCAACTTCGCTCAGGAACATTGATGACTACCCCCTGCCCACGCTGCCAGTCCACCCGGATTGAGCCGCTCAACCGAGCAACCAAGATCGGCGGTACAGTCGGAGCCATCGCAGGCACCGCCGGCGGCGTTGCCATGACAGTGACCGGCGCGGAAACCGGCGCCGCGATTGGAATGATCGCTGGTCCCATTGGGGCCGTACTCGGAGGTATCGCAGGCGCGCTCCTCGGCGGATTGGTGTGCGGCACAACTGGATGCGCCGCCGGCGCTGCTCTTGGCGAAGCCGTTGATACAAACGTGCTTGACAACCTCCGCTGCCTGGAATGCGGGCACACGTTCGGCAATCCCCGCCCCTAAATCTCCCCTCCGCTTCCCTTTTTTGCCTCGTGATAGAGCCCGGCGTACGCCGGGCTCTATCCGTTTACGTCCAAGGAGTTTCATCATGCATCTCGTCCAATCCATGGCCTACGTCGGCGAATCCCCGTGGCATGGTATCGGTAATCAACTTGCGCCCAAACAGCCACTCGAAATGTGGGCACGGCAGGCCGGCATGAATTGGCGTATTGAGGAAGCCGAGGTGCGCTTCATCTCGGCAACCGCTGGGTCTGGCCTTGGCGCGATTCAAGCCTTCCCGGAGCAGAAGGTGCTCTATCGCTCGGATACGAAAGCGCCGCTGGCCGTCGTCTCCTCGAAGTATCAAGTAGTACAGCCGGAAGCCATTCTCGAGTTTTATCGAGACCTTGTGGATGTCGGTGGCTTCGAGCTGGAAACGGCTGGCGTGCTCAAGGAAGGGCGCAAACTATGGGCGCTTGCGAAGACGGGCCAGAGCTCCACGCTCAAGGGCCGTGATCGCGTGGATGGCTATCTTCTACTTGCAACCGCTTGCGATGGTTCGCTCGCAACAACCGCGCAGTTCACGTCGGTTCGTGTCGTGTGCAACAACACGCTCGCAATTGCTCTCGGTAGCAATACCGGTGCCGTCAAAGTGTCGCATCGCAGCCATTTCGACGGGCAGGCTGTCAAGCGCCAGCTTGGGATCGCGATCTCATCGTGGGACGGCTTCATGGCACGTGTGAAAGCACTATCGGAGCGCAAGGTCAACGATGCAGCAGCCGAAACATTCTTCCGTCGCGTGCTGACTTATCCCGCAAGTAGCGCCAGTACCACGATCACCGCGACCAACGACAGTGCGGTCAAAGTAGTTCAGGAACTGTTCTCGGGTCGCGGCAAGGGCGCAGACTTGGCGTCGGCGGCAGGTACGGCGTGGGGACTACTCAACAGCGTAACTGAATTCGTCGACCACCAGCGCCGTGCGCGCAGCGACGATCACCGGCGCGATGCCGCGTGGTTCGGCACCGGCGCAGCCCTCAAGCAGAAAGCATTCGATGAAGCGATGAAGCTCGTCGCCTAAAACCATGCCTTTTCCATCCATGCCCGGCCGGGACTTCCTGCCGGGCATTTCATCTGTGGAGGTTGAAATGGCTTCGCCTGAACCCGTGGGACGTCGTCGCAGCCGTCCGGCATTGCGGCTTGTGGAGACGAAAGACATGTCGCGCGAAGACTGGCTGGAGGCGAGAAAATTTGGGATCGGTGGATCGGATGCGGCGGCAGCCGTGGGTCTCTCCCCCTACCAAAGTGCTCTCGAATTGTGGCTTATAAAGACTGGGCGCGACGCAAACCTGCCGAAACCCGATCCGGACGACACGACCGAGCCGGTCTACTGGGGAACATTACTGGAGCCGATTGTCGCGGCGTCTTATACGAAGCAAACCGGCAACCGTGTGCGGCGCGTCAACGCCGTTCTACAGCATCCGTCATTACCCTGGATGCTCGCCAACGTAGATCGTGAAGTCGTCGGAAACCGCGACGTGCAACTGCTCGAATGCAAGACCGCTGGGGAATTCGGCGCACGCTTGTGGCGGGATGGCGTCCCCGAATACGTGACTCTTCAGGTCCAGCATCAGCTCATGGTCACAGGCAAGCAGGCCGCCGATGTCGCTGTATTGCTCTGCGGCCAGAAGCTCGATGTGCATCGCATCGAACGCGACGATGCACTGATCGCCCGACTGGTCGAACTCGAAGCGGCCTTCTGGCGCTACGTCGAAACCGATACGCCACCGCCTGCCGATGGTTCGGAATCGGCGGATCGCGCGCTGCGCTGCCTGTATCCGGGCGCGGGTGGCACGGTCGATTTCACGGATGACCGTCGCATGTCGTCAGCGTTCGCTGATCTGGTCGCTGTACGGGCCGATATCGAAACGCGTCAAACCATCGAAGCCCAGCTCAAACAGCAGATCCAGCAGGCCATGGCCGAGGCCGACCGTGCGCAGTTCGAAACGGGTTCGGTGTCGTACAAGCGCAGCAAGGACGGCTCAGGCGTCGATCTCAAGAAGCTGCTCGCCGATCACCCCGAGCTTGCCTCCCGGTACGCCATCACGAAACCCGGTTCGCGCCGGTTTCTCGTGTCCACCTGATCCGCTTTTCCATTCCCTCTACTTATCTACAGGAGCCAGACATGCTTAAGGGCCTTGCGCTAGTACCCCCCAGTATCGGGAGGATCAGCATCGGGAGAGTTGTCGAGAAGAACGGCAAACGCCTCCCCGAGAAAGACGATCAGTTTACTTTGACAACTCAAATTTGGAGCAGGGAGGGGTGGCTTCTGCACCCGCTCAACGAATCGCTGCGCAAGGCCAGTACCGGCAAGCTGCGTGCGATCCCAGTTCGTTTCCTGTTCAACGATCCCGACCTGAACCTTCGTGCCGAATACTCGTGCTTTGATCGCGATACCGGGAGGCCCGTCTGCGTCGGTAATGGCGAAACCTGCCGTCGCGCGGGAGACGGCGGTATTGAGGAATTGCCCTGTCCGTCACCAGATGCGTGCACCCTTGGCCGTGGCGGCGCATGCAAGCCCTACGGCCGGCTCAATGTGCTGATTGGCGACGAGGACGAGCTTGGGAGTTTCACGTTTCGCACGACAAGCTTTAACAGTATTCGTACTCTCGCAGCGCGGCTGCATTACTTTAGTGCCGTGTCTGGCAACCTGCTCGCCTGCCTGCCGCTCGAACTCAAATTGAGGGGCAAGAGCACGACTCAAAGCTACCGCTCCGCGATCTACTACGTCGATCTCGGCGTGCGCACGGGTAGCAGGCTCGAAACAGCAATTACCGAAGCGCGCGAACTGGATGCCCGGCGCAAGGCCGCTGGCTTCGACCAACAGGCACTCGATACCGCCGCGCACGCCGGGTTCAGTAACGGCGCATTCGAGGAGAGTATCGAGGATGGCGGCGCAGTCGTGGACGAGTTCTACCCACAGGAAACGCCTGGCTACGCGCCGCACGATGCCCCCGCATCCCCCGCAGCGGCAAGCGGGTCGCCGCCGTCAACGCTGCGCGACAAGATGGAACGCAGGGCCGCGCAGCTTGGCGGCAAGGCAGCATGACGCGTCGCACTGCGCTTGCTCTGGCAGTCGTGGCGACGGCAACCGCGCTTAGCCTGTCCGTTCTGGCAGGCTGGCAGCGCGGCGGGTCGCTCCTGGAACGGCTCGCCTGGGTGGCAATCGGCCTAGTGCTCGTCACGAGCGCGCACCTGTTACCGGCTCTACTCCGGGAATCGTCGTTCCTCGTCCGCAGCATAGGTAGCGTTCTATGGGGAGCATGCCTGATCACCGCATGTATCGGCCATGCGGTGTTCTTCGTGACGGCCCAGCAGCATGCGGGGGAACTGCGGGTGTCAGCTGTCCCTGCGCCTCCCGCTCCGGCATCCAGTCGCAGTCTCACGACGGTCATGTCGGAACGGGCGAATGCGACGGCACAACTCGCCACGGCTCATGCCGGTTACTGCGTTGGGAACTGCGCGACGCTGGAAGCCCGTCGCACGACGCTCGCGGCCAGGGTGGAGGCGTTGAACGCCGAAGCGGACGACATTCGACGCCAGCATGCCGACGACGACCGGACCACAGCCCGTCGCGACGCGGTACGCGCCGATCCGGTCACGTCGCGACTCGCTGCGTTACTCGGCATACCCGTCGCACGCATCGACCTGCTGTTCGGGTCACTCTTCGCAGCGGTACTGGAGGGCGTCGCCTGCCTGCTGTGGGCGCTGGCACTGCGGCCATCGTCGTTGCCCGTCGTAACAGAAGTCGCGACGGTACCGGGCTCTGCCGACACGACTTCGCCGACGGTCGCGGCAGTCGCAAACGGGACGCCCCCGCCCGATCCAGTCGTCGCGCCGGTCACGGTAAGTCACACCGATGCAGCCGTTAGTCGCAAAACTGCCTCACCCCGTCGCAGCGGCATGAGGAACAGTCGCGTCCAGCGAAACGATCGGCGATTGTCATCATCGACCTCCGAATCGACAGACGTGCACCTGGCGCAACTCGCTGGCGACGTTGCAGCCGGGATCGTCCGACCGACCGTCGCTGATATCCGCCGTCATCTGGGTTGCTCCCAGGCGAAGGCGGTCGCCCTGCGTCGCCAGCTCACTGAACCCGACGTAACGGCATAGAAGTCCGACCTCGCGTCCGACTTCCTTGCCGTTCATCTCCCTTTCTTTTATTGCGTCATGGAACATGGACCCGACTGATCTCGTCCCCAGCATCAGCATTACGAATCTCGCCAACCAGCGCACCGCCGTCATCGAACGCGTGCGCGCCGCACTCGATCTGCTCGGCGAAGCCCAGCAACTCGCAAAGGCCGCACGTCTCGGATTCCCGAGGCTCATTCTCGACGAAAGCTACGGGTGTCGCGGTCGCCCCACCATTACCGGAGAGTATGCAAAGCGCGATGAAGCGGAAGCCGCCATGGTGCGCATCGTCGACATACGCGGCTGGGATTACCTGCTGTCCGAATCGGGCCTGCGCACCTTCATGGATGCCACGGCCCGCGAGCAGTGGAGCCACCAGATTGCAGAAGGCGACGTGCCCGCACTCACGGCCGACAACATCAAGGCCACTTTCACCCAGCTCTATGGCGCGCGCGGGGACATGTTCGAACGGGGCGTCCTTCAATGCTTCCGGCGACTGTCCTGGAATTACCGGACGAACGAACCGTTCCGGTTCGGCAAACGCATCATTGTGAGGCACCTGCTCTCGCAAGGCAGCACGAACCACCGCATCACCAACGAACTGGACGACTTGATCCGGGTGTTCAGCGTGCTCGACGGCAAGCCCGAGCCGGATCACCGGCATGGGGCGTATTACCTTATCTCAGACGCCCAGCGAGAGCGGCAGACCGAAGCCGCGAACAGCTATTTCCACCTGCGCTGGTACAGGAACGGTAACGGGCATTTGACGTTCAGCCGCACCGATCTGGTTGACCAGATGAACCGCATCCTCGCGAAGCACTATCCGAACGCGCTCGCCTCCGAGGCGCGGTAGCTCCTTTCACCGGACGCGTCCTGCGCCCTGCTTACTTTTTTCTCACTTTCAGCGACACGCTATCCGGTCGATCCGGAGGCCTGTGCTCGACCGTCTTCTGGAGAATTCGCCATGAATCAGCCTACCCGACTCAAACCGCTTTTCCGTCCGGGACGCCTGCTCGTCGCGCCGGACGCGCTCACGGCACTCGGTGCGAACGGCATCCCCGTCGTCAGTGTTTTACTCAGGCATGTGGCGGGCGACTGGGGCTCGGTGTCAGACGAGGACTGCCAGCAGAACGACCTGTCAGTTGCGGCAGGCCTGCGCCTGATCTCGCTCTACCGTCTGCCAGACCAGACCCGCATTCTCGTCATCACCGAGTGGGATCGCTCGAACACGACCATCGAACATCTTGATGACGTCGTGCCCGACTGCGCGGCACGCAAGGACCCGCCCGCGACTCGTCGCTATCCGGTCTGGCCTTCTGTGGGTTACTTGCAGGTGGTACGCGCATGAGCCGCTATGAAAACGGGCCACGCTTCCCGATGGGCCGTCCCGCCATCACGCCTGCGGCCGAAGCCGCCCTCAATGCCGCCGACATTCATCCGGTACGGCTTCTGGCGCGCCATATTCACGGCGACTGGGGCGAACTCTCCGCCGAAGACCGGGCCGCCAATGAACTCGCGCTGCTCTCCGGCAGGCGGCTGCTTTCGAGCTATGCGATACCGGGCGGCACCAAGGTCTGGCTGATCACCGAAGCCGACCGTTCGGTCACGACGATACTGCTACCGGAGGACTATTGATGCCTTTCCTCGTCCAGAAACTGGGCCCGGCTGCGTCCCGGAAAAGCGGCTAATGCTTACCGGAGCCTGCTGCGCTTGATCTCTGGCGGCGTCGCCGCATTCGACCGGCGTTCGCCGGTCGGTGCCAGCGACACACTGTCCAGCGGCGCAAACAGCGACGCCAGCGTGACGTTCAATGAATGGCAGATGTTCGCCAGGGTCTCGACGGACGGATTGGCAATACCCCTCTCGATCGCCGAGATGTATGTCCGGTCAACGTGCGCTTCAAAGGCAAGCGTTTCCTGCGACTTCCCGGCCGCATGCCGGCATTCCTTGACCCGCCTGCCGAGGGCAATCGAGATCGGGGCGGGCCGGGCTACAGGAGGAGTTGGGCGCTTCGCAGTCATGGCGTGCAGGATGCCCGCCCGTCGACTGATTCACGACGCTATAAACTCTACACTTAATGTCGTGTATACACTTCATTTCTTCCGCATATAGCCGATACTGAGGGTTGTGGGCTCGCATCCAAGCTATCCCGCACCCATCTTTGTCGAGTAAACACTACATTTAACCACTTGAGGAAGCTACGCCGTGCAGAAAAACAAGCTCAATACGGGGATCACGAAATTCGCGCTCGGCGCGTCCATGTGCGCGGCGCTCGTCGCCTGTGGCGGGGGCAACAGCAGCAATTCGGGCACCAGTAGCCCAAGCGTCACAACGAACGGTACGGCCGCGGTCGGCTCGGCGATCGTTGGAGGCACCGTTTCGCTCAAATGCGCGTCGGGCGCAACGGCGTCGGCGACGACCGTCGCCGATGGCACGTATTCCGTTACCTTGAAGTCGGCAGATTACCCGTGCGTCGCCCAGGTATCGGGCGGGCAGGCGAATGGCGCAGCCTTCGCGTCGGCGCTGCACTCGGTCGCCACCGCACCCGGCACAACAAACGTTACCCCACTGACCGATCTGATCGTCGGCGTGCTGGGTAATGGAAATGCGGCGGCGCTTGATGGAGCTACGGCGGGCACCCTGTCGAGCACGATTACGGCCGGCAACCTCGCTAGCGCGCTCACGAAGGTCAAGACTGCAATCTCGACCCTGCCGGGCAAACTGGCGATTGCGAGCGGCTTCAATCCGCTGAACTCACAATTCAGCGTGGGCGACGCCAACGATGCGCTACTCGACCAGTATGCTGCGGCGCTGGGTGCTGCCGGTCTGACGCAAGCCGATGCTGTCACGCACACGCAAGCTGGCACACCGATGACGACTACGCCGTATTCGGCGATTGCCTACACGACGCCGGGCATCACGGCCGTTCCGATGGGCACGTCGGTCAACCTCGACAATACTTTCGGCATCGCTATCGCTGACCCGAATCGTGGCCTGTACGTGGCCAAGGCGAATCTCGATGCGAGCGGCAATGTCAGTTCGTTCGCGACTCCCGGCAAGTTCACGGCCATCGTGAGCGTCCTGGGCAACCGCGTCGGCGAACTGTGTACCGCCAACGGCGGCGTCGGCAGTGTGTCGGCCAGTCAGCCGGGCCAGTATGTCTACGTATCGAGCGATATGGTGGAAGTGACCGACCTGAGCGAACTGAACGGCAAGACCTTCGACGAGTACGAAGACTGCGTGCAGTCAGGTACGGCGACGTTCGCCGGCAACGGCATCGTCACGTTCACGGGCAATGACGGGCAGGTGGACTCTCCGGTCAGCATCGTACAGGCGCTCACTACGGCGGGTGCCCCTGACCCGGCAAACCATTCGGTCGAGCATGCCAAAGTCTATAAATACATCGATTCGACCGGTGCTGCACGGTATGCCTACATCACGATCAACAGCACGACGGGCACTGACGATCCGCTCACGTTCGATACCGACACGAAGTACGTGACGATCGGATTGTCGCGGTAAGCATCCTGCTATCCGTACCCCGATGTTCCAACCGGGTGCGGCGGCATCTTTCCTAGCGCAGCGACGGGTTGTTCCAGCCGGCTGCGCTTTCTTTATCTGGCGAGCGCGATGTCATCGTGCTGTGTGCGCCACTTTCCACCTACTTTTGTTACCGATGAAAACGAAATTCACCACGCTTGCTTCGGCGGCGTTGTTGAGCGCAGCACTGGCCGGCTGCGGTCATTCCGAAATCGATACGGTCAAGGCTGCATCCGTTCCGCAAGACTCGACCCATACCTACGAGACGGCTCTTTCGAATCGGGCCTCATGCGAGAAGGATAGCTGGCACACGTTCAAGGACGACACGAACCGTACGGTCGTGGAATACCGCTGCGAACTGAAGAATGGGGCGGCGCTGCTCGCCGCCTGGCGTCAAAAGAAAATCAGCGATACCCAACACGATTTCCAGGGCTATTACAACGGCCTCGACCAGGCAACCGAGAGCGCCCGTCAGCAGAATCCCGAAGAACTGAAGAAGAAACTCGCAGATGCGCAGAGTCAGCTCGCGCAGTTGCAGGTTGATGGAACGCCGTCGGGTGCGGCTACGCCGGAAACTCTGAAACAAGCCATTGTCAACCGCGACAGCGCAATGCAAACGGCCCAGTCCGCCGTCGAGCGTGCGCAACGTGAGTTGGATGACGCCCGAAACGCACTCGTCAGCCTGCCGCAAGATCGTATGCGCCTGGAGCAGCAGGAAAAGGATGCGCTCGCGCAGATCGACAAGGCATATGGCGGCGTGACCGGCGCAAGCGAGGTATTCCAGTGGTACGTTCGGGATAACGATGTTGCGCCCGCATGGGTTGGTGTCGAACTGACAAAGCAGAACGGCAGCAATGTGCGACAGGATCGTGGTTGGCAGCAGACCCTGTGGGATTTGCTCAATCACCGGGGCGACGATCACGTTCATGCGGTGCTCAACATCCCGGACAATTTCGCGCCGAGTCAGCAGCCGTCGGCATCCTGATCAAACTGGCTGAACCAGAACAACGTGCCGCGCCAGTATGGGCGGCATTTTTTTTGGTTCTTCGCGGATTCCCGTGGGGGCAATACCGGCTGGAGTCGGCCAAGAGCGCACTAATCAGCTAGGCTTCATGTCGGTGGCAGTCCGCTCATCCTGTATATCTTGGAGTGCGAGGCGACGGGGCCTACTCGGCTTGTTGCACTTCGAAGTACAAATTGCCAGTTGTTTGCCGTGGCAGTTCATCTGCTCCGACTCGATAGCCAACCTCGAACGAATGGATATCCGCCTGGGTGCTCATCACAATCGTGAACGATTTGAAAATCTTCCGAAACCCATGTTGAATCTTTCCCGCTCGGAAAGCGATGGATTTATGGTCGTCGCCGATACGTGGCCCTTCCCTCAAATACGAACTATCGACCTGCGGGGAGTGAACTGTCGTCGAGCTTATGAATCCATGGGGCGCCAGAGGCGGAGGTTCCGGTAGTTCTGGGCCCTTTGGTAAATCATCCTCTTCGTAGACCAGAACACCGTCCGGGAATGTAACTCCTGCCCATACATCTGTTGCAGGCCGTGTCCCTCGGTTTACAACAGCGAGCTGGATATGCACGGTCCGCTGTAGAAGCAACCTGTGCTCCTTGAGCTTATCGAGGTACTTCTCATAGCTGTCGTAGTACCATTTCACGCGCATGTTGTATCCCTCGAGTTCCTCCTCCGTCCATTCTCCAAATCGCTTAACGCGCGGTCCCCCAAACGGAATCAACGCCCCGGAACGAAGCATTTCAAACGGCGACTCGGGCTCATCCTGTTGAGCCTTTGTTCTCAACGGTGTCTTGGCCATGACGTCAGCTAGCGACGGCACATCGGTCAGTTGTACATCTTGCCGAACGACAAAGACTTTCGGGATATCCTCGGTTACCTCAACCGACAGCGACGGCATTGGATTGCGAATCAACTGGTCTTCTCTCGGCGCTGCCAAATTCGTCCTAAGCGCTGCAACAAGCTGTCCAACAAGACCATTTCGAATCTTTTCGATAGCAGGGTTCTTTTTACTGTCGAGGTGATAGGTGATAGCACCACGCCTGTGCCGCAAGTCGAACGGCAGTTCCTCTGGTTTGCCGCCAAACGCTAGGTTAGCAACGGTGATAACGCGCTGCGGGCCTACTTCACGAATGGCATAGCCCAGCTCAATCATGACATTGGGATTTGGAATCTTCTTCGTCGCCGTATCTTTCTTGACCTCGGCAACCGGAGTGACATCGGCAACAAATATTTGACAGTCGTCTATCTTCCGGAAAATCGTGGCCACGATTTCAACCAGTCCTGCTTCGCCCTTGGTGTCATGGTCTAACTCGAGACGGTCCGCCACCTCTAGCTGAAGCTCCTCGGCAACCTTTTCTATGGCCTGATCGAGCGCATCCTTGATGAAGTCTTTGGTAGTTGCGGCGGGAAGGTCGCTCTGCCACGACCAAAAAACGGTTCTGCTCATGATTTCACGTTGACGGTTGCGCCCACAATTGGACCGAAAATTCTACCAAACACCAACCGAACGAAAGCATCCTCCGGGATCGTTCAAGGACGCATCTGGCCAACTGAACGGCTTCGACATCGATATTGCAAGCGCAGTGTGCGCTGAAATGAAGATGACCTGCCAAATCACCGCGCAGCCGTAGGGCGGCATCATTCCTAGCCTACAGGCAATACGTGAGTGCCCGCTCCTCGCAACTTCAGATGTCCGCATCGGGTCCGGATACCGCCCCTTGCCTCGGTTGCGCGGGACCTGGTCTGACGGTGACTGTCATATCGAGCCCCGACCTCTACACATCAAGCGATTCGCTGAAGGTGATGACCGCAAGCAGGTTGCACTACTGCCCGAATGCGTCGACAACTACATTGGGCACGACAATCCAGTCAAGGTCACAGACTCCCCTCAGTCAGCACCGAACTTCCGTCTGCCACTCAATTTGTCATCCTCCTCTCGATCCACAGGAGCCTGCGTCACCTTGCTCATGTACAGACCGATGACCTTACGTAGCGATTCACGCTTTTCGTCGTCGTCACGGTGAAGATAGCCCACAGCTACGCCCCATTTGTTCTTGTAGGAATGCGCATAGCGATTGCCGTTGTCGTAGTCGCCCCAGCCACGAGTAAGCGCTACCCAATATTGCCCTAGCTCGTCGCAAGCTGTAACGTGATCACGCCGACTGGCAGAAACGAACACGACCAGATGCAGGTGATGATTTTCATCACCTCTACTATCACCGCTGCCACCGCTCTCCTGTCGCCATATCAGGCCGTGAATGTCATGGAGGATTCCGCGAGTCGCATCCTTAATGCGCTGAAATAATGTTCGACGAAGCGTCTGCATCGTTTCGAAGTTGACATCGTCACGTAAATATTTCTTGATAACCAGCGTGATGAAGATGAGTTGGTAGCTCTTACGTCGCTCAAACATTTCCTGCTCAAAGCTTAGGTTCCTGATTCTGCATCTATTGAAGCGTTGCTTCTTACGTCTCTGGGTATTGGAATCATCGCTTCTATCGAGCCAATACTTGTTCGTTCTATCGGACATGGTTGACCTCATTGGTTGCTATGCCAATGAATCAAGTCATGCAGCAGAAAAATATTTATTAAACGTCAATCATCAACATGCCATTTTGGCATGTTGATTTCCCGTTTGTTTTGTTATGCCTCGTTAAATCATTATCCACGTTTTAACAGTGATCATCTAAAACCTATTACATATGGACTGCAATTTACACCAACCAGCATGCAGGAGAAAGAACGACGATTGATTAATAGGAGATCGATGAATCATTGCATTTTTGAAAATTATTTCTTCCTCCCAATATGCAACTGATGCAGAGCGAGAAAGCAGGAAAAGTTGCTTCGCGCTGCACTGCCCGATAGCGCCACGCAGACCAACTTACTTACGTAAAAAATTCGATCCGAGCAGTAACGGCCGGGCCACTTTCTGAGCCAGTTTCAAGGCAATTTTCGGTCTCGACGCCAGGTGATTTCAGGAGCGAGCGGCGGCAGGAGTCCGACCGCTCCGCCCCCTCTCAGTTGCCTCCAGACTCTCGGGGCCTAACCGTCCTGGGGGCTGTTTTGAAAAATCGCGCGCGAAAGACGAAAAAAAATCGCCTTTCTCACCATTAAAAGGCGAAAAAGGCGATGTTTTCCGTGCAACACTACAGAAATTCTTTATATCATCCCGCTACCGAAAGCGGGGACGGCGCCACGGGTTATCCAGGTCGAAGAAGAACTCGTACCCGTTATCGCCTACGCGGCCTTGGATTTCGACGGACTCCTGCGCCAACCTGCTCCGATCCGGCACGTCCCTGGCGCTACGTCGCTCCGCCTCGTGGATGACAACGTTCCCCCTGGCATGCAGCCAGTCCAACACGGACCTGAAATTCTTCATCTCCTTCAACCCATATTTCGAACAGTTGGCGCGAAGATTTTGCACCGGTGTGCGACGCTGGATCACATAGTCTCTCGGCAGACTCTCTAAAGAACCGCCATTCACGCGCTCAAGCATGTCCTTGAATTTTCCCAAAACATACTCTGCCATCTCACGCATCCGGGCTTCCTGGTTGAACACCCGTTTGAACTCGTTGAGATACCACTCTGCCACCTTCATGGCTGATTCCACGGTTGACTTCGGAATTGCCACGCCCGCATTGGTCGGGTTGCTCATTTCGCCGCATTCAAAAAAGTGAAAGAGCGCCGATAATCTTGCTACATGTTCGGCAACGCGATTGGCAAATTCCCGCTCATTTTCAAGCTCGCCATTCGTCGCCATGTCACGCTCAATAGCGTTGTACATCTCCTCCCAGAATTTTTGAGCATCAGGCTCGAAGTGCAGTGTCCACCGGTTTTCCGCTCGATCCTCGATACTTTTGTGCGAGTGCGAAAGCAGCTCTTTAACCCGCCGGTTAAGGCGGTCAATCCATGCGGTCGAGCGATCCTCCGGCCTGACAAAAATACGCTTCCCATACGGCGTATCCGGCCGTGACAGAAGCAATCTGGACATTAACCCGATGCCCTTCGCCAGTTCCCCTTTCCGCTCCAGGAAGCGGTCAAATACGACGGGCTGCACCATGAGCGATAAGGTCAATCTCGGATCGTGGACGGAAAAGCTTTCCTGTTTCGTGCGGCCAACTACATCAATCGCATGACCGTCCCACAGATGATCCAGACTCGCCATGTCCGATTCGCCCTTTGAATTGAGAATCCCGGCGGCTTCGTCCGAAAACAGTCCGGCGGCTGGCCAATTTTGCGACAAGCTCTGCTCAAGCTGGCGTATCGGGATTTTCGAATACAAGACCCGCTGCAATCGCGGCGGGCGGTGATCGATGACTTGCCGGTTGAGTTCAGCAAGCTCCCTCGTTATCGCCCCCGCCTCGTCGCCCGCGTTCTGTGCGAGTTTCTTTACCTCGGCGTCTTCGCTTATGGACAGCGTTCTGGATTTGCGAAGCAATTGCCCTTCGGTCTTTTCCAGCTCACGGATTTTTCGTCGCAATGCAGTCTGATCGAGTTCGTCTGCAGTTGTGTCCGCCTCGAACACCGTGCGCCTGGCGAGGTCGTATGCCTCAATCGGCTTGACAACGAGTTGGTCTGCGCGAGACTTGCGCGCCCCCGTATCAGCCACCGCCAGAAAGAAAAGCGAACACACCGATTTATAACCAGCGTCTATGCCGCGATCTACCCAGATCAGGTCCTGGCAAGCCAGGGAAACGGAAGACAATACCGCCTGTGCCGCAATGGGCACAGACAGGTTGTCGTTCTTACACATTTCGATAACTGCACCCCTGATGGTCTGTGGCAAGGCTTCCCAAGGGTAGGTTTCGTCTTCCGGGTGAAAGTCGGGGAAAGGGGGTTTCTCACTGTACTCGGCTGAGGGTTCTGCCAGCGCTACGGCGAATTTGTCGTCGTCGGTCATGCACGATCCCCCTGCGGTTTCTGCTGCGCCTGCGAGGAAAACGGTGCTAGGGCCGCTTTCAATGCGCTGTCCGGCTTGCGTTTTGTTGCCTTACGTGTCGCACGTGCCGAAGGGTCTGCGCGCCCGTTTTCCTGAAAAAACTTTCCGACCTCGATCCCCGTGAGCTTGGGGCCACCATGTTCAAAAATTGCGTCGGCGATCTTGTCCCAAGAGACATCCTTCTCACGGGCCAACTGGACAAACTTGACGCAGGCCTGGAACTGCTCGCGCTTCACGTCCTCAGCGCTTTTCACATCGGCCAGCGCGGCCAACGCCGCCAGTTCATCGAATACGGACGGAACGGTTAGATTTCTGGAGTCACGATTCTTAGCAGCCACGGCCATTCTCCTTGCCGACGACTACGCGCGCGCGAGGGCGGCTGGCATTCCGCTCATCGACCTCATGCGCGATCCGGCGGTTGCTCACGCGGCGACCCTTGGCGAAAGCATTGATAGGCAAGGGAAAATTGCGGCCACCCACGGAGTCAGGGGTGGGCATGCGGGTTGATACCGAACTGCGAAACAGCTCTGTACGCCGCTGGCCGGGCACGCAAGGAATAACATTCGGATAGGTGAACGCAGCGTTCATGCGAGACCGCCATTGCCGTCGATGGCAGTGTCATTCGCGGCGATCGCACCATCACGCATGGTCACGATCACGTCAGGCCACAACAATCGACCATTGGCAAGCTTGGTGGGTACGACGCCGAGGTACGCGCCATTGATGCAATAGCTCTTGCGAACCGTTTGCGGCTTGACTAGGTTTTTACTGGCAAAAATCGTGGTGTCAACACCGCGCGCCAGCGACGGCATATTTTGATCTGCAAGGGCCATGATGAACTCCGTTCTGAATCGACCAAAGCGTGGTCGCTACGCGCCATCTGCGTGGAGCCATGTGGCTCTGCGTGGATGACGGAACGGAGTGTGCGGGTGAAAAGTCCGCCGTTCAGAGTTATGGGCTGCTATGGTGCCTTATGGGGTCTTGCACGAGGATTTGACCGCCTTTACTGCCCGTCCGAGGCTTTTTTCGAGCGAGCTTTTTTCGTAGACATTCGTCTTGCCTTCGCGGTTTCTAAATCTAATCTTTCCCTCTTCATTCACACTGAGAAGAGGAGCCATCTTCGCCTCAGCCAGTTTAAGCAGCTCCTCCCATACCGAGTGAAAACTTTCCGGATCAACAGCTGCGTGTACGGCATTGGCAATGGCAGAGGACATTTCCCCGCGAAACGGATATTCCGCAATCTGGTTTCTGACAACCGTAGAAACAGAGTCATTCTTCTTGTCCCCGAGGGGTAGACGTTCCGGTAGCTCGTTGGTACCGTGCGCATCCTGTGCTTCGTAAAGCGAACTGGACTGTTCCAACAATCGTTGCACGTCACCGCTGTCCACACGCAGCATCTCGAGCCTGACTACACCCGCATCTGTCGTCCGAGGATGCGCAAAAATCCACGCTACGCTGTTGGCACGATTCTTCATTCGTTCAGCCAGCATCGCAGCTCGTCCTGCTTGCTGCTGTTCTTGTTGCCACTCGGCCGTGTGACGCATCACCAGCTCCGGGCAGATGTAGCCACTGGGTTTCACCGACTGCTCGACCTTGATCTTCTTGATGTCTGCAGGAAGTAGAAGTGCATACTCGCCATATTGCAGTCTCGCGCGGAACACTGGCTCAACACCGTCAATGCTACCCACTAAGCTCGCATGTGGAATGCCGCGATTGGTCACTGGCCATGCATACAGTCCTTCGAGCAAGACCGGCGCGTAGACGTCAAGCTTTCCGGCTACCCCTTTGTCCAGCAGGTCATCCGGCTTACACCCCAGTTGTTCAGCGACATCGACCAATTTTAGATAGACGCGCTCGGCTGGCGCATCTTTCTGCCGCAAGAGTGCAAACGCCTCTTCCTGCCCCAACTTTTCTCGTTCTTTTTTTGCAGCCGATGCCTGGAGCCGAGCCTTCTCCCATCCGGCTCGGTCCACCCGTAGATCCAATGCACTTTGGCCAGGCTGCACTGAGTGGCTATTGTTTTCGAATTCATCCATAACGACACCTTTCCAGCACCAAGATATCAAAGCGGTAGATCGACGTGGATCTGCACGGCCCAAATTCGGTTACATGGTGGTTACATGGGCAGCAAAAACGAAAAAGGGTTACAGGCAAATCACCTGTAACCCTTTGATTTTCTTGGTGGAGCGGATGAGGATCGAACTCACGACCTTCGCATTGCGAACGCGACGCTCTCCCAGCTGAGCTACCGCCCCAACGAATCACCGATTCTACACACACAAAATCCGTTTTGCCAAGCGTCAAATTTGACCCCAAGCAAAACTACTTCGAAGGCGCTCCAGCGAGCACCCAGGTCACGACCGAATGGATATCGGCGGCGCTCATCCCGGGGTGAGACGGCATAGGAATAGCCCCCCACACCCCAGCCCCACCGTCCCGCACCTTCTTCTCCAGCTTGGCCTGGGCCGCGGCATCGCCTTTGTACTTCGTAGCGACATCCGTAAACGAAGGTCCCACAAGCTTGCGATCCACCGCATGGCACCCCATGCAAGCATTCGCCTGAGCGACCTTCAACCCATCCGCCACCGCAGAAAAAGCCGGCGAAGCGAACCCAACAAGAGCCCCTGCAACCACAACCCCACCAACCAAACGCCGCATCACAAAGCCCCCGTATTCCCCGGCTTCGTAGCCGAAGAATTGGACACAGGCGCGGGCGCCTGGTGCTCAATAGGCTGCGAGGTCACGCCGGCATCCGGCACTGCCCCCACCGTCGGCGCATCGACAGCAGGCGCCGCCGCCGGCGCACTGGCAGCCGCCGCCGTCGCCACCGCCGCCTGTTGCGCGTCGATGTACTGGTAGCACTTCACCACCTGCGCCACGCCCATCACCCCGGCCGTCGCATTGGCGGCGATATTGCCTTCATCCGGCGTAACGAGGCCCATCAGATAGATCGTGCCACGCTCGCTCACCACCTTGAAGTTGTTCGCGGAGATGCCCTTATAGGCAATCAGTTCCGCCTTCACGCGTCCTTCGAGGTACGAGTCGTTCGCGCGGTCGGAGAACGAGCTGGCCGGCTGCACCGCCAGCTCGTTGACGATCGATGCAACGTTCGTCACGCCTCGCACGATGCTCTCGGCCTTCTGCTTCGAGGCGTCGTCGGGCACTTCGCCCGTGATCAGCACGCGCTGGTTGAATACCGCCACGTTCACGTGCGCCGTATCGGGCAATTGCTTGCCGAGATCGGCCAGCGCCTTCACCTGGATCTCGCGGTCCTCGGTTTGCGATCCCACCGTGCGGCGGTCGGTTGCCACCAGCGCCGTGCCCCCCGCCGCGCCCGCCAGCGCCAGGAAGCAGCCCTGCAGGCTTGCGCAGAGCGAGGCTGCGAAGCCGATCGTCAGCGTGGTCCGTGCCAGCGCGCGCGTCATGCCGTATCTGCTCATCAACTTCCCCTCTCTTCGTCTTACGGTGTCAGTCTTCGCCCAGCAGCATCGCGTCGATGCCGTCGCACAGGCAGTGAATAGTTAACAGATGCACTTCCTGAACACGCGCCGTCCGGTCGCTCGGCACGCACAGTTGAATGTCGGTATCGGCGAGCACGCTGTTCACGTCGCCGCCGCCCTTGCCGGTCAGCGCGATCACGACCATTTCGCGTTCGTGCGCTTCCTGAATGGCGGCCAGCACGTTCACGGAGTTGCCCGAGGTCGTGATGGCAAGCAGCACGTCGCCGGGCTGACCGAGCGCGCGCACCTGCTTCGCGAATACCTGCTCGTACGCGTAATCGTTGGCAACGGCGGTGAGCACCGAGGCATCGGTGGTCAGCGCGAGCGCGGGCAGGCCCGGGCGTTCGCGCTCGAACCGGCCGATCAGTTCGGCGGCGAGTTGCTGGGCGGTGGCGGCGGATCCGCCATTGCCACACGCGAGAATCTTGTTGCTGTTCGCGAGCGCGGCGAACATCGTATCGACCGCGGCGGCAATCGGGACCGCCAGGGTTTCCATGGCCGCGAGCGTAGTGGCTGCGCTATCGCGGAAGTGCTGTTGAATGCGTTCGACGGACATCGACTCTCTAATCTGTACTGCGGGTATCGCAAAATTTCCGCGTGGTGCGGCGTGCCGCAAGTTTAGCGCACTCGAGGGCGTTCATTTTCACCCTTCTTTCCATTGCGTAAGTTTTAACTCTCGTGGGCTTCCGGTTGAAACGCGTCGCGCAGCCACACGAGCCGGCCGCTCTCGAATGCGATCACGTCGAAGCGGCACGCGGGCGGCGTTCGCGCTTGCGTGGCCGCTTTCCCGTTCGCATCGGTGGTGCGCCACGTCGCGAGAAAGTAGCGCGCCGCGCGCAGCACGCGCTGCTGTTTGCGCCACCCCACGCTCGCCGCCGCACCGCCGAATTCCGGCCGCGCACGGGCGCGTACTTCCACGAAAACCAGCGTGCCGTCGCGCTCGCGCATCACGAGATCGAGTTCGCCGCCGCGGCAATTCACGTTGCGCGCGACCAGCTCCAGGCGTTCGCGCCGCAAAAACGCCAGCGCGTGCGCCTCGAAACGTGCGCCTGTCGCACGGCGTTGGGCATTCGACTGCGCTCGCGCGTAAAAGTTGTCTGCACGTGCGCGTTCGTTTGCGCCGCTTCCCTCCGGTGCGCTCGCGCCCGCGTGGCACAATGTCGGCCTCTTTTCCTGCTTTCGCGCGTTGCGTGTCATGACGTCCCTCTCGTCCCCCTTCGAACTCGCACAGGCCCAGCAGTATCCGGCCGCCACGCTGTACGTCGTGGCCACGCCCATCGGCAATGTCGCCGACATCACTTTGCGCGCGCTGCACGTGCTCGGCCTCGTCGATCGCATCGCCGCCGAAGACACGCGCAACACCGGCCAGCTCCTCGCGCGCTACGGCATTTCGAAGCCGCTCGTCGCCGTGCACGAGCACAACGAGCGCGAGGCGGCGCAGCGCGTGATCGAGTTTCTGCGCGCGGGCGAGCGCGTGGCCTGCGTGTCGGACGCGGGGACGCCCGGCATTTCCGATCCGGGCGCGAAGCTCGTGGACGCCGTGCGCGCCGCCGGCCTGAACGTCGTGCCGCTGCCTGGCGCAAGCGCGCTCGCGACGGCGCTTTCCGCTGCCGGCGACTGGGTCTCGACCTTCACGTTCCTCGGTTTTCTGCCGCCCAAGGCCAAACAACGCGCGGCCGCCTTGCAGCCGCTCGCCTCGCATACGCACGCGATGGTGTTTTACGAAGCCCCGCATCGCATCGTCGAAACCGTGCAGTCGCTCGCCGATGCGTTCGGTCCCGCGCGCCGCATCCTCATCGCCCGCGAATTGACGAAGCTACACGAGTCGCTCTGGAGCGGCACCCTGGCCGAAGCGCCAACGTGGCTCGCAGGGGATGCGAACCGTCAGCGCGGCGAGTTCGTGCTGGTGGTGGAGGGCGCGAGCGAGCAGGCGGAAGGCGAAGCCGATCACGACGCGCTCCTGCGCGTGCTGCTTCAGGAAGTGCCGGTGAAGGGCGCGGCGAAGATCGCGGCGGCGCTCACGGGCGCGTCGCGCAATGCGCTCTACGCGCGGGCGCTGGAATTGAAGGGTGAAGGCGAGGAAGAAGAGGACGACTGAGCCGCCAGCCGAAGCCGTCAAAAACACGAGCCAGAAAAACCGAAGGGCCGCCTGAGTCAATCAGGCGGCCCTTCGCATATGCATCCAGCGGTACCAGGCGGTTCAGCTTCGGGCGCGTCGCGGCGCACTCAGCGCCACGCCCAAACGAAACCGCTTAGTGATCGATGTTCGAGTTCGCGGCAAGCATATCCGCTTGCGCGGCCTTCGCTTCCTGGCGCGTGAGGCCTTCGATGTCCACCTTCGCCGTACCCGCGTGCTGCACGCCAAGGAGCTTGGCGGCGGCATACGACAGGTCGAGTACACGGCCACGTGCGTACGGGCCACGGTCGTTGATCTTCACCACCACCCACTTCGACGTGCCGGGCACGCTCACGCGCACATACGAGCCGAGCGGCAGCGTGCGGTGCGCAGCCGTGAGCGCCTTCATGTTGAAGCGCTCGCCGCTTGCGGTGCGCCGGCCGTGGAACGCGCGGCCGTACCACGAGGCGCGGCCGGTCTGGTGGAACGAGTGGACGTCCGGGCTGTTCTCGTCGATCGCCTCGGCGTTCGCGAGCGAGTTGTCCTTCGCCGTGCCCGATGCGGGCAGCGCAGCGAGCGCGGAGCCGTAGCCCTGCGGCGCGGTGAAAGCCGCGTCCTTCGTGCGAAGGGCGTCGCTGGATGCCTGGTCCTGCTGGGCAGGCGGCATGGCACAACCGGCCAGAATGGACACGGCTGCGAGACTCCCGAGTCGTCGTCGAGTCAGTCTAAGGTTCATAACATTGCCATCACGTTCTCGAAGCCTGTCCCGCGCCATGTGTGCGCGTTGTCGGAAAGGCTTCGGCGGTCGCGGGCAAAGCTTCGCCATCGCTCGCCTGGAATGAAAAAGGCGAACGCGTGCCAATGCCCGGATGCAGCCCTAATAAGCCGCTAACCGCTAGTTATCTTTCACGTCTGGCGCAACCTGTCCCCGGCAGCCTGACCAGACCCCACATGCCGCCATCGAACGATGAAGCTCGTTCAGGCGCGCCGGAAACTCTCGGCGCACAGGAACGGCGGCGTAGGCCCCACCCAGCGTCACGGCATGTAGGCCGTTGCAGGCGCGTGGCACCTGGCTGGGCAAGACGTGCGGCATCGAACGGATCGACACCTGATTTGCTATCTTGTAAGGCAGCCTCTTTCGGCCCGCCTGGAACGACAGCACTGCTTGACGGCGATGTATGCGACCTCTTTTTTTACGAAGGTCACACCGCCCTTTGAAAGCACGAATTCCGTGCGTGATGGGTCGCATTATACCCAAAAGTTATTCCTGTCACGCCTGTGCCTCACAAACCTCCATGATTTTTCACTATTGATGTAACAAAGCCGTTCGCCTTGCGCCGCCGCATCCCTTGTCAGACAAGGGATTGAGGCCGTCGCGAGCAGCGTCGGCGGCGCTTCCTGCACCCCGGTACAATCGATCCTTTGGCTGGGGCCGCTGGCGCGCAACGTCGCTTTAGAAACGTCGCCGCGCCCGCCCCGCGAGACCCGAACCCCACGAACCCCGCATGAAAGTCACGCTGATTCCCGTCACGCCGTTCCAGCAAAACTGCTCGCTGCTCGTCGACGAAACGACGAACCGCGCCGCCGTCGTCGATCCGGGCGGCGACCTCGAACGCATCGAGGCCGAGATCGAGCGTCAGGGCGTGCAGCTGGAAAAGGTGCTGCTCACCCATGGCCACCTCGACCACTGCGCCGGCGCGAAGGCGCTCGCCACGAAGTTCGGCGTGCCGATCGAAGGGCCGCAGGAAGACGAGCGCTTCTGGATCGACCAGTTGCCGCAGCAGAGCGTGCGCTTCGGCTTCGGCCACGCCGAGGCATTCGAGCCCACGCGCTGGCTTCAAGACGGCGACACGGTGCGCTTCGGCAGCGAGGAACTCGAGGTCTATCACTGCCCCGGGCACACGCCGGGTCACGTGATCTTCTTCAGCCGCAGGCATCGGGTCGCCACGGTCGGCGACGTGCTGTTCGCGGGTTCGATCGGCCGCACGGACTTTCCGCGCGGCAATCATGCGGACCTGATCCGTTCGATCCGCGACAAGCTCTGGCCGCTGGGCGACGACGTCACGTTCGTGCCGGGCCATGGCCCGGTTTCGACCTTCGGCGAGGAGCGCCGCTCCAACCCCTACGTCGCAGATGGCGTGCCTGGATGAGAGTGAAAAGTACGATGAATCAAGCCGCAATTGAGGAGATTTACGTCAGCACCGACGTCGAGGCCGATGGTCCCATTCCCGGCCCGCATTCGATGCTGAGTTTCGCTTCGGCGGCGTACACCGCCGACAAGCGTTTGATCGCCACGTTCTCGGCCAATCTCGAGATGCTCGAAGGCGCGGCGCCGCATCCGGTGCAGGCCGCCTGGTGGGAGACGCAGCCCGAAGCCTGGGCCGCGTGCCGCAAGGATCTGCAAGACCCGGCGGCGGCGCTCGTCGCCTATGTCGAATGGGTCGAGGCACTGCCCGGCAAGCCCGTGTTCGTGGCGATGCCGGCTGGCTTCGATTTCACCTTCATGTTCTGGTACATGATGCGCTTCGCCGGGCGTTGCCCGTTCTCGTGGTCGGCGCTCGACATCAAGACGCTCGCCTTCGCGATGACGGGCCTGCCGTACCGCAAGTGCATCAAGCCGCGCTTTCCGAAGCACTGGTTCGACGATCATCCGCACACGCATGTCGCGCTCGACGACGCGATCGAGCAAGGCGCCCTCTTCTGCAACATGCTGGCCGACCTGCGCGCACAGCAAGCCGCGCTCGCCGCTGATGGGGACGACTCAGGGCAAAACGCCGCGAGCGCTCCGGCAAATTAGGTAATCTCCCTCATCATCTGCGCTTCGCATTGCGTTCTGTTCTCCTGGCCTCTAACATTCAGGAATACAGCGACGCAATGGAGGCGCAGTTGACACTCGATACGTTCTCTCAGAAGATCCTGCGCCTGCTACAGCTCGACGCGCGCCGTTCGGTACAGGAAATCTCCGACCAGGTGGGGCTCTCCAGCACGCCATGCTGGCGCCGTATCAAGGATATGGAACAGTCGGGCGTGATCCAGCGCTACACGGCGCTGCTCGATCGCGAAAAGCTTGGCCTGCACGTCTGCGCGCTCGCGCATATCCATCTCACGCGCCACACCGAAGGCGGCGTCGAAGCCTTCGAACGCGAGATCGCCACCTGCCCCGAAGTCACCGAGTGTTACAGCACCACGGGCGAATCGGACTACATCCTCAAGATCGTTGCGCCCGACATCAAGGCCTACGACGCCTTCCTGCACGAGCGCATCTTCCGCATTCCCGCGGTGGCGCAGGTGCGCACGAGCGTCGTGCTGCGGGAAATCAAGTTCGATACGCAACTGCCGCTGTGAAGCCATAACGGCGTGGCGGCTTCCCTGCCGCGCCGTGCGCATGCCGGCCGCGAGGCGCGATTCAATGCGTCTCGCGCGGTTTGTCGTGCGCGGCCAGCGCGCCATGCGCACCGAGCGGCTGCATGATCTCGAGCTTGCTCGCGCCGAGGTGCGCGCGCAGCGCTTCCAGATCTACCGAGGCCACGCGGCGCGCGTCGTCCGCCGCGGCCAGCACCACCTGAATCTCCAGCCCCGTGCTCAAGTAGTGCAGCGTGATCGCTTCGACGTGCACGCCATGCTCCGCCAGCGCGTCTCGCAGACGTGCCGCCACATCGTCGCGCGCGGGCAGGTTGGCCACGGAGCGCACGTGCATGTCGTCTTCGGGATCGACGTGAATCAGCGCGTCGAGCACGCGTGCATCGGTGAGCAGGCGAGCGCGCGCCGACTCCGCGATGTAGTGCCCTTCCGAAACCGAAATCAGCGGATCGACGAGGATGTGCGCATCCACGAGCGCGAGGTCGCCGGTCTTGCGGGTGCGCATCTCGTGCACGTCGAGCACGCCCGGCGTGGCCATCAGCAGCGCGCGCAGGTCCGCGGCGGCGGCTTCGTCGAGCGCGCGGTCGGAGAGGTCCTGCAGCGCGTCCCAGCCGAACACCCAGCCCATGCGCGCGACCATGAAGCCGACGATGGCCGCCGCGATCGGATCGAGCAGCCGCACGCCCGCGAGGCTGCCCACGATGCCGATCGCCACGACGAGCGACGACGCCGCATCCGAGCGCGCATGCCATGCATTGGCGATCAGCATGGCCGAGCGCACGCGCTGCGCCTCGCGCAGCATGTAGCGAAAGAGCCCTTCCTTGGAAACCAGCACGACGAGCGCCACGACCAGCGCGCTCACGTGCAGCGCCGGAATATCGCCGAGATTCATGATGCGCGTGCCGGCGCGCACCAGCATGCCGACGCCCACCGCAATCAATAATGCGCCGAGGAATAACGACGCGACGGTCTCATAACGGCTGTGGCCGTAGTTATGATCGGCGTCCGGCTTGGCGCCGCTATGCCGGTTGGCCAGCAGCACAACGAAGTCGGAAACGATATCGGCCAGTGAATGCACGCCATCGGCGATCAACGCCTGCGAATGCGCAAACACGCCAATGACGATTTGCAGCACCACCAGAACAGAATTGACGGCAACGCTGACCCACGTCGTGCGGCGCGCGACCTCGTGTTTATCTGATAACGGTGGGGCGGCGGAAGAAGTCATGCGCGGCGTGAGAGCAAATTAGGGAATAACCGCGATTGTAGCGACTGTGTGCGTCGATTTTATGGATAGCCCTAAAAATCTCTTTTAAATCAGATGCCTACAATACCAAGACGCATTCTCATTCATGCCAGGGATACGCTTCGAACCAATCGCGCGTGGCGCAGAAAATCAAAAAGCCGCGCGTCCCCGGACTGCGCGGCTTCTTGTTTTCGAGAATCGGGAGATACCTCGCCCGACTCCGCGGCTGCTTTCACCCATGCGCAGCGCGTTCAAACGCGCCGCTGAGGAGTTGATTTACTTCTGGATCAGAAAACGATCGCGGTCTTGACCGGCGATCCAGCGCGGCGGCTTGCCACGGCCCGACCACGTGCTGCCGCTGTCGGGATCGCGGTATTTCGGCGCGACGCTCGCACGCGAACGGCTGGCTGCCTTCGCGGCTTTGGCGCTGGCGCGGCCGCCACCGAGTTCTGCGAGGGTAATGCCGTAGTCGGCCATTTTCTGCTTGATTTCATCGAGGACCTCGGCATATTCGCGAGCCTTCGCCTCTTCAATCTGCTTTTCCAGCTTCTCTCGCTGAGCGAGAAGTTCCTTGTAGGAAGACATAGGTGCCCTTGTGGTTTGATCTTAATGGCTACTGATCTCGCGCCAGTATGCCGATTGATAGATGCGTGCCTCGGAAATCGGTGGCGAGATTAACACAGATTCGAATGCGAGGATGCGTGTAAGCAATAAAAATAATTAAAGCCAGATTTCCAATCCAGCGCCTTCCAGCAAGGCTCTAACTCTTTGTCATTCCGTGCAAATCGGTATTTTTACTAAATCGCGCTTTTGCCAGATAAATCCACATCTCACAATTAGCAGCGGATGAAAATTAAATGCGTTGAAATCCATCAAACATTTCATCGCATGACAACTTTGAGCCGATCAGCGGGGACAGAAACCGGTTGCTGCGAAGCAGCATGAGGTCGTACGCTATATATGATGGTAAATAACGCCCGCATGGGTGGAAAACCCCGTCATTGCGTATGGCGCTCAATGCAGTCGGCTAGCACCGCATGCAAGGATTGCAAATCAAGCTGTGGCGCATCGAAAACGAAGCGCGTACGAGCGCCGTCGATCACGAGATCGGCGCCGTAGCGATCCACACCGGCGAGATCCAGGCCAACGCGTCGCGCGGGGTGCGCTTCGAAGAAGCGGATCAGCGTGGTTTCGTCGGCCGGAGCGAGCGGCGTGAGCGTGTCGAGGTCGGCGCCGTCCATCCAGCCCATCGCGCCAAAGCCGCCGATATAGCGCAGCCGCTCGACGTGCATGACCCAGAAGGTGAAGTCGCCGAGTGCGAGATAGCGCGGGGCGTCCGGGTGATAGCGCACGTAGCGCCGCGCCAGCGCCTCGTTCGCTTCCTGGGCGGCTGAATCGACCGGCGCGACCGGTTCGAAGCGGCCGAGCAGGGTGGCGCGCGGGGCGTTCAGCACGTCGGCGTCGGGTGCGTGCGCGACGAGAAAGCCCGCACGCGGGTCGTCGAGCAGATTGCGCGTGTGCTCGGCCAGGCGGCTCACCAGGATCACCGGACGATGCCGCGCGTCGACCGCGAACGGCAGCAGCGTGGGATACGGGAAACCGCGCGGCTCGCGCGAGTGCGTGGCGAGCGTGCCGGTGGGCGTCTGGTGCAGCAGATGCAGCGGGGCGTGAGCGGGAATCTTCAAGGGCGCATCCTCGAATCGAACGATGGATTCTGCCGATATTAGAGCAGCCGGCCCGGCCAACGCGCTGCGACAGGCCGGTCGCACCTTCGTTAGAATCATCGTTTGCTTTCAGGCGCCTTCCTGGTCCCTTCTCTTCCTTCTGCCCGGAATTCCCGTGTCCGACCGACCGACCGATCCCGCCCTCGCCGTCGCGAGCCCAGCCGCCCATCATCGGGCGCTGCCCGCCGCCACGCGCCATCGCGCGCGCATCGCGACCATGGCGCTGTTTTTCGTCGCCGGCATGATGTACGCGTCGTGGGGCGTGCACGTGCCCACGGTGCGCGACAAGTTCCATCTGAGCCCGGCGCTGCTCTCCTACGCGCTGTTCGCGGTCGCGGGCGGCTCGATCGCCGCGATGACGACCATCGGCGGCTGGATCGCGCGCGTCGGCTCGCGCCGCGCCTGCCTCACCGGCGGCCTGACGATGTCCGTGTGCGGCGCGCTGATCCTCGTGGTCCCGTATTACTGGATGCTGATCGTCGTGCTCGCCTTTTTCGGCGTAGGCATGGCCACGCTCGACGTCGCCATGAACGCCGAAGCGAGCGCCGTGGAAGAAGCCGTCGCCAAGCCGATCATGTCGGGGCTGCACGGCATGTTCAGCCTGGGCGGCATGGCGGGCGCGGCGATTGGCGGCGCGCTGCTCGCGCGCGGCATGGCGCCGGCGCTGCATCTCTTTCTCGCTTCGGCACTGGCGGCGCTCGTGCTGTTCGTCTCGTGCCCGGCCGTCCTGCCACACGTGCCGCACGCCACGCACGGGGAGCACGCGAAAACCGGCAACCGCTGGCGCACGCCCGCGCTCTGGGCGCTCGGCGCCATCGCGCTCATCGCCCTGATCGCCGAAGGCGCGATGTACGACTGGGCCACGGTCTACATGCGCGACGTGGTGCTCTCCACGCCCGCGCTCGCCAGCGCGGCCTACGCGGCGTTCTCGGGCGGCATGGCCGCGGCGCGCTTCGCCGGCGACGCCGTGCGCGCACGCTTTGGCGCGCCGCAGCTCGTGATGGCGAGCGCCTCGCTCGCGTGCGCGGGCATGATCGGCGCGCTGTTGCTGCCGTTCTCGTTCACCGCGCTCACGGGCTTCACGCTGATGGGCCTGGGCCTCGCCAACATGATGCCGGTGCTGTTCGCGGCCGCCGCGCGCGTGAAAGGCATTCACGCGGCCGAAGGGCTCGCGCACGTCGCGGGCATTGCGTATTTCGGTTTGCTGTTCGGGCCGGTGGTGATCGGCGGCATCACGCAGGTGACCAACCTCACCGTCGGGCTGGCCGTGGTGGCGTTGTGCGCGGCGCTCGTGGCGTTAGCGGGGCCGAAGGTGTTGCGGCGGCTGGGGATCTGAGAGCGCATCGATCACTGCGTCACGCGCAACCCCAAACGAAAAAAAGCCCGCGGGCCCAGTTCCAAACTGAGCCGCGGGCTTTTCCAATCGCGTGAGCGAAATCGGTAAATACGCGCTAAGCGCGATTTACATCTTCACGACGTCGAGCAGCGACTTCTTGCCCGACTTGTAGTTGTACAGCGAGATCACGCCGTGCTTGAGGTCGCCCTTCGAATCGAAGGTCGTCTCGCCAATCACGCCCTTGTAGTCCGTCGTCGGCATTTCGGCGAGGATCTTTGCCGGATCCGTCGAGTTCGCACGCTTCATGGCGTCGACGATGATGTACACAGCGTCATACGTGAACGGCGCGTAGATCTGGATCGGCTGGCCGAAGCGCTTCTCGAACTTGGCTTCGAATTCCTTGCCGCCCGGCATCTTTTCGAGCGCCATGCCCGCTTCCGAACACACGATGTTGTCGGTCGCGTCGCCGGCGAGGTCGGCCAGCTTGTCGGTACAGACGCCGTCACCCGCGAGCACCTTCGCGCGCAGGCCAAGCTGCTTGGCTTGCTTGGCGAACGGGCCGCCGGTGGCGTCCATGCCGCCGTACATGATCGCGTCGGGGTTTTCGCCCTTGATCTTCGTCAGAATGGCGCGGAAGTCCACGGCCTTGTCGTTCGTCGCGTCATGCGACAGCACGTTCATGCCGAGCGACTTGGCCGTCTTCTCGAACTCGTTCGCGAGACCCTGGCCATAAGCCGTCGAGTCGTCCACCACGGCAACGGTCTTGACCTTCAGGTTCTTCGCCGCGTAGTTCGCGAGCGCCGGGCCCTGCTGGGCGTCGGTCGCCACGACACGGTAGGTCGTCTTGAAGCCTTGTTGCGTGTAGGCCGGGTTCGTGGCCGACGGCGAGATCTGCACGATGCCTGCATCGCTGTAGATCTTCGATGCCGGGATCGAGGTGCCCGAGTTCAGGTGGCCGACGACGGCAACGACCTTGTCGTCGACGAGCTTCTGCGCGACCTGGGTGGCCGTGCGCGGGTCAGCCGCGTCGTCTTGTGCGTCGAGCACGAGCGTGACCTTCTGGCCGCCGACCATGAGGCCCTTCGCGTTGATCTCTTCGACTGCGAGACGTGCGCCGTTTTCGTTGTCTTTACCGAGGTGCGCAATCCCACCCGTAAGCGGCGCGACGTGGCCAATCTTGACCGTAACGTCTGCGCTCGCTGCCGTTGCGAACGACGCGAACATAATGGCCGCAGCGCTGATCGGCAACAGCTTGTGAAGCTTGATAGTCATGTAAGTCTCCAGTTTCGAACCCAAAAGCTACGTAATCGCCCAGTGCTCCCGCGCCCCGAACGTGTCGCTCCCCGTGCGGACGACCACGCAGGATGCATCCTTGATGCACCTGGCCAGCATGGCGAATGGTCCGTTCATGGCGGGCCGCCCATCCATACTTGCGCGCAAGTGTAGGTGATCAAATTAATTTGGGGGATTTTTTTCAGATATTGGTGCGAGTACCAATATGCGTGGTGCAAGAACAGTTCGAAACCCTGATCAATCGACCGCAAGCCTTATGTAATAAGGCATCCCGACTTTGGATCCAATTATTGGGAGATTCCCTGAGGGGTCCCGCGCGAATCGTTTTTTGGATTATTTGACGGGAGTTATTGGTGTGTTAGCGCACGCGTTGCGGGAATACACCAGGACGCCTTGCGACCATATGAAAATCCCTCGCATTCGCGATAACGTTTGCGAGTTGCGCGCGCGTCGGGCACGCGTTTTTTTTGCGCGTGCCGGTTCAAGTAAGCATTCGATTAATTTCGGACGCCGACGCGTTGCAGACCCGCATCTCATGCGGCCAGATACCTCACGCGTCGTGACTGAGCTTGCCGGGTCGTTCGCCGAGTAGTTTGCCGAGTAGTTTGCCGAGAAGCGCGCGCGATTCGGCATCGAGCGTCGCAACGATTTGCGCTGCGCCCAGACCGGCCTCGCGCGTGCGCGAAAGCGGTGCGCCCTGCCCCGACCACAGCGAAAGATAATCTCCGTCGTTCTCGCGCGCGGCGCGCTGCCGCAACGGCTGCGTGAGCGCGTTCTGCACGGGGTACGGCGCGACCGTCTCGGGCCGCGCCTCGAGTTGCTGCATGAGCGGATTACGAATGCCGCGCGCGTGGCGCCCGGTGATCGCGCGCGTGACCGAGGTCGCGGTATCCGTCGACCCACGCAGCCGCGCCTTCCAGTCGGCGGGAATCGCACTTTCCGCGCAGCCGAGAAACGCGGTGCCCATCTGCACGCCTTGCGCGCCGAGCGCGAGCGCCGCGACGATGCCGCGCCCGTCCATGATGCCGCCCGCCGCCAGCACCGGCAGGCTGGCCGCCTCGACGGCATCCACGAGTTGCGGCACCAGCGCCATCGTGCCGACGAGCGCGTGCGGCGCCTCGCCGATGAACGTGCCGCGGTGCCCGCCCGCCTCGGCGCCTTGCGCGACGATGGCATCCGCACCCGCGTCGCGCCACGCGAGGGCTTCGGCCACGTGCGTCGCCGTGCCCATCACGTAGCTGCCCGCTGCCTGCAGGCGCGCAACATCGGCCTTGGGCAACAGGCCGAACGTGAAGCTCACCACCGGCACGCGCAGCGCGATCACCGTGTCCAGTTGCGCGCGAAAGTCGGGCGCGTAACGTGCGAGCGCCTCACCGGGCGGCAAGCCATGCTGCGCGGCCACCGGATCGATCGCGTCGAGCGCGCGGCGCACAGTGGCCTCGTCGGGATGTGCGGGGTCGAGCACGAAGAGATTCACGCCGAAGGGCTTGCCCGTGAGCGCGCGAATCGCGGCGACTTCGCTCGCGATCTTTTCGGGCGCGAGCGCCGCGCCGGCGAGAAAACCGAGCCCGCCCGCGCTGGACACCGCCGCGACGAGTGCGGGCGTGGTCGGGCCGCCCGCCATCGGCCCCTGCACGAGCGGCAGGCGCAAACCGAAGCGGCGGCTGAACGGCGTGGAAAAGTCGGGCGATGTGCGCAACGCGGGAGCAGAACTCATGAGGCGATCCTTGTATGGCGGAACGAGCGATGACGGTACGAATCGCTACCGACTCTAGCCAAAGCCCTCGTGGCCGAATAATGAATAATCGAGATCATTACGATCCGCTTGCGAGAACGCGTTTTCCGTGGCGTGCGCTGCAGAGGGTCAAGGGCCTATGGCAAACTGGCTCCCCGATTTCGCGACGCGCCGCGGGCAGTATGCGAGCCGCCTGGCAGAGCGCTGCGGCGCGTCGCATGACTCATTGATGAAGACGGAGAAACAACATGAGCGTTTCGACCCAATGGATCGACATTCCCGCCGGCAATGACAGCTTCGGCGCGTACCTCGCGCTGCCCAAGGGCGGCAAGGGCCCGGGCATCGTCATCCTGCAGGAGATCTTCGGCGTGAATGGGCACATCCGCGACGTCGTCGAGCAATACGCGCTCGACGGCTACGTGGCGATCGCCCCCGACGTGTTCTGGCGCGCGGCCCCGCGCGTCGAGCTCGACTACGTGGGCGCGGACCGCGATCGCGGCATCGCGCTGATGCAAAAGACCGACGTCAACCTCGTGGTCGACGACATCGCCGCGACGGCGGCCGCGCTGCGCGCGCTGCCCGAGTGCACGGGCAAGGTCGCAGCGATCGGCTACTGCTTCGGCGGCCGCCTTGCCTACCTCGCGGCCGCCGGCGGCTCGGTGGATGCAGCGGTGTCCTACTACGGCGGCGGCATCCAGAATCAGCTCGATCTCGCCGACAAGGTCACCAGGCCGATTCTCTTCCACTACGCCGAACTCGATCACGGCATTCCGCTGTCGGCGGTGGGCCAGGTGAAGGAGCGCTTCGCGGGCCGCCCGAACGCCGAGTTCCACCTGTACCCGAACGCCGATCACGGCTTCAACTGCTCGGCGCGCGCCTCGTACAACCAGCACGCTTCGGCGCTCGCGCACGGCCGCACGCTGAGCTTCCTCGCCGAGCATCTGTAATACCCTTCGGGCGGCGGCGGTTGTCGCGATGATGCCTTGCCGCCGCCCGTCTGTCGTTGTGCGCGCACCCCTTGACGCATCGATGCGCGCGCAACGACAAACCCGGCGGGCGCGCCGCCCGCTTACACTCCTTGCGTAGCCCGTATTGCCCCAGCCCGTCCCCAACCCGACGACGAGGAGTGCGCGCCTTGCAGTCCGACTATCTGGAATACGACGCCATCGGCCTCGCCGATCTCGTGCGCCGCCGCGAGGTGAGCGCGCGCGAGTTGCTCGACACCGCCATCGCCCGCGCGGAAGCCACCAATCCTGCGATCAACGCCATCGTCCTCAAGGACTATGAAGCGGCGCGCGAGCGCGCGCGGCGCATCGAGGCGTCCGGCAACGGCGTGAGCACGCTGAGCGAAGGGCCGCTCGCGGGCGTGCCGTTTCTCGTCAAGGACCTCGGTGCGGCGGTGGCCGGGCTGCGCATGACGCTCGGCAGCCGCCATTACCGCCACTACATCCCCACCGCGGACGCGCCCGTGGTCGCGCGTTTTCGCGCCGCGGGCCTGAACATCTTCGGCAAGACCAGCGCCTCGGAACTCGGGCAGATGCCCTATACCGAACCCGATCTGTTCGGCCCCTGCCGCAACCCGTGGAACCTCGATCACACGCCCGGCGGCTCGAGCGGCGGCGCGGCCGCCTCGGTCGCGGCGGGCATCGTGCCGCTCGCGCATGCGTCCGACGGCGGCGGGTCGATCCGCATTCCGGCGTCGTGCTGCGGGCTCTTCGGCTTCAAGCCGTCGCGCGCGTTCCAGCCGGCGTCCGACGTGCCGCCGCCGCCCGGCGCGCTCGGCGTCGATCTCGCCGTTTCGCGCAGCGTGCGTGACAGCGCGCTGATGCTCGACCTCATCGCCGGCGACCCCGCGCTGCCTGCCGGCGCGCCCGGCACCTTCCTCGCCGCCGCGCGCGCGCCGCTCGACGGATCGAAGCCGCTCGCCATCGCGCTGTTGACCGAGCCGATGTTCGCGGACACGGTTTCGCCCGAAGTGCGCAGCGCACTCGACGACGCCGCCGAGCTGCTCACGTCGCTCGGCCATCGCGTGGAGCCATATTCGCTGCCCGTGAACTACGCGCAGGCGCGCGAGGCGTTTCTGATGCTGTGGTCGGTGGTGGCCGAACAGTACGTGCTGCACGCGGACGACATCACGGGCACGAAGCCGCGCCGCCGGGAGTTCGAGATCGCAACCTGGGCCATGGCGCACATCGGCCAGAAACTCGGCGAGCGCGAGCTGCCCGCGGCGCTCGACGTGCAGCAGCGCATCACGGCGCAGCTCGCCGACCTGATGAAGCGCTACGACGTGCTGCTGTGCCCGACGCTCGCGGCGCCGCCGGTGAAAATCGGCGAATTGAAGCCGAGCCAGAGCGAGCGCATCCAGATGCGCGCGGTCACGGCCATGCCGGTGGAAGTGCTGATGAGAAAGCTGCTGACCGAAGCCTCGAACAAGGCGTTCGCGTGGGCGGGCTGCACGGAGCTGTTCAACCTGACGGGCCAGCCTTCGATGTCGGTGCCGCTCGCGTGGAACGCACGTGGGCTGCCGATCGGCGTTCAGTTCGCCGCACGCGAGGGCAACGACGCGTTGTTGCTGCGCCTCGCGGCGCAACTGGAGGCGGCGCGCCCGTGGTTCAACCGCCGGCCGCCCTTGCTGCAGGCGCGCCGCTAGCGCGCTTGCGCTTTCATGATCGACGGGCGCGGGCAGCGAGGCGTGTGGGGTCTACGCACTGCGCCGCCCGCGCCGGTTCATCACGCCTTCTTGTTATAGGCGCTGCACCAGCCCTTGCCCGCGACCTGCTTGCCGCCGAACATCGGGCACGGCGCGAACGCGTCGGTGGCCTTGCCCTGGTAGAACGTGCAGTTGCTGCAGTCCTGGCCGGCGGCGTACTTCGCGAACTTGGCCTTGTCGACCTTGGTCGCGTCGAGCTTGTAGCCGAGCGCCTGGGAGGTGGGATCGGATTCGGCAGCCCTGGGCGCGTCGGCGAAGGCCTGGCGCGAAAGCGCGAGCGTCGAAGCGACGCCGATGCTCGTGATCAGAAAGCTGCGGCGGGACGATTTCATATGACTCACTCCAGTATTGTGGCGATGCGTTCGCTGGGTTTGCGCGCGGCGCTTTTGTGTGGCGCGTGCCGCGCATGCCTCTGAGCCGCTCTGGTGGCGGCGTCGCGAAGAAGCTTAACAACGAAGCAAGCCCCGGTGACGCTGCAATGCTGGAGATAAGTGAGCGGCATGATGCCGCTCATTGGAAGAAGGGCGCAAGCAAAGCCCGATCAATCGAACGAAGCCATCTCGCAGACGCGCTGCGCGATCGCCAGCGAAGCCGTGAGCCCCGGCGACTCGATGCCGAACAGGTTCACGAGGCCGCGCACGCCGTGCGACGCCGCGCCCTGGATCATGAAATCGGCGGCCGGTTCGCCCGGCCCGGAGAGCTTCGGGCGGATGCCCGCGTAGGCCGGCTGCAGCGCGCCGTCGGGCAGCGCGGGCCAGTAGGTGCGGATCTGCGCGTAGAAGGAATCGGCGCGGCGGGGATCCACGTCGTAATCGACCGCATCGATCCATTCGACGTCGGGGCCGAAGCGCGCCTGGCCGCCCAGATCGAGCGTGAGATGCACGCCGAGGCCGGCGTCGTTGGGCATCGGGTAGATGAGACGCGAGAACGGCACGCGACCCGACACGCTGAAGTAATTACCACGCGCCAGATAGAACGGCGGCACGTGGCGCGCGTCGAGCCCGCGAATGCGTTTGGCGAGCTTCGTCGCATACAGGCCCGCGCTATTGACGACGCAGCCGGCGCGGATATCGAAGGGCGCGTCGCCGCCCGTTCGCACCGTGAAGCCGCTGCCCAGCGCATCGATCGATTCGACCGGCGACTTCAGCGCGATCACGGCGCCGTCGCGCTCGGCGTCGCCTTGCAGCGCGAGCATGAGCTGATGGCTGTCGACGATGCCGGTTTGCGGCGAGTACACGGCCGCGACGCATTCGAGCGCCGGTTCGAGCGCGAGCGCCTCGCTGCCGCTGATGCGCGTGAGGTCGAACACGCCGTTTTCCTTGCCGCGCGCGCGAATCGCCTCGAGCTGCGGAATCTGGTTCGCCGCCGTGGCGACGAGCAGCTTGCCGCAGCGCGCGTGCGTGACGTTGTGCGACGCGCAGTACTCGTAGAGCATTTCGCGCCCGCGCACGCACAACGTGGCCTTGAGCGAGCCGCGCGGGTAGTAGAGCCCGGCGTGAATGACCTCGCTATTGCGCGAACTGGTGCTGGTGCCGATGGCCTCGGCGGCTTCGAGCACGATCACCTCGCGCCCGCGCGCGGCAAGCGCACGCGCTACGGCGAGGCCGACCACGCCCGCGCCGATCACCACGCATTCGATCTGGTCCATGTCCCTGCGTTCCGCCTTCGCAGCGCCGGCAGGCAAGCCAGCCGCGCCGCGATCCTCTCTGCCATGGGGTCAGCAGCGCACAACGCGCGCCGCCGCGTGACAAAAATTGTACGCCGCGCGGCGGGGAGGCTACGCCAGACTCTCGCAAGGAAAGAGCGGAAGGGAACAGAGAAAGTTTGTCGCCGCGCACCGGCCGAGGTGTCAGTTGGCGACGTTGCGAGCGTGGAAGAAGCCTGCAGCCTGCTCGCGAGGCGCGGTATAGCCGCCCATCGCGTATTGCTGCGGATAAGCCGGCGAATTCGGGTCCAGACTCAATTCGCCGTGCGCACGGGCGCTGGCCAGCTCGGCCTTCACCTGGGCGCGCGTCTTCGGGGCGTTCGTGGCGACCGCCGCGACGGGAAGCGATTGAACCGCCGGCGTCGCCGCATCGCCGCCCGCGAATGCGGGCGCGGCGGCAAGGGCGGTGGCGGCGCTGACCAGCAGGGCAGCAAGCGTAACGGACTGCTTCATGGCGATGCTCCTTCGAGGCGATGCCCGGCAAGCTTTGCAACCCATGCTGGCCAGCCGGCGGAATCCGGACAACGTGCCGGACACGTCGAAGCCAGTGTAAACACGGGCTATCGAAAAACCATCCCGATAAGCAACAAGTCACCGTTGCAACCACGACAACAATTTTCGCCAAAACACCGCAAACAGATTTATGTTTGTTGCACTTCAATAACCAATCGTTCGGCGCACGATGGTTGAAGCGCGCCCGCCGCGTCCCCATCTCTCATGAACCGCTGCGGTCCGGCGTTTGCGAACCCGGTATAGGATCGATGGTCAGAACGTACCCGCCCCGCCGTAGCGTCGCCGACACTGTCGCTTCGCGCGGCGCCGTGCACGGAGCCACCCATATGAAGTTGTGGAAACATTGCCTTGCCCTGCTGCTCCTGGCCGCCCTCGCTGGAACGAGCGTGTGCGCGCTGGCGCAGGCAACGGCGCAGCCGGCCTATACGACGCCTTCGGCCCCCCCCATCCTGCCGGGCGCGCAAGCGCCGGCGCAGCCCCCGCCGCCTCCCGCGACCTCACGCGCCGTGACGCCCCCGCCACCACCGCCGCCCGCGGCACCCGCCGCGGCCGCAGTGGCGCCCGAGGCGGCGCCTGTGACCCAGGGCGCTGTTCAGTGGGAGCTGCAGGTCATGCGCGACGGCCAGCAAATCGACGCGTTCAATGGCACGACCTCGATCGGCCAGGCGCATACGGACACGCATCACAAGGTCGTCTCGCACAACGTGGGCTGCAAGGATCAGCCGGCAGGCAGCATCGATCTGTCGCGCACGATCACCGTTTCGCCGTTGCAGGTGCGCGCGAACCTGGTCGTCCTGTCGGTCGAGGCGCAGGAAACGCTCGAAAGCGACGCCGTGCCGACAACGCCCGAAGGCTGCCGGCTGCCGCCGCAGCCGCGCCAGGTGAACGCGAGCCATCCGGGCCTGATCGTGCCCGATGGGCAGTGGGTGACCTGGCAGATCGTCGACCAGAACCCCTCCCTGGCGTACCGGGTGCGCGCGATACTCGCGCCGCCGTCCGCACAGTGACCGCACCGATCCAATGCACGACCCGGCGTGACCCAATCCGTTAGAAAAAAACGCATGCGAAATCCCGAACAGCCGCTCATCGACACCTCACTGAGCAAAGACTTCGTCGCCGTGAGCTGGAATCTGCACAAGGGCCGCTCGCCGCTGGGCTTCGAGGCCTGGGAGGCGATGCGGCGCTGGGTGCAGTCCACCCATGCCGACGCCTGGTTTCTGCAGGAAGCGATGGCCCGCCGCTTGCCGCAGCCGGTGCTCGCCTCGGCCTTCGGCGCGCAGCTGGGCGACCCGCTCGACGACGTCTGGCACTGCCAGGCCACCGAAATCGCCACCGCGCTCGAATTGCAGATCGCCCTCGGGCCCAACGTGTTCAAGCCTTCATGGCGGCACGGCAATGCGATTCTCTCGCCGCATCCGCTCGATCTGGGCGGACGCTGGGACATCTCCGCGCACCGCTTCGAGCGGCGCGGGCTGCTCGTTGCGCGCGCAAACATCGCCGGGCAGTCCGTCACGCTGCTGTGCGCGCACCTTGCGCTTACGCGCAGCGCGCGGCTGCGGCAGATGAACTGGATCGCGCACTGGATCGTGAAGGAAGCGCCGCAGGGGCCGCTCGTGCTGGCGGGCGACTTCAACGACTGGCGCAACGACTCCGTACCGCTCTTCGCCGAGCATGGGCTGCAGGAAGTCGCGACGCTGCTTGGCGAGCCGGCGCGCACCTTTCCGGCCTTCTCGCCGGCGCTTGCGCTCGACAAGATGTTCGTGCGGGGCCTCAAGCCCGTCGAGCTGATCCAGCCCGCGCAGGAGACCGCCTGGCTCTCCGATCACCTGCCGTACATGGCGCGCCTGCGGCTCGAAGACTGACGCGCCGGGCAGCGGCGCGCGGCTCACCCGAAGCATCCGCGCGACACTCTCCCGATCGCGGCCACCGGCACGCGCAAGCCCGCGCTAATATGTCGCGTCGCGCGCGCCGCGCGTTTCGTCTGGTCTCCTCAGATGCATTACCTCGCCACGCTGCTGCAAATCGTTGTCGTCTATCTGTTTGCGCTCATCAGCCCTGGCCCGAACTTCTTCATGGTCACGCAGCTTTCGCTCGCCGGCCGGCGCGGTCTGGGCGTCGCCTCGGCGGCGGGCGTGGGCGTCGGCTCGACACTCTGGGCGGCGCTCGCCATGCTCGGCTTCGCGGCCGTGCTGCAGCACGTCGGCTGGCTCTACAACGGCGTGCGCGTGGGCGGCGCGCTCTATCTCGTCTGGTTCGGGCTCAAGCTGCTGCGCTCCGGCGTGCGCCGCGAGCTGGCCGCCGCGGCACAGGCCACCGTCGCACCGCCGCCTCTCGCCGACCGGCGCGCGTGGCTGCGTACCTGGCGCGCGGGACTCATCACCTGCCTCACGAACCCCAAGTCGTGCGTGTTCTGGACCAGCGTGTTCGCGGCCGTGTTTCCGGCGCATCCGCCGCTGTGGTTCTATGGCGTCGCGCTCGCCACGGTCGCCGCGATGTCGTTCGGCTGGCATTGCAGCCTCGCCTTCCTGTTCGCCGACGACCGCACCCAGCGCGGCTACCGCCGCCTGCGCCGCCCGATTGATGCGTTTTGCGGCGCCGCGCTGATCGGTCTCGGCGTGAAGCTCGCGGCCGACCGCTAGGGCGCGCTCATGCGCCTCGGGCTCCTCGCGCGCCGCGGCGCACCGTCGCACCACCGCTGCAGCGCCGAAAATGGCGCCATTACGCGCGCATCGGCGCCTAAAAGCCGCGCCGAAACTGCCCCGCCAGCAGGGTCAATGCTGCGGGCTGTCAGACCTTCCGGTATCATTTAGCCGAAAATTCGCACACGCTGATCGCGTTTTCGCAATCTGGCGCGTGCCGCCAGCAACAGGAAACCCGCTCTCGCGGGTCCTGGCAAGGTCCGCTCCGGCCCGCGAAGCCGGGCGAAGTTTGACCCGCGCCGCCCCCTTTTGCCGTCGCCAGCCGTCCTCGCCGTTGCGTGTTGCGCCCGCGCGCGGATGCCACCATACCGCCGCAGCGAGCCACCCTCCCTTGCCGCGCAGGGGACCCAACCCGGTCCAGGCAGATCGACGAGCAGGATCGACCGGGTCCTTGCGGCTCGAGCGCGGTAAAATAGCGGATTGCGCCTCGTTCGCAGCGGGGCGAACTGGCAAAACAACAGGGACTTGCCTGCCGTGGCGTAAGGCCAGGCCGCCGGGTCCCGGGCATATCGTCAAAGCTACGCTGTACTGGACAGCAGGCCGGCAGGGTCGCCGCAGTCAGGCGGCGCTTGTTTCGCACTTCAGGAACCATGAGCAAATTCACCGAAGAAACCGTTCTGAGCGTCCATCACTGGACCGACACGCTTTTCAGCTTCACCTGCACGCGCGACCAGGCCCTGCGTTTCGACAACGGCCAGTTCACCATGGTCGGCCTCGAAGTCGATGGCAAGCCGCTGATGCGCGCGTACTCGCTCGCGAGCGCCAACTACGAAGAGCATCTAGAGTTTCTCAGCATCAAGGTGCCGGACGGCCCGCTCACGTCGCGCCTGCAGCACCTGAAGATCGGCGACAAGGTGCTGATCGGCAAGAAGCCCGTCGGCACGCTGGTGGCCGACAACCTGCTGCCCGGCAAGGTGCTGTGGCTGCTCTCGACCGGCACGGGCCTCGCGCCGTTCATGTCGATCATCAAGGACCCCGACATCTACGACCGCTTCGACAAGATCGTGCTCACGCACACTTGCCGTTTCGTCGACGAACTCGCGTACAAGGACTTCATCACCGAAGAACTGCGCGAGCATGAATACCTCGGCGAAATCGTGCGCGAAAAGCTGGTGTACTACCCGACCGTCACGCGCGAAGTGTTCGACAACCGCGGCCGCATCACCGAACTGATCGACACGAAGAAGCTGTTCGAAGACCTCGATCTGCCGCCGTTCTCGCCCGAGCGCGACCGCATCATGCTCTGCGGCAGCACACACATGCTGCGCGACACCGTCGAGCTGCTCGAAAAGGCCGGCCTCACGGAAGGCAGCAACAACCAGCCGGGTCACTACGTGGTGGAAAAGGCGTTCGTCGGTTAAGCGCCCGTCACAGGTCGCTCGCGACACGAAGAACCGGAGCCTCGCGCTCCGGTTTTTTTTCGCCTGCGCGCTTTATTTTGGCCCTTTACTTTGTCGTTGGCGCGGTTACAGTTGTCACACAAATGCGATACCTTTCCTGTCAGTATTTTTCCTACATGACAAAGGCCTGCGACCTCATGCGACACCTGAAGTTTGGCCGCTAACCCTTGTCCAGCCTGAAGTTTTTCCTTTTTTAAGATATTATCGCAATGCAACATTGGACACCCTGATACGTGTCCAGGGGCAGAGCCAGGTTGTTACTGGTTGTAAATTTCGTTACGCTGCGCCGTGCTGTTCGCCGTCACGCCGGGGAGGCGAAATCCCGACGGACGTCTGACAGCAGGAACCGGTTCCTGAACGGGGGAATGATGGATACGTCGAGATTCGCCGCGCCGAACGCGCGCACGCCCGCCAGCGATGCGCCGCGCGCCGCTCATGGCGTCGACGGCCTCGCCCTCCTCGCATGGTCCGCTGCGGCCGACGAGGCGGCCACGGTGGCCGCGCTCGAAGGCCTCGACCGCGCGCATCGGCAGATTGCCGCGCCAGCACGCGGCGCACGCCGGCGCGCGAGCCGCACGCTTGCCCACGGCAGCGCCGCCCAGTCCATTCACGCCGACGAAGCCGTCCGCCACCAGCTCGCGCGCGACCTGCACGACAGCGTCGGCGCGGAACTCGCCGCCACGCACTTCGCACTCGCCAACGTCCACACCTGGCTGCCCGCCAACGCCCCGCCGCAATGCGCCGAGGCGCTCGCGCTCGTCGCCCGCTCGCTCGAAGCCGCCACCGGCGCGATGCGCCAGGTGCTCGACGGCCTGCACGCGCCGCACCTCGACGCGGGCCTGGCGCCCGCGCTGTCGAGCTGGGTGCACGGCTTCGCGGCGCGCACGGGCCTCGCCGCAAGCGTAGCCGGCGCCAGCGACGACGCGCGCCTCGCCCGCCTGCCCGCCGAGGCCGCGCTCGCTGTGTTCCGCGTCGCCCAGGAGGCGCTCGCCAACGTGGCGCGCCACGCGCAGGCCACGTGCGCCGAGGTTCGGCTCGAAAGCACGGCGCGCCACCTCACGCTCACCATCGCCGACGACGGCATCGGCCTCGCGCGCGCCGCGGGCCGCACGCGTCGCAGCCTGACGAACGGTCATGGCGACGACAGCACAGACAAAGGCACGAGCCGCTCCGGCCACTACGGCCTCGCCGGCATGCGCGAGCGCTGCGCCGCCTTCGGCGGCTCGCTGCGCGCCGTCAAGGGCGGCATCGCGCGCGCGCGCCACGACGACGCCCGGCAGCAAGCCGCCCCGCGCGGCACGACCGTGCGTGCGCGCTTCGCGTGGGACGCGCTGCTCGGCGTCTCGCATTCCGCCTCGCCCCTCCTCATCAAAGAAGGCGCCCGCTCATGACCCATCGCATCCTGCTCGTCGACGACCATGCCGTCGTGCGCCAGGGCGTTCGCCAGTTGCTGCTCGACCGCGGCATTGCCGCCGAGGTGATCGAGGCGCAAACGGGCGCCGAGGCGCTCGCCGCGATCGCGAAACACGTGTGCGACGTGGTCCTGCTCGACATCTCGCTGCCGGACATGAACGGCGTGGAGGTGCTCAAGCGCGCCAAGAAAAAGGCGCCGCGCGTGCCGGTGCTGATGTTCTCGATGTATCGCGAGGATCAATACGCGGTGCGCGCGCTGAAGGCGGGCGCGGCCGGCTATCTGTCGAAGACGGTGGACGCCGCGCAGATGATCTCCGCGATCCAGCAGGTCGCCGCGGGCCGCAAGTACGTGAGCCCGGCGATGGCCGAAGCGCTCGCCGACTACGTACTGGTGGACGGCGAGCAGCTGCCCCACGAGAAGCTCTCCGACCGCGAATACCAGACGCTGTGCATGCTTGCCTCGGGCAAGCGTCTCACGGACATCGCCCACGCGCTCTCGCTGTCGGTGAAGACGGTGAGCGTCTACCGCACACGCCTGCTCGAAAAGATGAAGCTCACCAACAACGCCGAGCTGACCTTCTATGTGATGAGCAACCGGCTCGTCGACCTCTCGCCGACCGTCAACGCCTGACATCGCGGCGCCCCTGCGGCATCAAGGCGGCCTTCTCGCCACAACCCGTTGATCCGGAAATGAATTGCGCCGTTCGCGCGGGTCCCGGCAAGGATCGCGCTCGCGCGTCCCGGATTGCGGCGGAATCGTCCGCGTCAAACGAGTGTTTCCGACCCTGCTCGACCGGTCTCGCGCGCGACTTCCGCTAAAATTTAGGGTTTCCCCCAAAGACATCCGGCACGCGAAGCCGGCGCAGGCGGGCGTAGGTCAATCATGGGTCAACCACGGGTGAACCACCGCTCCAGCTCCTCGCCTTCGCGCGTTTTACGTGGAGTTCCCCGCCAAATGTCCCTCTTTCGCAAGAAGAACGTCGAGCACATGTTGCAGGCGAGCGCCCAGGGCGCTGGCCTGAAAAAAGCACTCGGCGCACTCGACCTCACCTTTCTCGGCATCGGCGCGATCATCGGCACCGGCATTTTCGTGCTGACCGGCACGGGCGCCGTGCAGGCCGGCCCGGCGCTCATGATCGCGTTCCTGATCGCGGCCGTGGCCTGCTGCTTCGCCGCGCTCGCCTACGCCGAGTTCGCCTCGACCATTCCCGTGGCCGGCTCGATCTACACCTATTCGTACGCCACGCTCGGCGAGCTGGCCGCATGGGTGATCGGCTGGGACCTGATGCTCGAGTACGGGCTCGCCACGTCCGCGGTCTCGGTGGGCTGGTCGGGCTACCTGCAGTCGCTGCTTTCGGGCTTCGGCCTCACGCTGCCCGCCGCGCTCTCGGCCGCGCCCGGCGCCGTGCCCGGCGTGCACACGTTCTTCAATCTGCCCGCATTTCTCGTGATGATGGCAATCACGGGGCTGCTTTCCGTGGGCGTGCGCGAATCCACGCGCATCAACAACATCATGGTGGCGATCAAGGTGACCGTGGTGCTGCTCGTGATCGCCGTGGGCGTGTTCCACGTCACCCCCGCGAACTGGCATCCGTTCATGCCCAACGGCTGGCGCGGCGTGTTCGGCGCCGCGGCCGTGATGTTCTTCGCGTTCATCGGCTTCGACTCGGTGTCGTCCGCCGCCGAAGAAGTGAAGAACCCCAAGCGCGATCTGCCCGTCGGCATCATCGCTTCGCTCGCCGTGTGCGCGGTGCTCTACGTCGCCGTGGCGGCGGTCGTGACCGGCATCGTGCCCTCGCCGCGCTTCGCCCATGTCGGCCACCCGGTTTCGTTCGCGCTGCAGGTGGCGGGCGAAAACTGGGTCGCGGGCTTCATCGATCTGGGCGCCGTGCTCGGCATGCTCACCGTGATCCTCGTGATGAGCTACGGCCAGACCCGCATCATCTTCGCGATGTCGCGCGACGGCCTGTTGCCCGCCAAACTCTCGAAGGTGCATCCGCGCTTCGCCACGCCGTTCTTCACGACCTGGCTCGTCGGCATTTTCTTTGGTCTGATCGGCGCGCTCGTGCCGCTGAACGTGCTAGCCGAGCTGATCAACATCGGCACGCTCGCCGCCTTCTCGATGGTGTCGATCGCCGTGCTCGTGCTGCGCAAGACCCACCCGCACCTGCCGCGCGCGTTCCGCTGCCCGGGCGTGCCCGTGGTGCCGATTCTCGCGGTCGCTTCGTGCCTGTTCCTGATGATCAACCTTCAGCCGCTCACGTGGGTCGCGTTCCTGGTCTGGACCGCGTTTGGACTCATCGTCTACTTCGGCTATTCGCGCCGCCATTCGCGTCTCGCGCACGCACCGCACGAGCGCGTGCATCACGACTGATGTTTGCGTGATCTTCGCGGCGCTTCGATCCCGCCTGGATCGCCTTTGATCGCTGCACTGCAACGCAACGGCCCGCCCCGAGTCATCGAGGCGGGCCGTTTCTTTGCGCACGCTGCAGGCATTCTGGAGGGTAAAACCCCGCGCAGCGAAATTCGGCAAATTGTGCTTTACTGTCCGGGCGTCACCCCCAGGCTTCACTGAAAAGCAAGGCACCAGCCGGACCCAGATTCCGCTCCACCCGCAATGGTTCGATCCGCCCGAAGCGCCCCGCGTGGTTTGCGTGGCGCCGTGCGTTGCGCGCGCAAAGAGGCGCAATGCGTTGGACGGGCGAGTTTTCCTGCGGGCGGTTATGGCGGTCGATTCAGTGTAAAAAAGCGGGCCCAGGCAGGTCTCTATCCCATCATCTGGCATGGGACCGGAGCCACACGCAGCGCCGTGCTCCGGTCGACATTGGAGACACATCAATGGCGATCAGTATTAGCCTCACGGTCAACGGCGCGCCCGTGACCGCCGAGGTCGAACCCCACACGCTCCTCGTCCAGTTCCTGCGCGAACAGCAGCGTCTCACCGGCACGCACGTCGGCTGCGACACCGCACAATGCGGGGCCTGCACCGTCCACCTGAACGGCCGCGCGATCAAGTCGTGCAACCAGCTCGCGGTGCAGTGCGACGGCATGGAGGTGACGACGATCGAAGGCCTCGCGAAAAACGGCGAGCTGCATCCCATGCAGGCCGCGTTCCGCGAATGCCACGGCCTGCAATGCGGTTTCTGCACGCCCGGCATGGTGATGTGCGCGACCGCGCTCGCCGCCGCCAAGCCCGACCTCACGGAAAGCGACATACGCGAAGGACTCGACGGCAACTTCTGCCGCTGTACGGGCTATCACAACATCGTGAAGGCCGTGGCCGCCGGCGCGCAGGCAATGCGCGCGGGCGCCCCCGCTGCCGCCACGACGACGTGACTCGGGAGGCCACCATGAACGCACCCGAACCCAACCGCATGATCGGCGCACCCGTCAAGCGCAAGGAAGACTTCCGCTTCCTCACCGGCGTCGGCCAGTACACCGACGACGTCGTGCTGCCCGCACAGACCTACGCCGTGTTCGTGCGCTCGCCGCACGCCCACGCGCGCATCAAAAGCATCGACATCGACGCCGCGAAGGCATCGCCCGGCGTCGTGGCCGTCTTCACCGGCGCAGACCTCGCGGCGGAAAACGTGGGCGGCCTGCCGTGCGGCTGGCTCATCCACAGCATCGACGGCACGCCCATGAACGAGCCACCGCATCCCGTGATCGCGCACGAGAAAGCGCGCCACGTGGGCGACCAGGTCGCGCTCGTGATCGCCGATTCGGTCAAGGCCGCGAAGGATGCCGCCGAACTAGTCGAGGTCGATTACGAAGAACTGCCCGCCGCCGTCGATACGGCGCACGCCGCCGACGCCGGCCAGCCGCTCGTGCACGACGGCGTGCCGAACAACACCTGCTACACGTGGGGCCACGGCGACAAGGCCGCGACCGACGCCGCCTTCGCGCAGGCCGCGCACGTGACGACGCTCGACATCGTCAACAACCGGCTCATACCGAACGCCATCGAGCCGCGCGCCGTGAATGCGAGCTACTCGCCGCACGACGACAGCTACACCGTGTACGTGGCGAACCAGAACCCGCACGTCGAGCGCCTGCTGATGGCCGCGTTCGTGCTCGGGCTGCCGGAAACGAAGCTGCGCATTGTCGCGCCCGACGTGGGCGGCGGCTTCGGCTCGAAGATCTTTCTGTATGCCGAAGATGTCGCGCTCACGTGGGCCGCGAAGAAGATCCGCCGCCCGGTGAAGTGGACCGCGGAACGATCGGAGTCCTTCGTTTCCGATGCGCACGGCCGCGACCACGTCACCAAAGCCGAACTCGCGCTCGACAAGGACGGCAGGTTCCTCGCCATGCGCGTGCACACCACGGCGAACATGGGCGCGTATCTCTCGACCTTCGCCTCGAGCGTGCCGACCATCCTCTACGCCACGCTGCTCGCGGGCCAGTACACCACGCCCGCAATCTACGCCGAGGTGAAGGCCGTGTTCACGAACACGGTACCCGTGGATGCGTACCGCGGCGCGGGACGTCCGGAAGCGACCTACGTGGTCGAGCGTCTGGTGGAAACGGCCGCGCGCGAGATGAACATCGACCCGGCCGAAATCCGCCGCCGCAACTTCATCACGAGCTTCCCGTATGCCACACCCGTAGGCCTCACCTACGACACGGGCGACTACGAAGCGTGCCTCGGGCGCGCACTGGAACTCGCCGATGTGAAGGGCTTCGCCGCGCGCCGCGACGCCTCGAAGGCGCGAGGCTTGCTGCGCGGCCTCGGCTACTCGTGCTACATCGAGGCGTGCGGGCTCGCGCCGTCGAACATCGCGGGTGCGCTCGGCGCGCGCGCGGGCCTGTTCGAAGCCGGCGAGGTCCGCGTGAACCCGACCGGTTCCGTCACTGTGTTCACGGGCTCGCACAGCCACGGCCAGGGCCACGAGACGACCTTCGCGCAGGTCGTGGCCGATCGCCTGGGCGTGCCGATCGAACAGGTCGAGATCGTGCACGGCGACACGGGCCGCATTCCGTTCGGCATGGGCACCTATGGCTCGCGCTCGATCTCGGTGGGCGGCTCGGCCATCATGAAGGCGCTCGACAAGATCGAGGCGAAGGCGAAAAAGATCGCCGCGCACATGCTCGAAGCGGGCGTGGAGGACATCGAGTTCGCCGACGGCGTGTTCCGCGTCGCGGGCACCGACCGCACGAAGACCTTCGCGGAAATCTCGCTCGCCGCGTACGTGCCGCACAACTATCCGCTGGAGACGCTCGAACCGGGCCTCGATGAAAGCGCGTTCTACGATCCGACCAACTTCACCTATCCGTCGGGCGCGTATCTCTGCGAAGTCGAAGTCGATCCCGAGACGGGCGAGACGCGCATCGAACGCTTCACCGCAGTGGACGATTTCGGCAACGTCATCAACCCGATGATCGTCGAAGGCCAGGTGCATGGTGGGCTCGGCCAGGGGATCGGCCAGGCGATGCTCGAACAGTGCGTGTACGACAACGAGAGCGGCCAGCTGCTCTCGGGCTCGTACATGGACTACGCGATGCCGCACGCGTCGGACGTGCCTTCGTACACGGTCGAAACCGCGAAAGGCACGCCGTGCACGCACAATCCGCTTGGCGTGAAGGGCTGCGGCGAAGCCGGTGCGATCGGCTCGCCACCCGCCGTGATCAACGCGATTCTGGATGCACTCGCGCCGCTAGGCGTGAAGGACCTGCAGATGCCGGCCACGCCGCATCGTGTATGGCAGGCGATCCAGGCCGCGCAGGCCCCTTCACAACCTTGAGCGGAGGCGCTCCATGTACGCATTCGACTATCAGCGCGCAAGCGACGCGCAAGGCGCCGTGAAAGCCCTCGCGGCCGACGCCGACGCCAAATTCCTCGGCGGCGGCCAGAGCCTGCTCGCGGCGATGAAGCTGCGGCTCGCGCAGCCCACCACGCTCGTGGACGTCACGCGCATTCCCGAGCTGAAAGCCGTGCAGGTGGACGGCAAGGTGGTGAAGGTGGGCGCGGCCGTGTGCCATGCCGACGTCGCCGAAAACGCGCAGATCCGCAGCACGCTGCCGGCGCTCGCGGACCTCGCGGGCATGATCGGCGACCGCCAGGTGCGCGCGCTCGGCACGCTGGGAGGCTCGCTCGCCAACGACGATCCGGCGGCCGACTATCCGGCGGCGGTGCTCGCACTGAGCGCGACGGTGGTGACGGACCGGCGGCGCATCGCAGCGGACGACTTCTTCCTCGGCATGTACGAAACGGCGCTGGAACCCGACGAGCTGATCGTGGCCGTCGAATTCCAGGTGCCCGAGCGCGCGGCCTACGAGAAGTTTCCCAATCCGGCCTCGCACTTCGCGCTCGCGGGCGTGTTCGTCGCAAAGTACGGTGGTGATGTGCGCGTGGCGGTCACGGGCGCCGGGCCTTCGGTATTTCGCGCGGGCGCGCTGGAAAGCGCACTGAAGACGAACTTCGCGCCCGAAGCCGCACGCGCGGTCAGGGTGCCCGCCGACGACCTCAACACCGACCTGCACGCAAGCGCGGCCTATCGCGCGCACCTCATACCGGTGCTCGCGGCGCGCGCGGTGGCGAAGGCCAACGGCTAGGCTGCCCCGAGGGCGAGCGCTTCCCGGTGGACATGGGAGCGCTCGCCACCTTTGATTTGCGTTGCCAGAATCCCGCATGCAATCCGCCTCGATCGACGACACCCTCGCACAACTCGAAGCGCGCGGCTATTTCGCGAGCCGCGAACTCGCCACGGCGCTCTTTCTGGCGCTGCGCATGGAACGCCCGCTGTTTCTCGAAGGCGAGCCGGGCGTGGGCAAGACCGAACTCGCGAAGGCCGCGGCGGCGATGCTCGGCACGACGGTCTTGCGCCTGCAGTGCTACGAAGGGCTCGATACGGCGAGCGCGCTGTACGAGTGGGACTATCCGCGCCAGATCATGGCGCTGCGTCTTGCCGAAGCCGCCGGCGAAAAGCCCCGCAACGACACGCTCTATCGCGACGAATTTCTGCTCAAGCGCCCGCTGCTCCAGGCGCTGCAACCCGACCCGCACAACCCGGGCGCGCGCCGCGTGCTGCTGATCGACGAAATCGACCGCGCCGACGAACCGTTCGAAGCCTTCCTGCTCGAACTCCTTTCGGACTTCCAGGTATCGATTCCCGAATACGGCACCGTGCGCGCGAGCACGCCGCCGCTCGTCGTGATCACGTCGAACCGCACGCGCGAAGTGCACGACGCGCTCAAGCGGCGCTGCCTCTATCAATGGCTCGGCTACCCGGACCGCGCGCGCGAACTCGCGATCGTGGCCGCACGCGCGCCCGAAACCGCGCCCGACTTGCAGCAGCGCGCCGTGGCGTTCGTGCACCAGTTGCGCACGCTGGACCTCTTCAAGGCGCCCGGCATCGCGGAAACGATCGACTGGTGCCGCGCGCTTAGCGCGCTCGCCGTGACGGAACTCGATCCGCAGTCGGTGCAGGACACGCTGGGCGTGCTGCTGAAGTACCAGGACGACCTCGCGCAGCTCGACGCGCAACGCATCGCGCAAACGCTCGCGCTCGCGGAGTGAGCACGATGCCCGCTACCCCATCGTCCGGAACCCACGCCATCTCGCCCGCCGCCATGCCCACGCTCGCGAGCGTGTTCGCGCGCAACGTCGTGCATTTCGTGCGCGTGCTGCGCGGCGCCGGCCTGCCGATGTCGCCTTCGCGCGCCGTCGACGCGATCGAAGCACTGCGCCACATCGACCTCGGCCGCCGCGACGACGTGCATGCGGCGCTCGCCGCGCTCCTCACGAGCGCGCCCGACGAGCGCGAGATCTTCGACGCCGCGTTCGCCCTCTTCTGGCGCGATCCGGATTTCGAAGGCAAGCTGCGCGCGCTGCTGCTGCCGAAGGTGCAAGGCGGCGTGCCGCCGCCGCGCCGCAACAACCGCCTCGCCGATGCGCTCGCGGCGCGTCCTGCCCATCGCCCCGGCGCGAAGCCACCGCCCTCGCACGAAGAACACGAGTTGCGCGCACACGCCACCTTCAGCGCCGAAGAACGCCTGCGCCAGCGCGACTTCGACACGCTCAGCGCCGACGAATGGCGCACGCTGCGCCACCTGATCCGCGCGCGCCGCCTGCCGCTCGCCACCGTTCGCACGCGGCGCCTGAAGGCAGCGTCGCGCGGCACGCACGCGGATCTGCGCGCGAGCGCGCGCCATGCAGTGCGCGCGGGCGGCGACTGGACCGTGTGGAAATATCGAGCGCCCGTGGAACGCAAGCTGCCGCTCGTGCTGCTGCTCGACATCTCCGGCTCGATGAGCAGCTACTCGCGCGCGGTGCTCTACTTCTGCCACGCGTTGCTGCAATCGCGCGAACGCCTGCAGGTGTTCCTGTTCGGCACGCGCCTGACGCACGCCACGCGCGCGCTGCGCGAACGCGACCCCGACGTCGCGCTCGCGCAGCTCGCCACCCAGGTCGCGGACTGGTCCGGCGGCACGCGCATCGGCGCCACGCTCGCGGAATTCAACCGCCGCTGGGCGCGCCGCATGCTCGGTGGGCGCGCGACGGTGCTGATCGTCACCGACGGGCTCGATCACGATGAATGCGGCCGGCTAAGCGAAGAGATGGCGCGCCTGCACCGCTTCGCGCATCGCGTGATCTGGCTCAATCCGCTCTTGCGTTACCGCGACTTCGCGCCGAAAGCGCGCGGCGTGCAGGCGATGCTGCCCCACGTCGACGCGCACTACCCCGTCCACAATCTCGACAGCCTCGAATCGTTCGCGCGCAGCCTGTGCGAAGCCGCGCCGATCGGGTCTGCGCCTCATGCGGCAACGCATCTGGCGACTCATCTGCCAAAACCGGCACGCGCGTTGCACACCCTGCAGGCGCGCCCGGCACAAGGAGAAACACGATGGAGCTGACCGAAAGCCACACGCTGCCGGTGCCGCAACAGCGCGCCTGGGAAGCGCTCAACGACACCGCGATCCTCAAGGCGTGCATACCGGGCTGCGAAAGCATCGAAGCCGACGGTGAGAACGCCTACGCGGTCGCGCTGACCGCCGCCGTGGGACCGGTGAAGGCGCGTTTCAAGGGCCGCATGCAGCTCGCCGATATCGACGCCCCGAACAGCTACACGATCGTCTTCGAGGGCCAGGGCGGCGCAGCCGGCTTCGGCAAGGGCGACGCGCACGTGAAGCTCGAAGCCGCCGGCGACGAATCGACCACGCTCACCTACACCGCCAACGCCCAGGTAGGCGGCAAGCTCGCGCAGATCGGCTCGCGGCTCGTGGACGGCGCGGCGCGCAAGATAGCCGGCGAGTTTTTCAAGCGTTTCGGGGAACAGCTGGGGGGCGGCGCGCAGGAAAATACCGACGAGACGGCGGAATCTGCCGCGAGCGACGCCGAAGGCCAGCCGCAAGGCGAAGGCGCAGAGGAAACACCGAAGAGGAAACGATCATGGACAGCGTGGATCTCGAAGTCCTGAAATCCAGCGTGCGCTGGCTCGACGCAGGGCACCGCGCGCTGCTGGTGACAGTGGTGAAAACGTGGGGCTCGTCGCCGCGTCCCGAGGGCGCGATGCTCGTGGTGCGCGGCGACGGCCTCGTGGTCGGCTCCGTGTCGGGCGGCTGCATCGAGGACGATCTGATCGACCGCGTGCACCGCGAAGGCGTGACGATCGTGAAGCCCGAAGCCGTCAAGTACGGCATCACGGCGGAAGAGGCGCATCGTTTCGGACTGCCATGCGGCGGCACGATCCAGCTCGTGCTCGAACCGCTCTCCGAAGCCTCGGGCATTCGCGAACTGCTCGAAACCGTCGAGCGCGGCGAACTCGTTGCGCGCACACTCGACATGGCGACCGGCCGCGCCACGCTCGGCCCTGCAAAAGCGACCGACGGCGTGGACTTCGACGACGTGCGCCTGCTCACGATCCACGGGCCGCGCTACCGCATGCTGGTGATCGGCGCGGGGCAGCTCTCGCGCTATCTCTGCCAGATCGCCGTGGGGCTCGACTATCAGGTGACCGTGTGCGATCCGCGCGAGGAATACACCGACACCTGGGACGTGCCCGGCACGGCGCTCGTGCGCACCATGCCCGACGACACGGTGCTCGACATGAAGCTCGACGAACGCTGCGCCGTGATCGCGCTCACGCACGACCCGAAGCTCGACGACCTCGCGCTGATGGAAGCGCTCAAGACGCCCGCGTTCTACGTGGGCGCGCTAGGCTCGCGGCGCAACAACGCGGCGCGGCGCGAGCGGCTCAAGGAGTTCGACCTGAGCGAGGCGGAACTCGCGCGGCTGCATGGGCCGGTGGGCATTTACATCGGCAGCCGCACGCCGCCGGAAATCGCGGTGTCGATCCTCGCGGAGGTCACGGCGGCGAAGAACGGCGTCTCGCTGCCGACCATTCTCCAGGTGGAAGGCGCAAAGGCCGCGCGCGAACACGCGGCGGGCGCGGGATCGACGTGCGATGTGTGAGGGCGCTGCGCGGCCGCCTTCAGGCGTGAGGTGAGCGTCCGTCGTCGTCCGTCTCGCGCTCGTGTCACTACTTCGCCCCCAAAAAAACTGCGGGCCGCGACTTTCGTCGGCGGCCCGCAGTAGGGGTTTCTGGCGGGCGGCTCGCGCCGCCTCGCTTCACTCGAGCGTCACGGCATCAGCCGAACAGCTTCATCGCCTGCGTGAGCGTGTTGGTTACGCCCCACACGAGCGGCACCAGCACGTAAAGCCAGAAGATCGCCATCAGCGCATTGTTCGACGATTTCGGGGCGGCTTGGGTAGACATTGCGCGTTCCTCCTTATTTACCGGCGGCGAGTTGCGTCTCGCTCATGTGGTGCTTCGCGTCCACGCGGCGCACGAGCAGATTGCAGATGAAGCCGATCACGAGCAGCGAAGCCATGATGTGCACGGTCATCGTGTAGGCGTCGGCCTTCGCCACGCCGTGCGCGACCTGGTACGCACGCACGTAGTTCACGAGCACCGGGCCCGCCACGCCTGCCGCGGCCCATGCGGTGAGCAGACGGCCGTGAATGCCGCCGACGAACGCCGTGCCGAACATGTCCGCGAGATAGGCGGGCACGGTCGAGAAGCCGCCGCCGTACATCGAGAGAATCAGGCAGAACGCGAGCACGAAGAACACGATGTTGCCGCTCTGCGCGAACTGCGGCACCGCGTAATAGAGCAGCGCGCCGAACACGAAGAAGATGAAGTAGGTGTTCTTGCGGCCCACCCAGTCGGAAGCCGAAGCCCACACGAAGCGCCCGCCCATGTTGAAGAGCGAGAGCAGGCCGACGAAGCCCGCCGCCGCGCCGGCGCTCACGGTGTCCTTGAAGCTTTCCTGGATCATGACCGAGGCCTGGCCCAGAATGCCGATGCCGGCCGTCACGTTGAGGAACAGCACGAGCCAGATCAGATAGAACTGCGGCGTCTTGAGCGCCTGGTCGATATGCACGTGCTGGTTCGACACGAGCTTCTTCGCCACGACGGGCGGCGTCCAGCCAGCCGGCTTCCAGTCCGGCGCAGGCACGCGGATGGTGATGGCGCCGATCGTCATCGAGATGAAATACGCCACGCCGAGCACCACGAAGGTCTGGGCGACGCCCACGCTCGTGTCGCTCGCGAAATGCTTCATCAGCATGACGGAGAGCGGGGCGGCGATCATCGCGCCGCCGCCAAAGCCCATGATCGCGAGGCCCGTTGCCATGCCGCGGCGGTCGGGGAACCAGCGGATCAGCGTCGAAACCGGCGAGACGTAGCCGAGTCCGAGGCCGATGCCGCCGATCACGCCGTAGCCGAGATAGAGCAGCGCGATCTGGTGCAGATACACGCCGAGCGCGGAAACGAGGAAACCGCCGCCAAAGCAGCACGCCGCGGTAAACATCGTGCGGCGCGGGCCGACACGTTCGAGCCACTTGCCGCCGAACGCGGCGGAAAGGCCGAGAAACACGATGGCCAGCGAGAAAATCCAGCCCAGCGTGGTGAGCGACCAGTCATCGGGCGCGGACTGCGTAATGCCGATCACCTTCGTGAGCGGCGCGTTGAACACGGAAAACGCGTAGGCCTGGCCGATGCACAGATGCACGGCCAGCGCGGCGGGCGGCACCATCCAGCGCGAAAAGCCCGGCGGGGCGACGGTCGCCTCTTTGGAAAAGAAAGGTGCGCTTTGCGCACCGCGCGTCGAATCTGCAACGCTGCTCATGGGATCTCCCGAATCGACCAGAGGTTGAGAGCGCGGGGTCAACGCTCGCTCTGGTCCCATCCAAAATGGCTGTTGGTAGGCGTGGTCTTTCGTGCTCTTTATATGCGCAAACGCATAGAACACTTAATTGCCGCTTGACGGCTGGACGAACCTTAGTCCCCAACCGCCTCCTTGGCAATATGAGGTAAACATACATATGCCATACAACGGGCCTCGCGCTGCCACGCGGCCTCGATTGTTGCGTGCGCAGCAAACCGGCGGGGACGCCAATGACGCAGCGGAGAACGCCACAGGCGGGCATGTCGTTGCACGGCCCAGCTTTAGACTCAACACTCGATACAGGGCCCCCTGCGGTCGCTGTGCGGGCCATCCGCTTGACAAGCGGGTTGCATGACTTTTAAGTGGCAGAAGTAGCGCTCATCCGCGACCCGCCACCTGCCGAGCCCCCCATGCGCCTCGCTCTCGCTCTTTGCCTAGCCGTGCTCGGCCCCGCCACGGGAACCTTCGCCGCCGACCTGCGCCCGGGCATGGCGCAGCTCACCCCGGTGCCGCTCGAAGCGGGCGCGCTGAATCCCGCAGGCAGCGCCGCACAGGCGCCCTACACCAACGAAGCGGAGACGCAGACCTTCACCGTCAACGCGGACGGCTCGTACACCAAGCTCGACTCGCTCACGCTGCGCGTGAACACCGAAGCCGGCATTGCGCGCGCGGGCCAGTATTACGTGTGGTTCAACCGCGAGATGGCCCACGTGGAGGTGCTCGAAGCGTGGACCGAGGACGCCCAGGGCGGGCGTCACGACGTGCGCCCCGAGCAGATCCGCGACGTGCAGGAGGTGCACTCGTTCGACGCCCCGATGTTCCAGGACGTGCAGGACAAGGTGATCGTGTTCCCGGCCGTGGAGCCGGGCGCGCGCGTGCATCTCACGTGGCGCAAGATCCAGCGCGTGCCGCTCGTGCCCGGCTGGTTCAGCGACTTTACGCCCCCCGACCTCGCGCCGACACACCACTTCCGCGTGATCTACGACCTGCCCGCGAAAGTGCCGCTCTACGCCGACGCGCGCGGCTTCACCGTGCTGCCGCCCGCCACGGTGAACGGCCGCACGCGCTACGAGTACCGCTACGACAAGTCGAATTTCGAGCGCCTCGAATATGGCTCGGTCGCCTACGTGAGCTACGGCGACCGGCTGATGGTATCCACCTTTCCCGACTACGCGGCCTTCGCGAAGGTGTATCGCGAGGCGGCGATGGATCCCACCGTGCGCGATCCGGCCGTCGTGCGCCTTGCGCAGACGCTCACGGCACACGACGACACGCCGCGCGCAAAGGCGCAAACGCTCTATGACTGGGTGCGCCGCAACATTCGCTACGTGGCGATGAATATCGGGCGCGGCGAGATCGTGCCGCACCACGTAACCGACGTGCTCGCCAACCGCTACGGCGATTGCAAGGACCACGTCGCGCTCTACGGCGCGCTGCTCGGCGCCGTGGGCATCCGCAGCACGCCGGCGCTCGTGAACAGCGGCACGGTCTACACGCTGCCGGTCGTGCCGGGCTTCGGCGTGATCAATCACGTCATCACCTGGCTGCCCGATCTGCAGATGTTCGCGGATTCCACGGCGAGCAACATCGAGTTCGGCTATTTGCCGTCGACGGACATGGACCGCGAGGCCGTGCTCGCCGGCGACGGCACGCAGGTCCGCACGCCCGCCACGGCCACGACCACGCGCGAGAGCGATCTCGACATCACGGTCGCGCCCGACGGCTCGGCGCGCTTCATCTATCGCTTGCAGTCGGAGGGCTGGTCCGCCGAACAGACGCGCAGCGTGCTGCGCCTGCAAACGCCCGCGCAGCGCGAGGAGTCGCTGCAATGGGAGCTGCGCAACGCGAACCTGCGCGGTAACGCCACGCTCGCCTCCAGCCCGCTCGACGCCACCGCGGGTCCGCTCGTGCTCACGCTCACGGGCACCTTCGACGGCTTCGTCGACCCGGAAATGACCACGCCCGTGCCCACGCTCACGAGCTTCGTGGGCGGGCTCGACGCGAATCTGCGCTACTGGCTCGGCGAATCGCGGCGCACGCAGCCCTTCATGTGCCGCAACGTGGTGGTGACCGAGCGCACGCGCATCGTGTTGCCGCCGGGCATGCACGTACTCGACGTGCCCGTGCCGCAGCACGCCGACAACCGTTTCATTGATTTCAGTTCGCAGTACGCGCTCGACCCGCAGGCGAACGTGCTGCGCGTCACGCGTATCGGGCAAACGCATTTCGCGAGCGACGTCTGCAGCGCCGACGATTTCGCGCAGATGCGCCCCGCGTTCGAGACGATGGCGCGCGACCTGCGCGCGCAGTTGATCGTCAAGCCGTCGGCTCAGGGCGCCGCGCCAGATAGTCAGGCGAGCGCGCAGTGAGCCGGCGCACGACGTTCACACGGGCCAGAGCGGTCCTTCCTGCATCGCACCGATCTGCTCGCGCAGTTCGAGAATGCGCTCTTCCCAGTAGCGCTGCGTGTTGAACCACGGGAAGGCGGCCGGAAACGCGGGATCGTGCCAGCGGCGCGCGAGCCAGGCCGAGTAGTGGATGAGACGCAGCGTGCGCAGCGCTTCGACGAGGTGCAGTTCGCGCGGCTCGAATTCGCAGAAGTCCTCGTAACCGGCGAGCAAATCCGCCATGGCACGCGAAGCGCCCGCGCGATCTCCGGGCAAAAGCAGCCACAAATCCTGGATAGCGGGACCCATGCGGCTGTCGTCGAAGTCCACGAAATGCGGGCCGGCGTCGGTCCAGAGCACGTTGCTCGGATGGCAATCGCCGTGCAGGCGCAACGACCGCACATCGCCCGCACGCTCGAAGGCCGCCTCCACGCCTTCGAGCGCGAGCGTCACCGCGGCCTGCCACGCTTCGCGCACGTCCTCGGGCACGAAGCCGTGTTCGAGCAGATACGTGCGCGGCTCGTAGCCGTAGGACTGAATGTCGAGCGTGGGGCGCGCCTCGTACGGCCGGGTCGCGCCCACGGCGTGAATGCGGCCGATGAAGCGGCCGAGCCACTCGAGCGTGTCGCTGCGGTCGAGATCAGGCGCGCGGCCGCCGCGCCGCTCGAACAGCGAGAAGCGAAACCCGTCGAACTCGTGCAGCGTGCGCCCTTCGAAGGCGAGCGCAGGCACGGCCGGAATCTCGCGCGCGGCGAGTTCGGCGACGAAAGCGTGCTCTTCGAGGATCGCCTCGTCGCTCCAGCGCCCGGGCCGGTAGAACTTGGCGACGAGCGGCGGGCCGTCTTCCACACCCACCTGGTAGACGCGATTCTCGTAGCTGTTGAGCGCGAGCATGCGGCCATCCGTGCGGCGCTCGGCCGGGATCAGCACGCCGTCGACGGCGTCGAGCACGCATTCGGGCGTGAGGCGCGCGTACGGCGCGGCTTGCTGGTCGCCGGGACCGGAAGGCCCGCCCGGGACAGGAGAAGGATCGTAATTCATACCCGCAATTGTGCCTCTTGCGGGCAGTGCCGGCGAGCGCGCGGTGCACGCGCCAGACACGATCAACACAAACGCGGCGCACAACCCTGCGACGGGACGCGGCGCGCCTCGTCAACGTGTCACAGGGCCCAGACTCAGTGGATCTGCGCGCCGGCGGGCATGACGTGCTCGCCCGTGTCGATCAGATCTTCGAGAAAAAAGGGCTCGGTATTGAGCTGCGCCGACGAGCCAGGCTCCCCGGCATACCACGTCACCATCGCCATGTCGCCGAGAATGCGCATCACGATGCCGCGCGCGCCCTGTGGCACCGCGATATGAACGGAACGGACGATAGAACCGATTTGCATGATGTTTCCCCGTTACCTCGCTACCTTCGCCGACTCCCTCGAAGGAAGTCCGGTCGGCATGCTGACAAAAAAAACCGATGCGCACGATCAGTTGCGCGCGCATCCAAACTCGCTTCGGGCGACCCGCTCTCGCCGCGCGCTTAAGCACGGCCGGACCCTTGGCAACCCCATTGTTGCCTGTTTGAGCGCGCGAGCAAAGCGAAAAAATAGGGGGGTGTATCAACGGCGGCGTGCATTTGGCGCCTCGTGCCGCCACAGCCCCGCCCTGCTTCGCTCACGCATCTTACGAAAACCTGACTGTAACAGATGGTAAACCCCATTCTTCGCGACCTTGCTAGGGCAGTCCCTGAAAAAGTACGCTGATGCATGGCGACTGGCGCTATAGTCCTGTCCCAACCGTGCACCACAAAGGCCCGGCGCAGCACAGGCAAAGACCTCACGCGCGCCACAATAGCCGGCCACGATACCGATAACCTGAACGCTCGCCACCGCGGCCAGACCAGCCGCGCGAGCCAGACTCCGCCACCAGCGAAGGAACCCGCCGTTCCATGTGGATCGTTCGACTCGCGCTCAAGCGCCCGTACACGTTCGTCGTGCTCGCGTTGCTGCTTTTGATTGTCGGGCCGCTGACGATCCTGCGCACGCCCACGGACATCTTCCCGAACATCGACATTCCGGTGCTCTCGGTGATCTGGACCTACACGGGTCTGCCCGCCGACGAGATGGAAAAGCGCATCGTGCTCAATTACGAGCGCGGCCTTTCCGTGGCGGTGAACGATATCGAGCACACCGAATCGACGTCGCTGAACGGCATTGCGGTCGTGAAGATCTTCTTCCAGCCGCATGCCAATATCCAGGAAGCGCTCGCCGAAGTCACGGCGCTGTCACAGGCGCAGCTGCGCTCGCTGCCGCCCGGCATCCAGCCGCCGTTCATCCTGCGCTACAACGCCTCGACGGTGCCGATCCTGCGCCTGTCGCTTTCTTCGCCGCAGCTGACCGAGCAGGAGCTGTTCGACTACGGCAACAACTTCCTGAAGACGCAGCTCGCGACCGTGCCGGGCGCCTCCGCGCCGCTGCCCTATGGCGGCAAGCAGCGGCAGATCATGGTCGACATCAACCAGCGCGCGCTGCAGCAGCACAATCTCTCGCCCATGGACGTGGTGAACGCGATCAGCGCGCAGAACCTCATCCTGCCTTCGGGCACGGCGAAAATCGGCGCAACCGAATATTCGGTGACGATGAATGCAAGCCCCGACAGCTTAGCGGGCCTGAACGACATTCCCGTGAAAACCACGGCGAGCGGCACGATCTATATCCGCGACGTGGCGCACGTGCGCGACGGCTACGTGCCGCAAACCAATATCGTGCGCGTGGACGGCCAGCGCGCCTCGCTTCTCACCATCAACAAGAGCGGCAACACGTCCACGCTCGAGATCGTGGACCGCATCAAGGAGATGATGCCGACGCTGCGCAATCTCGTGCCGCCGTCGCTCAATATCGATCCGGTCGCCGACCAGTCGCTGTTCGTGCGCGCCTCCGTGCAGGGCGTGCTGCGCGAAGCGCTCATCGCCGCGGCGCTCACGGCGCTCATGATCCTGCTGTTCCTCGGCAACTGGCGCGCCACGCTCATCATCGCGATCTCGATTCCGCTGTCGATGATCACCTCGGTCATCGTACTCGCAGCGCTCGGCGAGACCATCAACATCATGACGCTGGGCGGGCTCGCGCTCGCGGTCGGCATTCTGGTTGACGACGCAACGGTCGCGATCGAGAACATCAGCCAGCAACTGGAGCAAGGCAAGACGCTGGAACAGGCGATTCTCGACGGCGCGCACCAGATCGCGATTCCCACGCTCGTCTCCACGCTCTCCATCTGCATCGTGTTCGTGCCGATGTTCCTGCTCACGGGCGTGGCGCACTACCTCTTCATTCCGCTCGCGGAAGCCGTGGTGTTCGCGATGCTGGCGTCGTACTTCTTTTCGCGTACGCTCGTCCCGACGCTCGCGAAGTATCTGATGCGCCATCATCACAAGCCCGCCGACCTGCATCACGTGCATGGCACGACGCGCAATCCGTTCATGCGCGTGCACCTCGCGTTCGAGCGCGGCTTCGAGGGGCTGCGCGAGCGCTATCGCGGTTTTCTCATGGCGCGGGTGAAGCATCCCGTGTGGTTCGTGGTGGCGTTTCTCGCCTGCTGTGGCGCGTCGTTGCTGCTCATGCCGTTCCTCGGACGCGACTTCTTTCCGCAAGTCGATGCGGGCACCATCGCGCTGCACGTGCGCGCGAAAACCGGCATGCGCGTCGAGGAAACCGCGGTGCTCGTCGACCGTATCGACAAGCGCGTGCGTACGCTGATTCCGCCGGGCGAGCTGCATTCGATCATCGACAACATCGGCCTGCCGGTCTCGGGCATCAACCTCTCGTACAGCAACACGGGCACCATCGGCACGTCCGACGCCGACGTGCTGATCTCGCTGAACGAGGACCATCACCCGACCGCCGGTTACGTGCGCCTCCTGCGCCGCACGCTCAACGACGAGTTTCCGGGCGTGCAATTCGCCTTCCTGCCCGCCGATATCGTGAGCCAGACGCTGAACTTCGGCATGCCCTCGCCCATCGACGTGCAGATCGTGGGCCGCGACGTGGCCGGCAACCGCGCGTTCGCGGCGAAGCTGCTCGCGCGGCTGCGCGGCGTACCCGGTTTCGCCGACGCGCGCATCCAGCAGCCCGCGGACCTGCCGCGCATCTTCATCGACGTGGACCGCACGCGCGCGCAGCAGGCGGGCTTCTCGCAGAAGGACGTGGCGAGCGACCTGCTCATCACGCTCTCGGGCAGCCAGCAGACCACGCCCACGTTCTGGCTCAATCCGATCAACGGCGTGAGCTACAACGTCGTCACGGAAGCCCCGCAATACACGATCGATTCGCTGCAATCGCTCGCCAACATTCCACTCACCGCGAACGGGCGCAGCAACATACTCGGCTCGCTCGCGAGCATGCAGCGCATCTCGGGCGACGCGGTGGTCACGCACTACAACGCGCAGACCACCATCGACATTTACGGCACCGCCGACGGGCGCGACCTGGGCGCCGTTTCCGACGACATCGCGAAGATCATCGATGAGACGCGCAGCGAACTGCCGAAGACGTCGAGCATCAAGCTGCGCGGCCAGGTCCAGACGATGAACGATTCGTTCTCCGGACTGTTCGGCGGGCTCGTCTTCGCGATCGTGCTCGTGTATCTGCTGATCGTCGTGAACTTCCAGTCGTGGCTCGATCCGTTCATCATCATCACGGCGCTGCCGGGCGCACTCGCGGGCATCGTCTGGATGCTGTTCCTCACGCACACCACGCTGTCCATTCCCGCGCTCACGGGCGCGATCATGTGTATCGGCATCGCCACGGCGAACTCCATTCTCGTCATCAGCTTCGCGCGCGAGCAGTTGCGCCTGCACGGCGACGCGGCGCGCGCCGCGATCGAAGCGGGCTACACGCGCTTTCGCCCGGTGCTCATGACCGCGCTCGCCATGGTGATCGGCATGGTGCCGATGGCCATCGGCCTCGGCGAAGGCGGCGAGCAGAACGCGCCGCTCGGGCGCGCGGTGATCGGCGGCCTCGCGGTGGGCACGCTCGCCACGCTGATCTTCGTCCCCGTGGTGTTCTCGCTCATCTACCGCAAGCTCGGCGAGCGCCGCCAGCGCGCCAGTGAAAACGTGATGCCCAAATCATGAATACCCCGTCATGACGACTCATTCGCAAACGCCTTCGCCACAAGAGCCGCCTCGTCCTCATCAACCGCGGCGCTGGCCCATCGTGCTCGCCGCGCTCGTGGTGCTCGGCCTCGCGGCGCAGGGCATCTGGTCGCGCCATAGCGCGCATGCGGCGCTCGAACGCGAGGCCAAAAGCGCGAGCACACTGACCGTGCAGGTCGTCACGCCGCAGCGCTCGGCGCGCGCGCTCGACCTCGTGCTGCCCGGCAACGTGCAGGCCTTTCTCGACACGCCGATCTACGCGCGCACGAGCGGTTATCTGCGCAAGTGGTACTTCGACATCGGCGCGCACGTGAAGGCGGGCCAGCTGCTCGCCGAAATCGAGGCGCCCGAAGTGGACGACCAGTTGCGCGCCGCGCGCGCCGATCTCGCCAACGCCGAAGCGAACTACGCGCTCGCGAAAACCACGGCCGACCGCTGGACGCAGATGTTGCAAACGCGCTCGGTGGCGAAACAGGACACCGACGAAAAAGTCGGCGACATGCTCGCGAAAAAGGCCACGCTCGATTCCGCGCGCTTCAATGTCTCGCGGCTCTCGCAGCTGCAGTCGTACGAGCGCGTGACGGCGCCCTTCGACGGCATCGTCACGGCACGTAACGTGGACGTCGGCGCACTCATCGACGCGGGCAACGGCGGCACCTCGCAAAAGGAGCTGTTCCATCTTGCGCAGGCCGACCGTCTGCGCGTGTACGCGAACGTGCCGCAGGCTTACGCCCAGCAGATCCGTGTGCAGCAGCACGCGTATCTCACGCTCAACGAGGAGCAGGGCAAGCACTTTCCCGGCATCGTCGCGCGCACCGCGGGCGCGGTCGACGCGCAGCAGCGCACCATGCTGGTCGAAGTCGATGTGGACAACCGCGGCGGCGAACTGCTGCCCGGCGCGTATGCGCAGGTCCACTTCGCGCTCGACGGCTCGGCCACGCCGATCACGCTGCCCGGCAACGCCTTCCTGTTCCGCCCCGACGGTGTGAAGGTGGCGACCGTCGATGCGCAAGATCGCGTGAAGCTCGTGAAGGTCACGCTCGGCACCGACTTCGGCACGCGCGTGGCAGTGGCGGCCGGGCTCACGGGCGACGAGCGCGTGATCGTCAATCCGCAGGACGCGATCGTCGACGGCACGCCGGTGCGCATCGTGCAGCCGCGCGGCGCGCACGAGGCCGGTGCGGCGCATGGCGCGAGCGGTGCGGGCAGGAACATGGGCAACAGCGCGCAGGCGCAGGGCGAATGATGAAGCACGCGCGGATTCGACTGTTCGCGTTGGCCATGCTCGCGGCGCTCGGCGGCTGCAAGGCAGGCCCCGACTACGTGCGCCCGGCGATGCCCGTGGCCGCAACCTTCAGGGAACTCGAAGGCACGGGCTGGACGATTGCGCAGCCCGCTGATAGTGCGTCGCGCGGCGCGTGGTGGACGATCTACGAGGACGCCCAGCTCGACGCACTCGAAGCCCAGGTCGAGAGCGCGAACCAGAACGTGCAGGCCGCGCAGGCGCACTTTCGCGCGGCGCGCGCGAACGTCGCGCAGCAGCGCTCGAGCTTTTTCCCGCACGTGACGGCGAGCGGCGACTTTTCGCGCTACCGCACCTCGCAGAATCTCCTGTACACGTCGAAGGCCGGTCAGACGATCAATGACTACTCCGTGGGCATCGACGCCACCTGGGAGCCCGACATCTGGGGCCGCGTCGCGCGCAACGTCGAGGCCGCCAAAGCGAGCGCACAGGCGAGCGCCGCCGATACGCAGGCCGTGCTGCTCTCCATGCAGGCCGAACTCGCGACCGACTACTTCGAGCTGCGCGGCGTCGACCGCGAACGGCAACTGCTCGACGACACCATCAAGGCCTATCGCGAATCGCTCGAACTCACGCAGAACCGCTACGCGGGCGGCATCGCCACCGACGCCGACGTGGGCCAGGCGCAAACGCAGCTGCAGACCACCGAGGCGCAGGCGATCGATCTCGGCGTGCAGCGCGCGCAGCTCGAACACGCCATCGCGATCCTGATCGGACAGTCGCCCTCTACGTTCACACTCGCTGCCGCGCCGAAGGAGGCCTATGCGGTGCGCGCGATCGCGAGCCCGCCGGGCGTGCCCTCGACGCTGCTCGAACGGCGCCCCGACATCGCGGCTGCCGAACGGCGCGTGGCCGCTGCAAACGCGCAGGTGGGCGTGGCGACGGCGGCGTTCTTCCCGAGCCTCATGCTCGCGGTCACGGGCGGCCTGGAAGCGACCAACTTCAGCCAGTGGCTCGTCGCGCCCGCGCGCTTCTGGTCGCTCGGACCGACGCTCGCGGGCACGCTGATCGACTTCGGCGGGCGCGAGGCGGTGCGCAACGAAGCGCGCGCGCAGTATGACGAGAACGTCGCGCAGTATCGCCAGACCGTGCTCGACGCCTTCGGCGAGGTCGAGGACAACCTCGCGGCGCTGCGCGTGCTCGAACAGGAGGCGGCGGCCCAGGACCGCGCGGTGAACGCCGCGCAGCGCACGCTCGTCACCATCAACAATCGCTATCTGGGCGGCGCGATCACCTATCTCGACGTGGTGGTCGCGCAAACCACGGCGCTCACCAACGAACGCCAGGCCGTGGCGATCTCGCGCCGGCGCATGGCGGCGAGCGTCGCGCTCGTGAAGGCGCTGGGCGGCGGCTGGAACGCGGCGGATTTGCCGGGCGATGCGGCGCTGGTCCACCCGGACGACGCACAAAATGCGCAGCCCGCCAGCGGGCCGCAAGGCGCTTCGCCGGCCGCCGCTCGCAGCGCGCAGCCGGGCGCCTCGCGCGCTCCGGGCTGAGCGGCCGCGCGGTTGCGCCGGGCACCCGGCCTGCGGCGCTCGACCACGCCATTTGCCCAACAGGCGTATCGTTGCGCCTTTGCAATCTTGCTGGAGATCCTGTCGTGACTGCATCACCGGGCGCCCCGCGCACTTCCGCGCCCTCCGCCGTTCCGTACATCGAACGCGGCACTCCCGAATTCTGGCGCGCAAGCCTCGCGCTGCTGTTCGCCGGCTACGCCACCTTTTCGCTTCTCTACTGCGTGCAGCCGCTCCTGCCCGCGTTCTCCCAAACCTTCGGCGTGAGCCCCGCGCAGAGCAGTCTCTCGCTCTCGTTCACCACGGCCGCGCTCGCCATCGCGATCTTCGTCGCGGGCTTCGTCTCCGAAGGCTGGAGCCGGCGCGGCATGATGACCGCTTCGCTGTGCGCCTCGTCGCTGCTCACGCTCGCCAGCGCCTTCGTGCCGCACTGGCAGGAGATGCTCGTGCTGCGCACGCTCCTCGGCATCGCGCTCGGCGGCGTGCCCGCCGTGGCCATGGCGTGGCTCGCCGAGGAAATGCACCCGGACGGCCTCGGCCTTTCGATGGGCCTCTACGTGGGCGGCACGGCGATCGGCGGCATGGCCGGGCGCGTAATCACGGGCATCGTCACCGACCTGTTCGGCTGGCGCGCGGCCGTGGCCGTGATCGGCGTGCTCGGGCTCGCCTCCATGTTCGCGTTCCGCTCGCTGCTGCCGCCCTCGCGTCACTTCGTGCCGAAGAGCGGCCTCGGCTTCGCGCATCATCGCGCGGCGCTGCTGCGCCACTTCGCGCGGCCGGGCCTGCCCATGCTGTTCGCCATGGGCTTCGTCCTGATGGGCAGCTTCGTCACGCTCTACAACTACATCGGCTACCGCTTGATCGCGGCGCCCTATCACATGAGCCAGGCGGCCATCGGCGCGATTTTCCTCGTCTACCTGACCGGCGTGGTCGCCTCGCCGTGGTCGGGCCGCATGGCCGACACGTTCGGGCGCGGCCGCGTGCTGATCGCCAGTCTCGCGCTGATGCTCACGGGCGTCGTGCTCACGCTGTTCGCACCGCTCACCGCGATTGCGGCGGGCATCGCCTGCCTGACCATCGGCTTCTTCGCGGGGCATGCGGTCGCGAGCGGCTGGGTCGGCCGGCTCGCGCGCGAAGCGAAGGGCCAGGCCGCGGCGCTTTACCTGCTCGCCTATTACCTCGGCTCGAGCGTGATGGGTTCGATCGGCGGCCACTTCTGGGCCGGCGCGGGCTGGGGCGGCGTGGCCGGCCTCGTGATCGTGCTGCTGGCCGTGGGCCTCGCACTGGCGCTCACGTTGCGCGGGCGCGAACGAGCCGGAGCGGCCTGAGCCCGCGCGGCATGCAAACTGCGCACTCGCGACTTTGTGTGCTGCGCGCGATGGCAATCGAAAGGCGTCCGTAATATTCAGACGACTCGCGATTTGCGGGCCGTGTGCATCGCACCGCAGCGCAGCGCCGCATCTGGCGGGCTTTTGCGGCGCGGCATCGGCTTCGCGGGGAGTCTGACGGCGCGCACACGCGCCGCCGCGCGCGCCGCCCTCACCTATACTCGATTGCAGGCCCGGGGCCGCAGCGCCATGCCATTGGCATGGCGATGAGAAAGACAAGCACTGCGAGCCATCGTCGCCCATACGATACGCAATCCCTGCATGGGACCGGAGTCAATGCTGAAGCACTAACTCCGGATCGACAGGAGACAAGCATGGAAGGTTATTTCACGATCGGCGATTTCGTGATGATCATCCCGATGGCCCTCGCTGGCGCGCTCTTTCTTGGCGCAGTGCCGTGCGCAACGGAATTCAGACACAACACGCTGCGCGTGATCGGCGCGCTGATCGGCGTGCTCGCGGCCGTTGCACTCGTCGAGACACTGCCGGCGCTGATGTAGCGGACGTTTGCCGTACGCTTCGTACGCACGGCGGCTTGCGATGCGCCGGCCCGTGAAGTGACGAAGCAACGAAGCGGCATCCTCGCGGCTCGAAGCGTTGCGGCTGGCGCGCACGCGCGCCAGCCGCTCGCACTCCCCCTCTCAGCCGGGATCGATACCCGGCTGCAAGCCCTTGAACTGACGCAATGCAGCGGCCAGGTAGCCCGTTCGCGCCGCCGCGCCTGCGGCCTCTTCGGCGTGCACGAGCGCGGGCAGCGCCGTCCATGGCTGCGTCGGATGCAGATGATGCTGGCGATGCAGATGGTGATTCATCAGCAGCACGCCCAGCGCGCGCGGTACGCGAAAATCCCGCGCGCGGCCCGGTTCGTCGAGCGCGACGCCGTAGTGCGGCAGGTTGTCGGCAAGCGAGAGCCACAGTCCGCGCAGGTACATCGCCACGAGGAGCACTGGCCAGGCCTTGCCGTAGAGCGCGAACGAAGCCGCATAGAGGGCGAGCGACGCGAGCCAGTCGCGCCGCGCGCGGCGACGCCTCACGGGATCGGTGGCGTGGTTCGCGAAGAGCCGCTGCACCTGCACGCCTTCGCGGCCATGCGCGCCCACGCCGCGCTCGATGACGGCACGCGCGAGCCGCGCCGGCACGAACGCCAGCAGCGGCAGCAGCAATTCGGCGAGGTACAGGCCGCCCATCAGCCGCCCGTAGTACGCCACGCGACGACGCCAGCGCGGACCGCTCGCGCCGTGCTTGTCGTGCACATCGGGCCGGTCGAACGGCTCGCGCGTGAAGCGGTGATGCATCAGGTGTCCGAAACGCACGGCGTCGAACGGCATCGCCAGACCGATCGAGAGCGCGCGGGCGAACCACTCGTTCACGCGCCGGTCGCGCGCCAGTTGCCCGTGTATGCCTTCGTGAATGAGGCCCCAGTGGATCGGCGTGGCGAGCACGACGGGCGCGAGCGTCGCCAGCAGCGCGAGCGTCGGGCCGCCCGCTGCGTCCAGCAAGAGCGGCAAGCCGATGAGTTCGTAGCCAAGCGCCGTGAACGCGAACGCGATCAGCGCGGCGTTCATGCGGGTCGTCGTTGCGGGCCTGGGTGGGTGGGTTGGCCGCCTGGCGGGTTCGGCGCGGGTGGCGGACGGGGAAAGCGCTTCAGTTTCGGCGCTCAAGAACTCCATGGTGATTCCTCGCGGCAAAGGCTGCCGCGACGTTAGCAGGGCCACATGACAAAGCGAAGAATGGCGCACCGCGCGGTCGTGGCCGATGTCTGCCCGATTGTTCGCGCATAAAAAAACCGCCTCGCGAGGAGGCGGTTCTTTACGCCGGGAAGCGGGCAGAAGCGTGCCGCTCAGATGTGCTGATCGGTCGACGGCTTCTCCCACAGATTCACGCCGCCTTCGGTCGCATAGCGGTCGATCTCCGCGAGTTCTTCCTTCGAAAACTCGAGGTTCTTCAACGCCGCGACGTTCTCGCGTACCTGCTCCGCGCGGCTCGCGCCGATCAGCGCCGAGGTCACGCGGCCGCCGCGCAGCGTCCACGCGATCGCCATCTGCGCGAGGCTCTGGCCGCGGCGCAGCGCGAGGTCGTTGAGCTTGCGCACGTGCTCGATGTTCTGCGTGCTCAGGTGCTCGCTCTTGAGCGAGCCGCCGCCCGGGCGGTTCACGCGCGCGTCTTCGGGCACGCCGTTCAGGTACTTGTTCGTGAGCACGCCCTGCGCGAGCGGCGTGAACGCGATGCTGCCCGTGCCGAGGTCCTCGAGCGTGTCGAGCAGTTCTTCCTCGACCCAGCGATTGAGCATGTTGTACGACGGCTGGTGAATGAGCAGCGGCACCTTGTATTCGGCGAGGAGCCGGGCCATTTCGCGCGTCTTCGCGGGCGAATACGACGAGATGCCGACATAGAGCGCCTTGCCCTGCTGCACGGCCGTGGCCAGCGCGCCCGCCGTTTCTTCGAGCGGCGTTTCCACGTCGAAGCGGTGCGAATAGAAGATGTCGACGTAGTCGAGGCCCATGCGCTGCAGGCTCTGGTCGAGGCTCGCGAGCACGTACTTGCGCGAACCGCCGCCCTGGCCGTACGGGCCCGGCCACATGTCCCAGCCGGCCTTCGACGAGATCAGCAGCTCGTCGCGGTACGGACGGAAATCGTCCTTGAAAATGCGGCCGAAGTTCGTTTCGGCGCTGCCGTACGGCGGGCCGTAGTTGTTCGCGAGGTCGAAGTGCGTGATGCCGAGATCGAACGCGGTGCGCAGGATGTCGCGCTGGGTCGAGATCGGCGTGGTGTCGCCGAAGTTGTGCCACAGACCGAGCGACAGCGCGGGCAGTTTGAGCCCCGACTTGCCGCAAAAGCGGTACTGCATGTCCGAATAGCGTTCTGAGGCTGCTGCGTAAGCCATGGTCTGAATCCTCGGCGAAAACGGGAAGTGAGCGAAACGAGGGGCGCGATGCGCCGAGGGGCGCACCGCTCGCGTGAGGCAGCTATGTTAGCCAATCCGCCCAAGGCGTGCAGATGCCCACTATGCGGGAAAGGCGATGGAGCGCGCGCGTCGGGCAGGCGCAAAAAACCGCACCCTGGACGCGCCGCGGCCACTCGCCTACACTGCGGCGTCCATCCTTTGCGAGAGGTTGTTCATGGCCAAAGCGATTTCGATCGCGCTCATCGCCTGTGGCGTCGTGCTGTTGTACTTCGGCGGCCAGTCGCTCCATTCGTTCGCGAACGACATGTCGCGCCTGTTTACCGGCGCGCCCACCAACCGCACGATCCTCCTGATCGGGGGCGGCATCGCCGCGACGCTCGCGGGCATCACCGGGCTCGCGATGTCGGGGCGCCGGCGCTAGTTGCCAGCACGGCAGCGTCGGCTCAGAACTTCACCTCGGGCTTCGACGCCGAGCGCGTGCCCGGCAGCGGCACGTTGCTCGCGCCGTGATAGGTGTAGACAAGCGAAAACTTCACCTGATCGCTCTGGTTCTGCCCCGCCGAATGCAGCGTGTTGCAGTGGAAGAAGACGACGTCGCCGGCGGCGAGCGTCGGGGCAATGGCGCGGTCGATCCACACCTTGTTCTCGGGCAGGTCGGCGCGGAAGAATTTGGCGGCGTCGAACTTGTCCGAGGTGAACGGCGCTTCATGCGAGCCCGGCACGAACCACAACCCGCCGTTTTCCATCTTCTCCGGCCCGAGCGCGAGCCAGACCGACACGAGGTCGTCCCGCTCGAACGACCAGTAGCGCACGTCGCGGTGCCAGCCCGTCAGGCTGCCGTAGTGCGGATGCTTCGTCATCATGCAGTTGTGATGCGCGCACGACAGGACCGGCTCCTCGCCGAAATACAGCTCCATCCACCCCGCGATTTCCGGCGACGTCGCCCACTCGCGATACAACGCGTGGCGCGAGTAGGCGTCGAGCAGGCGCCGCACCGTATGGCCGCCGGGAGCGTGCTTCGATTCCGGCGCGCCGGGGTAGCGCAGATCGGCCTCGAATTCGAGCGGCGCGGCAGCCGCCTGCAACTGCTCCTGAGCAACCCGCTTGATCGCCTCGCAGCGCTCGGGCGAGACGAGCCCCGGCACGACCACGAAGCCGCGCTCGCGCAGCGCCTGCACCTGTTCTTTCTTTGACTGGACTGACATGGGACTTCCGTTATGCGATCTCGATGCGAGCAAGGGCCGCAGCCTGCGTTCGCCGCTTGGTCAAACGACAAGCGTGCGGCGTCGGCGCGCGCCGACTTCATCGATTGTAAAGCGTGCCGGCACGGCGGGAAGGACCACGCGCTCACACGAGGTGGCTCCATGTGCGCCGCGCATCGAGCCGCACGCGAATGGCGCGCGCGCACCGCGATGAAGACAAAGGGCGGGATCGCATGCATCAAAGACGCGCAGGGCCGGGTATTAACGGACTTTCTGCCGTCATGATTCGCGTGTAGCCTGTCGCGATGTTGTTTTACTTCACCGAATTCTCATCGCACGGACGGATCGCCGTGAACGCCTTGCCCCACAAGGTGCTCCAACAGAAGAATCCGTCGCGTCGCGTCCTACGCCGCGCCATGCGGCCCGTCTCCCGTCCACCGAAATCGTGACGCCCTGGAAGACAGGCACGTTTGCTGCTCGACGCATAGCGTCGCGCAAGGCGCACCTCGAACCGATTGCTCAACCGCCATGCATACCCTCTTCAATACTCAACGCATGACCCACGCCGCCCACACAGCGCTGAAAGCGGCACGCCCCGCCCGCCGTCACCTGGTGCGCGCACTGCGACACCATGCCGCCCGCACCCGCGCGCTCACGCAACAGGTGCGCGAAGCGAAGCCCGTCGACGGCATGCGCACCTGGTTCCACTCGTTCTTCGCCGTGCTGCGCATGCGCTCGGGCGCGCGTCACTTCTCGCTGCGCACGCTGCTCTATCGCCCGAATGCGCCGCTGCGCACGCTCGCCGCGCCCTCCACGGTTCATGTGGCGCGCAGCACGCGCAAGCCGCGCCGGATGGCCGTGAGCAGCGCAGGCTGGTTCGGCTTCGCGATGCGTTAAGACCTGCGCGCGGCCCGCGCCGCGCAATCCGCAGAAAACAAAAACCCCGCACGGGCTTGCACCCTGCGGGGTTTTTCTTCGCTTGCTTCACTTAAGCCGGCGCGAAGCCGGCTTTTCGCGAACGCTTACGCGACGGCTGCGCTCACCGGCTCCGTGCCGGCGGCTTCGGCCAGCGCCAGCGCCTTGTCGGTCGCTTCCCACGAGAATTCCGGCTCTTCGCGGCCGAAGTGGCCATAAGCGGCGGTCTTTTCATAGACCGGACGCAGCAGGTCGAGCATCTGGATGATGCCCTTCGGGCGCAAGTCGAAGTGCTCGCGCACGAGCTTCGTGATGGTCGCGTCCGAAACCTTGCCGGTGCCGAACGTGTTGACCATGACCGAGGTCGGCTCGGCCACGCCGATGGCGTACGACACCTGGATCAGGCAGCGCGACGCGAGGCCGGCGGCCACGATGTTCTTCGCGACGTAGCGGCCGGCGTAGGCTGCCGAGCGGTCCACCTTCGACGGATCCTTGCCCGAGAACGCACCGCCGCCGTGCGGGGCTGCGCCGCCGTACGTATCGACGATGATCTTGCGGCCCGTGAGACCGCAATCGCCCTGCGGGCCGCCGATCACGAAGCGACCGGTCGGGTTCACGAGGAACTTGATGTCGCCCTTGATCAGCTCGGAAGGCAGCACCGGCTTGATGACTTCTTCGATCACGGCTTCGCGCAGCGTGCCGAGGTCGATGTCCGGCGAGTGCTGGGTGGAGAGCACGACGGTGTCGATGGCGTGCGGCTTGCCGTCGACGTAGCGGATCGTGACCTGCGACTTCGCGTCCGGGCGCAGCCAGGGCAGACGGCCGTCGCGGCGCAGGTTCGACTGGCGCTCGACCAGACGGTGCGACAGGTGGATCGGCAACGGCATCAGTTCGGGCGTTTCGTCGCACGCATAGCCGAACATCAGGCCCTGGTCGCCGGCGCCCTGGTCGAGGTTGTTGTCGTGCGCGCGGTCCACGCCCTGGGCGATGTCCGGCGACTGCTTGTCGTAGGCGACGAGCACCGCGCAGCCGCGGTAGTCGATGCCGTAGTCGGTGTTGTCGTAGCCGATGCGCTTGATGGTATCGCGCGCGACCTGGATGTAGTCGACGTTGGCAGTCGTGGTGATTTCACCGGCGAGCACGACGAGACCCGTGTTGCAGAGCGTTTCCGCTGCAACGCGCGAGTACTTGTCTTGCGTGAGGATGGCGTCGAGGATCGCGTCCGAGATCTGGTCGGCGACCTTGTCCGGATGGCCTTCGGAGACGGATTCGGAGGTGAAGAAATAGTCGTTTGCCACGTGTATGGCTCCTTGTAGCTGGTGACGGTTGAGTTCACGTAGCCAGCTTCGGGAGCTTTGAAGCGGCGACGCTTTAGCGGAATTGCTGCCCGGTTGCCATGACTCGCGATCGATCACGCGTAGTTCACAGCCCACCGGCTTCGCCCCGCAAGTTGTCTATTAACTCGGCGAAGCCCTTATTATAGCGACTTCCTTAAATTGTCGCAGAGTCTCCCCCGCGTGCCGCCCATCGCCCCTTCCACAGTTCGCAAGCCCTGCAGCGGAGTTGCCACATGATAGGCAAACTCGGCTCCCGTTTCGCCATCGGCCTGCTCAAGCTGTTTGCGATCCTGCCCTATGGCTTCGTCGCGCGTCTGGGCGACGGCCTCGGCTGGCTGCTCTATCAGATCCCGAGCCGGCGCAAGCGCGTCGTTCATACGAATCTGCGCCTGTGCTTCCCCGAGTGGAGCGACGAAAAGCGCGAGGAAGTGGCGGGGCTGCACTTCCGTCACGCGATTCGCAGCTATATGGAGCGCAGCGTGCAATGGTTCGCCTCGGCGAAGAAGCTCGAAAAAATCGTCGAACTCGACAGCGAGATCGATCTCACCGATCGGAACCTGCCGCCCACACTCTTTCTCGGCCTGCATTTCGTGGGCATCGAGGCGGGCTCCATGTTTCTGAACTACTCCCTGCACCGGCCGTGCGGCTCGCTCTACCAGCCGTTCTCGAACCCCGAGTTCGAAGCCGCGGCCAAGGCGGGACGCAGCCGTTTCGGCGCGGAAATGGTGAGCCGCGCGGACAGCGCGCGCGCCGTGCTGCGCTGGCTGCGCGACAAAAAACCCGTGATGCTCGGCGCCGACATGGACTACGGCATGCGCAATTCCACGTTCGTGCCCTTCTTCGGCGTGCCGGCGTGCACGCTCACGGCGGTGGGACGTCTGGCGAAGGTGGGTCATGCGCAGGTGGTACCGTTCATCGGCGAGGTGTTGCCCAATTACAAGGGTTATCGGCTGAAAGTGTTCAAACCTTGGGAAAATTATCCAACCGGCGACGACGATCTCGACGCGCGCCGCATGAACGCCTTCCTCGAAGAACAGATTCCACACATTCCCGAGCAGTACTACTGGGTCCATAAGCGCTTCAAGACGCGGCCGCCAGGCGAGCCGAGCGTCTATAACTGAACGTTGCGCACACGATCGAGGCCCGGGTTTTCGCCCGGGCCTCGCTTACAATGGCGGCATGAAACTCAAATTCACCAAGATGCACGGCGCGGGCAACGACTTCGTCGTGCTCGACGGCTACAGCCAGGACCTCGCGCTCACGCCCGAGCGCGTGCGCGCGCTCGCCGACCGCCACTTCGGCATCGGCGCGGATCAGTTGCTGCTGGTCGAGAAGCCGACCGTGGAAGGCGTGGACTTCCGCTATCGCATCTTCAATTGCGACGGCGGCGAGGTCGAGCACTGCGGCAACGGCGCGCGCTGCTTCGTGAAATTCGTGCGCGACCGCAAGCTCACCGATTCGAACCGCGTGCGCGTGCAGGTGCAGAAGGGCACGATCACGCTCGTCGTGCAGGAAAACGGTGAAGTCGTCGTCGACATGGACCGCCCCGAGTTCGAACCGGCGCTCGTGCCGTTCAACGCGAACGGCCTCGAAGGCCGCCGCGAAGGCAACGACACGCTCTGGCCGCTCGACGTGAACGGCGCCCGGCGCTGGGTGTCGGTCGTCTCGATGGGCAACCCGCACGCGGTGCAGGTCGTGGACGACGTCGAGGCGTACCCGGTGAAGGCCGAAGGCGCGGTCATCGAAACGCATGCGCGTTTCCCGAACAAGGTGAATGCCGGTTTCATGCAGATCGTTTCGCGCCACGAAGTGAAGCTGCGCGTATTCGAGCGCGGCGCAGGCGAAACGCTCGCGTGCGGCACGGGCGCATGCGCGGCCGTGGCGGCGGGCATTCGCCGCGGGCTGCTCGACACGCCCGTGAAGGTGCATACCCACGGCGGCATCCTGACCATCGCCTGGGACGGCGCACGCGATGAATCCGCCGCGCTCACCATGGCGGGCCCGGCTGCCACGGTGTTCGAAGGCGAGATCGAGCTGGCCGACTGACACGCACCATCGGCCTCGTGCGGCGTGCGCAACGAGAGAACGTCGCGCTGCACGAAGACCCGAAAACCATCCACCGCATGACAGACCGCGCGCCGCCGTGCGCGCCTCACAACTACAACGCGTCCACAACATGAACGATCGCGAAGTTGCCGACTATCTGCTCGCCCACCCCGATTTTTTCGTTGAGCATGCCGAACTGCTCGCGACGATCAAGCTAGGCAATCCGCACGGCAAGGCTGCCGTCTCGCTGCAGGAGCGCCAGATGGAAATGCTGCGCGAGAAGAACAAGCATCTCGAGCGGCGTCTCTCCGAGCTGCTGCGCTACGGCCACGAGAACGATTCGATCGCCTCGAAGTTCAACCGCTGGACCACGCGCATGATCGCCGAGCGCGATCCGTACGCGCTGCCGCGCTCGATCACGCAGAACCTGCGCGACGTGTTCGACATGCCGCAAGCCGCGCTGCGCGTGTGGGACGTGGCCGAGTCCTACAGCCAGGCCGACTTCGCGCGCCATACCGGCGAGGAAGTGCGCATCTTTGCGAACAGTCTCGACACGCCGTACTGCGGTGCGAACACCGGCTTCGAGGCCGCGCAATGGCTCGACTCGAGCGACGGCGCCGCCGAATCGGTTGCGATCATCGCGCTGCGCGCCCCCGCTGTGGCCTCGAACGACGCGCCAGTGGGCGAAGCCTTCGGCCTGCTGGTGATGGGCTCGCCCGACCCGCGCCGCTTCCACGAAGGCATGGCCACCGACTTTCTCACGCAGATCGGCGCACTCGCGAGCGCGGCACTCTCGCGCCTGTTGCCGCACTGACACCCGCCCAGGCCGCCCAACGTGAACCCGACCGATCCGATCGCCGCCTATCTCGCGATGCTCGAACACGAGCGGCGGCTCTCGGAGCACACGCTGCGCGGCTACACGCATGAACTCGACGAGCTGAAGAAGCTCGCCAACGGCAAGCCGCTCGAAACGGTCACCGCCGCGCAGGTGCGTGGCGCGGTGGCGCGCGCGCATGCGGGCGGCCTCTCGGCGCGCTCGATCGCGCACCGGCTCTCGGCGTGGCGCGCCTTCTATCGCTGGCTCGCGGGGCGCATCGAGATGGACGCGAATCCCGTGGCCGCCGTGCGTGCGCCCAAGCGCGCCAAGACGCTGCCGAAGGCGCTTTCGGTCGACGACGCCGCGCATCTCATGGAAGCGCCTGCCGTCGCCGGCACAGAGGAAGGCGGCCCCGAGGCGTTGCGCGACCGCGCGATGCTCGAGCTGTTCTACTCGTCCGGGCTGCGGCTCGCCGAACTCGTGGGCCTCGACGTGCGTTACGTGAAGCGCGACGGCTACGAATCGGCGGGCTGGCTCAAGCGCGACGCCGCCGAAGTCGAGGTGCTGGGCAAGGGCAACCGTCACCGCATGGTGCCGGTCGGGCGCAAGGCGCTCGACGCGCTCGACGCCTGGCTCGCCGCTCGCAGCGCCTTCGTGAAGCACGACGACGCCCCGCTCTTTCTCTCCGTGCGCGGCAACCGCATGGCGCCCGGCGTGGTGCGCGAGCGCGTGAAGCGCGCCGCCATCGCGGCGGGCATTCCCGCGAACGTGCACCCGCACGTGCTGCGGCACTCGTTCGCCACCCACCTGCTGCAGTCGAGCGGCGACCTGCGCGCCGTGCAGGAACTGCTCGGTCACGCGAGCATCTCGGCCACCCAGGTCTATACGTCGCTCGACTTTCAGCATCTCGCGAAGGTCTACGACACCGCGCATCCGCGCGCCAAGAAGCGCGATTGATACGCCACGGCGCTCGCGCAACGCTGCGCGACACGAGTGCCGTTACCCAGCATCGAAGCCATCATGAATATCGTCACCCTCAAGCCGTCCAAAGAAAAATCCCTGCTGCGCCGCCATCCGTGGGTCTACGCGAACGCGATCGACCACGTGGAAGGCAAGCCCACGCCAGGCGCGACCGTCATCGTGCGCGCGGCCGACGGCCGCTTTCTCGGGCGCGCCGCCTACAGCCCGCATTCGCAGATCCGCGCGCGCGTGTGGAGCTTCGACGAAAACGAGCCGATCGACCACGCGTTCTTCAAGCGGCGCGTGCAGCGCGCCGTGGCCGACCGCCGCGCGATGGTGAGCGGCACGGGCGCGGTGCGCCTGATCTTCGGCGAGGCCGACGGCCTGCCCGGCCTGATCGTCGACTACTACATCGAAGACGGCGGCGACGGTCGCGGCCAGCTCGTGTGCCAGTTCATGGCGGCGGGCGTCGAGGCGTGGAAGGAGGCGATCGTCGCCGCGCTCACGTCGGCGACGGGCTGCCCGAACGTGTACGAGCGCTCGGACGTGTCGATCCGCGAAAAGGAAGGGCTCGAACAGATCACCGGCCTGCTCGCCGGCGACGAACCGCCCGCCACGATCATCACGAGCGAGAACGGCGTGCGCTATCACGTGGACGTGCGCAACGGCCACAAGACCGGCTTCTACGTGGATCAGCGCGACAACCGCGCGCTCGTGCAGACCTACGCGCGCGAGCGCGAGGTGCTCAACTGCTTCTGCTACACCGGCGGCTTCTCGCTCGCGGCCATGAAGGGCGGTGCGAAACGCGTGGTGTCGATCGATTCCTCGGGCGAAGCGCTCGCCACGGCGCAGAAGAACGTCGAGGCGAACGGCTTCGACGCCGCCCTCGCCGCCTGGCTCGACGCCGACGCCTTCAAGACGCTGCGCCGCCTCTACGACGATGGCGAGCGCTTCGACCTCGTGGTGCTCGATCCGCCCAAGTTCGCGGCCTCGCGCGAGCACGTGGACCGCGCCGCGCGCGCCTACAAGGACATCAATCTCACGGGTTTCAAGCTGCTGCGTCCGGGTGGTCTGCTGTTCACGTACTCGTGCTCGGGTGCGATCGATTCGGCGCTGTTCCAGAAGATCGTGGCCGGCGCCGCCGCCGACGCCAGGGTGGACGCGCGCATCCTCAAGCGCCTTGGCGCGGGTGTGGATCACCCGCTGCTCACGGCGTTCCCGGAAGGCGAATATCTGAAGGGCCTGCTGTTGCAAATCGCCTGAGGCGGCCTTACTTGAGGCTTTTCGGCGGCGCGCCGGAACGCCTTTCGGGCCGTCTGTTCGTGCCCCGATTGGGCCTCGCGCCCGGCCGCCGCATGCGGGCGCGGCGCAGATATGTTTCAATAGGAAGTTATGTTGTAACACTCGAAGGCAGCGACAGCACGAAGCGGCGCGCCTGAACGTACCCCTCGAACACCTACCAGGCAGACAGCATGGCAACCAGCATGATTCCCGTCACCATCCTGACCGGCTTTCTCGGCAGCGGCAAAACCACGCTGCTCAAGCGCATCCTGAACGAGAAGCACGGCATGAAGATCGCCGTGATCGAGAACGAGTTCGGCGAAGAGAACATCGACAACGAAATCCTCGTGCAGGACAGCACCGAGCAGATCATCCAGATGAGCAACGGCTGCATCTGCTGCACGATTCGCGGCGACCTCGCGCGCGTGCTCGGCGACCTCGCGCAGCAAAAGCGCGACGGCAAGCTGGACTTCGACCGCGTGGTGATCGAAACCACCGGCCTCGCCAATCCGGGCCCGGTCGCGCAGACCTTCTTCATGGACAACGAGATCGCCGACGAATTCCTGCTCGACGCGATCATCACGCTCGTGGACGCCAAGCACGGCAACCATCAGCTCGACGAGCACGAAGTGGTGCAGCGCCAGGTCGGTTTCGCCGACCGCCTCTTCATCACGAAGGCCGACCTCGTCGACGAGAATGAACTCGCCGACCTGCGCCATCGCGTGCTGCACATGAATCCGAAGGCGCAGATCCGCCAGGTCAATTTCGGCGAGGCCGACATCAAGGAAGTGTTCGACCTGCGCGGCTTCAACCTGAACGCCAAGCTCGAGATCGACCCCGACTTCCTCGCCGAAGACGATCACGCTCATGCGCATCACGACCATGATCATGACCACGCGCATGATCATGACCACGCCGATTGCGACCACGATCACGGCCAGTGCAGCCACGAAGGCCACGATCACGGCCATCACCATCACGCGCACCACGACGACAAGATCAAGTCGTTCGTCTACCGCAGCGACCGTCCGTTCGATCCGAACCGCCTCGAAGACTTCCTCGGCGGCATCCTGCAGATCTACGGCGAGCGCCTGTTGCGCTACAAGGGCGTGCTCTACATGAAGGGCGTGGACCGCAAGGTGGTGTTCCAGGGCGTGCACCAGATGATGGGCAGCGACCTGGCCGCCAAGTGGCTGCCGATCGAGAAGAAGGGCAGCAAGATGGTGTTCATCGGCATCGAGCTGCCGCAGGACCTCATCACCGACGGGCTCGACGCCTGCCTCGCCTGACGCACTTCCCCGCTTTTCCCGATACGCCCGGCCCGCTGCCGGGCGTTTTCGTCTGGAGTTTGTGCACTGCGACGCGGCGGCGGCGCCGAGTTTGCGGCCTGCGCAAAGATTTCCTTCCGGCTTCGTGCGTCAAATAACGTACCCGACCATCGCTTTTTCACGATTGGCGCGTTATATTTTCTGGATATCGACCGGTTCGCAAACGGCCTGGTAGCAGGCGGGCCACAGCAGGGATTTCCCGCTTGCGGCGCGAGTTTGCGGTTCGGTTACAATACGGCCCCACTGGAAGAGAGGTGCCCCGGAATTCAGCCGAGGGACGCCCCGCCGGCAGCGCATCGCGTCGCAGCGCGCAGTCGGTACGATATATGCCTCAGAAGCATCTGATGACCGGTTTCCAGAGGAGTTCGGCCCCGCAGCGGCGCTTCGGGCGTCACGACAGTTCATCGTCCGTGCCCGCCAGCGCGCATATAACGGCGCGGTAACTGCGCCTGGCAAAGTGGTAAGGGTTGGTAAAGGCCACCGCGGCCACTGCGGGCAACACAAAAGTGCAGGCAAGATGTGCCAGTTTTGCCTCACTCATTGAAGAAGCAAGCCAGATGACGACGAAACGACTCTTGACCGAAGCCGAAATCCTGAAGATGAGCGACAAGGATTACATGAACGAGGATCAGCTCGCCTTCTTCAAGAACCGGCTCGAACAGCTGCAGGCGGAAATCCTCCGCAATGCGGGCCAGACCACTGAGAATCTGCGCGAAACCGTGATCGTTCCCGATCCGGCCGACCGCGCGACGATCGAAGAAGAGCATGCGCTCGAGCTGCGTACGCGCGACCGCGAACGCAAGCTGCTCAAGAAGGTGCAGCAATCGCTCGCGCGCATCGATTCCGGCGACTACGGCTGGTGCGAAGAAACGGGCGAGCCGATCGGCATCCCGCGTCTGCTCGCGCGCCCGACCGCCACGCTCTCGCTCGAAGCGCAAGAGCGCCGCGAACTGCGCCAGAAGCTGTTCGGCGATTGAGCTTTATTCTGGCCGCGAAGCCCTGCTTGCGCGGCTAGCGACTTGCCTTCCCTGTCGAAGCGCACGGAGCCCCGTGCGCTTTTTTCTTTTGCGCGCGTGGCCGCCGCGCCACCGGGCCGGCGTACCGTTTTCTGCGCCGGCGGCCCTTGATATGCCCATTGCCGCCCTAAACTGCAACTGATATGCGCTCGCGGCGCGAGATAGGCGCGCGCGAAGCACCCGGATTCAGGGCAGCGGCGCCCGCAGCGTGCACGGCGCGCGAGCACCGCGGGGCCCACCCGAAAGCGGCAGGCACACCACCTTCGCATCCAACCCGGCATCAACGGTAAAAAGGAACGCACATGGAGCAATTTCACGGCACGACGATCGTATCCGTGCGGCGCGGCGACAAGGTCGCGCTCGGCGGCGACGGCCAGGTCACCCTCGGCAACATCGTCATGAAGGGTGGCGCGAAGAAGGTCCGGCGCATTTACGGCGGCAAGGTCATGGTCGGCTTCGCCGGCGGCACCGCCGACGCGTTCTCGCTGCTCGACCGCTTCGAAGCCAAGCTCGAAAAGCATCAGGGCAACCTCACGCGCGCCGCCGTCGAACTCGCCAAGGATTGGCGCACCGACCGCATGCTGCGCCGCCTCGAAGCCATGCTGATCGCCGCCGACGCGACCACCACGCTCGTGATCACCGGCAACGGCGACGTGCTCGACCCCGAAGAAGGCATCTGCGCGATCGGTTCGGGCGGCGCGTATGCGCAGGCCGCGGCCCGCGCACTCGTGGAGAACACCGAACTCTCGCCGCGCGAGATCGTCGAAAAATCGCTCGAGATCGCGGGCGACATGTGTATCTACACGAATCACAACCGCGTGATCGAAACCATCGAATAACTCGCCAACCGACCGTACCGACGAGAAGGAATCAGGATGAGCACCATGACCCCCGCCGAGATCGTCTCGGAACTCGACAAGCACATCATCGGCCAGGCGAACGCGAAGAAGGCCGTGGCCGTCGCGCTGCGCAACCGCTGGCGCCGCCAGCAGGTCGCCGAGCCGCTGCGCCAGGAAATCACGCCGAAGAACATCCTCATGATCGGGCCGACGGGCGTCGGCAAGACCGAAATCGCGCGGCGTCTCGCGAAGCTCGCGGACGCGCCGTTCATCAAGATCGAAGCGACCAAGTTCACCGAAGTGGGCTACGTGGGCCGCGACGTGGACAGCATCGTGCGCGACCTCATCGAGATCTCGGTGAAGCAGACGCGCGAAACGGAAATGCGCAAGGTGCGCAGCAAGGCCACGGATCAGGCCGAAGACCGCATCCTCGACATCCTGCTGCCGACGGCGCGCCCGGTAGGCTTCGGTTCGTCCGATGCGGGGAGCCACGCCGAAAGCGGCGACAACACGACGCGTCAGACCTTCCGCAAGCGACTGCGCGAAGGCCAGCTCGACGACAAGGAAATCGAGCTGGACGTGGAGCAGCCGCAAGTGGGCATGGACATCATGGGCCCCCCGGGCATGGAAGACATGACCGAGCAGATCCGCTCGATGTTCGCCAATCTCGGCGGCGGCAAGAAAACCCGCCGCAAGGTGAAGGTCAAGGAAGCGCTCAAGCTGCTGACCGACGAGGAAGCCGGCAAGATGCTCAACGACGAAGAGGTCAAGCAAAAGGCCGTGCAGAACGTCGAGCAGAACGGCATCGTGTTCCTCGACGAGATCGACAAGATCGCCTCGCGCAACAACGAGGGCAGCGGCGGCGAAGTTTCGCGTCAGGGCGTGCAGCGCGATCTGCTGCCGCTCGTGGAAGGCACGACCATCAACACGAAATACGGGATGGTGAAGACCGATCACATCCTGTTCATCGCGAGCGGCGCGTTCCATCTCTCGAAGCCGAGCGATCTGATTCCCGAGCTGCAGGGCCGTTTCCCGATTCGCGTGGAACTCGACTCGCTCTCCGTGAAGGACTTCGAAGCGATTCTGGTCGCGACCGACGCGAGCCTCGTGAAGCAGTATCAGGCCCTGCTCGCCACTGAAGACGTGCAGCTCGATTTCGCCGAAGACGGCATTCGCCGCCTCGCGGAAATCGCCTTCTCGGTGAACGAGAAGACCGAGAACATCGGCGCGCGCCGACTCTACACGGTGATCGAAAAGCTGCTGGAAGATGTCTCGTTCGCAGCCGGCAATCACGCCGGCAAGAGCGTGACCATCGACGCCGCCTATGTCGACAATGCACTCGGCGAAGTGGCGCAGGACGAAGACCTGTCGCGTTACGTGCTCTAAACGTTACGCATGGCGCATGAAAAAGGGACCCCGCGGGGTCCCTTTTCTTTTGCCGCGCCTGGGGCAGCCGTGCTTACTGGCGCACCGGGCGTTTCGCGAGCTTGCGCTGCAGCGTGCGCCGGTGCATGTTGAGCGCGCGCGCCGTGGCCGAGATGTTGCCGTTGTGCTCGGCCAGCACGCGCTGGATGTGCTCCCATTCGAGGCGCGCGACCGAGAGCGGCGCCGGGTGCTCGATGGCCTCTTCGGCCTGCATGGCGCTCGCATCGCTTTGGAGTGCCGAGAGAATCATCTCGACGTTGGCGGGCTTGGCCAGATAGTTGTCTGCGCCGTCCTTCACGGCCTGCACCGCCGTGGCGATGCTCGCGTAGCCCGTGAGCACGAGCATGCGTGCGTCCGGCTGCAGTTCGCGCAGCGGCGCGATGAGCGACAGGCCTGAGTCGTTGCCGAGATGCAGGTCCACGGTGATCTGCGAGAACTTCTGCTGGTTGGCGAAGCGAATCGCCTCTTCCGCATTGTGTGCCTGCTTCACCTCGAAGCCGCGCCGCGTGAGGCCGCGCGTGAGGATGTCGGAGAACACTTCGTCGTCGTCGATGACCAGAAAACTCATATCGCTCATGCCTAATTCTCCGTGTTGTTACGCGGCGTCGGGCCGGGTCGGCCCCTCGCCTGATCCAATCTCCGAACCCGCAGGCGCTGCGCCCTCGCGCGCCGCCGCGGAGTTCGCCTGACCCGCCTTGACCGGCTTCGCCGGCAGGCGCAGCACCGCACGGGTGCCGCGCGGGCGGCGCGTGCGCATGCCGCTGCCCGTTACGATGCCGGCCGACGTCTCGTCGTCCGCGCCGCACACTTCGCCCGACGCGCTGCCGGGCGGCGTGACGTCGTTGAGCTCGATCGAGCCGCCAAGCCGTGCCGCCGACGAAAACGCCAGATACAGTCCGACGCCGTGACCGCCCTGGGTGCTGTCCACGGGCGCGGCGCCCAGCGAGGCGCGCAGCGACGACGGAATGCCGGGCCCCGCATCGCAAACTTCGAAGTCGACGTACCCGGCTCGCGCAGCCGCATAGGCGCGCAGCGTCACGAAATCGCGGCTGGCGCGCGCGGCGTTGTCGAGCAGGATGGTGAGGATCTGGCCAACGGCGACGGTGTCGTCGAGAGCGAAGTCGCCCGGTCCATTGTCGAGGAGTTCGAACTTCACGTGCGGATGACGCAGACGCCATTGCTCGACGAACGGCCCGAGCCATTCGCTCACGAGCTGGCGCGCGCCCGTGGACGACGCGCGGCTCCTCAGCCGTGCGAGCGCCGAGGTGCAAAGCGAGATCTGCTTGTCGAGCAGCTCGAGGTCGGCGGCATACGGTTCGAGGCCCTTGTCCGTGCGCGCGACGTCGCGCAGCTCCTCGGTGAGCATGGCGATGGTCGAGAGCGGCGTGCCGATCTCGTGCGCCACGGTGGCGGCCTGCACGCCCAGCGCCACGGCGCGTTCGTCGCGCAGCAGGCGCTGCTGCGCGTCGCCAAGCGCGGTGTCGCGCTGGCGCAGCGCGCGCGACATACGCGCGACGAACCACACGATCAGGCACACGCTCACCATGAAGTTCACCCACATGCCCGCGCGATAGTAGTCGAACAGGTTGGCGGGATTGTCGAGATTGAGCGGCACGTTGTCGAAGCCGAGCAGCACGTAGCAGGCCACCGCGAAGGCCGCGAGCCACGCGGTGAGATACCACGGCAGCACGGCGGCCGCGATGGCGAGCGAGGGCAGGTAGAGCGAGACGAACGGATTGGTCGTGCCGCCGGAAAGAAAGAGCAGCGCGGAAAGCGCGCCGAGATCGACCCAGAGCTGGCCGAACAGTTCGAGATTCGATTCGGGACGATCCTGCGTGACGCGCAGCCAGGTCACGCCGTTGAACGCCACTTCCATGGCGATCACGAACAGCATGGCGGGCAGCGGCAACTGCACGCCGATGAAGAGCTGCACGAACGCGATCGTACAGAGCTGGCCGATGATGGCGAGACTGCGCAGCCAGAACAGATGGCTGAGATTGACGCGAGCACTGACGGTTATGCGATGCATGCTGTCAGTTTACCGGTTAAGACTTATCTGATTCATCATCTTGAAAGGGTTTGCTTCAATCTATGTCATCCGCCGACCACTTTTGCTTCGGCGCTTTCTGACAAGCCAGACGGAACAATGCAAGCCTCGCCCCCTGACGTACTCCACACCGTGCGCAATCTCTTTCTCGATTTCATCGACGCTGCGGCGGCCAGTGGAACCGACGAGGCGACCGATGCGTCCGCACACGAATTGCTGGCCGCCACGCGCGCCGCGCTGCGCGGCCTCGACGACGACGCGCTCATGCACATCGCCGCTCGCGCACAGGACAGCACCCTCGCGCAAGAAGCCGTACGCCTGAGCGCCGCGATCGCCCGGCTCGCCCCGGAGCGCGCCGCCGCGTGGTTCTCAGCGGGCCTCGCGCTGCAGTTTGCAAACCGTCATGCCGAAGCGGTAGAACCTTACCGCCACGCGCTTGGAATCGCGCGTACGTTTCCAAATCTGCGCAACAATCTTGCAACAGCTTTGATGCAGATCAATTTTGGAGACCGCGAGATTCTGTCGCTGCTCGAAGAAACGGTCGCCGAAGAGCCCGCCAACGTCAACGCCTGGATCAACCTGGCGCGCGTGTTCCCAACCGATACCGACGCGGCGCGTCCACTCCACGCCAGTCGCCGCGCGCTCGAACTCGCACCGCGAAGCCCGCTCGCCCTGAACAACCGTGCGATGGCCTGCAAGGAAGCGCAGCAGTGGGACGAGGTCGAACGCGCCGCGCGCGCCGCCTGCCAGTATGCGCCCAACGACGCATCGCTACGCTCGAACCTGTCGATGACCCAGCTTCTGCGCGGCAACTATGCCGAGGGCTGGCCCGGACACGAGATGCGCTGGCAGGGGTCGAGTGAGCTGGCCATGGGCCGCCCGGTGTTCCCGAAGCCCGAGTGGCGAGGCGAGACGCTCGCGGGGCGCACATTGCTGGTCTGGGGCGAACAGGGCATGGGCGACCTGCTGCAATTTTGCCGCTACGTGCCCATGCTCGCCGAACGCGTGCATCGCGAAGGCGGCCGGCTCGTCTGGAATTCGTTTCCGCAGATGGGCGCGCTGCTCGCGCGCAGCCTGGGCCGCCATTGCGACCTGTACTGCGCGGGCGGTCCCGTCGAAAACCTGCCTCCCTACGACTGCGAAATCTCGCTATTGAGCCTGCCACGTATATTCGGCACCGAGGAAGCGACGATCCCGGGCCCCACCGGTTATCTCAAGGCCGATCCCGAGGCGGCGGCGCGCTGGCGCGAGCGCCTTGCGATCGAACCGCGCCTGAAGGTCGGGCTCGCATGGACGGGCAGCCTCACGCACAAACGCAATCCGTTTCGTCGCGTCGGGCTCGAGCGGTATGCCCGGCATTTCGGCGGCATCGAGGGCGTGGCGTTCTATTCGCTGCAGCCCGGCGCACAGCAGGACATCGCCGCGGCGCACGAAGCGGGCTTCGAGGTGACCGACTTCAGCGCTCAGTGGAAGACCTTCGACGACACCGCCGCGTTCGTCGATGCGCTCGACCTGGTGATCTCCGTGTGCACGTCGAGCGCACACCTTGCGGGCGCGCTCGGCAAGCGCGCCTGGGTACTGCTGGACGTGAATCCGCATTGGGTCTGGCTGCTGGATCGGCGCGACAGTCCGTGGTATCCGAATACCCGGCTGTACCGTCAAAAGGTGTTCAGACAGTGGCAACCCGTGCTCGACGAGGTGAGCGCCGATCTCGCGGCGCTCGCGCACGGCGCGCAACGCAACGCGCAACTCGGCGCGCCATTCATGGCATAACGCTCCTGCCCTTCGGCGCGGCGCTCGCTGCCGGCGCCGCCGCCGCCGCGAGGCATTCGGGGCAGAGGCAGCGCCCGCGCGAGTCCAGCTCGCTCGCGGGCAAGGCGGGCAGCGACTTGCACCAGCAATCGAAGGGTTCGGTGTTCCTGCCGCAATCGAAGCTGTTGCCGCAGCGCGGGCAGCGGGCGCTTTTCATGCCGGTGGCGGGCACGGCGGAGGCGGTCATGGCACGCACTCCTCTCGAAGCCATGGGTTGGCGACAGGAAGATGATGCCACAGCCCGCGCGCGGGTCCTGCGCCTCGCTTGCCACGCCCGCCTTTCCCCGCCGATTTCGCCCCGTTTTGCGGCGCTGCCGATACGCCCGCGCCCGTGTTGCGCACGTGCCTCGCCGGGCGTGGGACGCGCGTCGTTTTCCCCGCCGTTTTCCCTGCTGCACCGCGCCAGTCCTGTACAATCCGGCCTGTTTCGACCGTTTTGCGGCCGCGTTCTTCGTGCGCGGATTTTCGTCCGCGAGTTTCGTCTGTTTTTCGTCCAAGTCTCCGCCGCCATGTCCGAGCCCATCGACCTTTCGCAGATCGCCCCCACCCTGAAAGCCGAAATTCTGGCCGAAGCGCTGCCTTACATTCGCCAGTATCACGGCAAGACCGTCGTCATCAAGTACGGCGGCAACGCCATGACCGAAGAGCGGCTCAAGCAGGGCTTCGCGCGCGACGTCATCCTGCTCAAGCTCGTGGGCATCAATCCGGTCATCGTGCACGGCGGCGGCCCGCAGATCGACACGGCGCTCAAGAAGATCGGCAAGCAAGGCACGTTCATCCAGGGCATGCGCGTGACCGACGAAGAAACCATGGAAGTCGTCGAGTGGGTGCTCGGCGGCGAGGTGCAGCAGGACATCGTCACGCTCATCAACCACTTCGGCGGCCACGCGGTCGGCTTGACCGGCAAGGACGGCGGCCTGATCCACGCGCGCAAGCTGATGATGCCGGACCGCGACAACCCCGGTCAGTACGTCGACATCGGCCAGGTGGGCGAAGTCGAGGCGATCAACCCGGCGGTCGTGAAGGCGCTCCAGGACGACGCGTTCATTCCGGTGATCTCGCCGATCGGCTTCGGCGAAGACGGCCTCTCGTACAACATCAACGCGGACCTCGTGGCGGGCAAGCTCGCCGTGGTGCTCAACGCCGAAAAGCTCGTGATGATGACGAACATCCCGGGCGTGATGGACAAGGCAGGCAATCTGCTCACCGACCTCTCGGCGCGCGAGATCGACGCCCTCTTCGAAGACGGCACGATCTCGGGCGGCATGCTGCCGAAGATCTCGTCGGCGCTCGACGCGGCCAAGAGCGGCGTGCGCTCGGTGCACATCATCGACGGCCGTATCGAGCACTCCGTGCTGCTGGAAATCCTGACCGAGCAGCCGTTCGGCACGATGATCCGCTCGCACTAAGCTCCTTGCTCCCGGCGGCGGCGCCGTGCCGCCGCGTCTCACGTCCGCGATGACCGACTCCAGCCTTCATGCCAGGCGTGCCCGGCGCCGGCCGCGCCGCGTCGCCCGTACAGCGGGCGCCCCCACCTTGCGCGGCCCGGGCTACGGCGCCCCCACCTTGCGCGGCCCGGGCTACGGCGCCCCCGTCTGGCTCTTCGATCTCGACAACACGCTGCACAATGCGTCGCGCGCAATCTTCCCGGCCATCAACGCCGGCATGACGCAGTACATCATCGATGCGCTCGGCGTGAGCCGCGACGAAGCCAATCACCTGCGCACGAGCTACACGCGCCGCTACGGCGCGACGCTGCTCGGCCTCACGCGCCATCATCCGATCGACCCGCACGACTTCCTCAAGGTCGTGCACACCTTCGACGACCTGCACGGCATGCTGCACGCCGAGCGCGGCCTCGCCCGCACGCTCGCCGCGCTGCCCGGGCGCAAGATCGTGCTCACCAACGGCCCCGAGGACTACGCGCACGCGGTGCTCGCGGCGCTCGGCATCGAGCGGCTGTTCGAACGCGTGATCGCCATCGAAGGCATGCGCTCGCGCAGCCACTGGCGCGCCAAGCCCGACTGCGCGATGCTGCGCGGCACGCTGCGCCGGGCGGGCGTGGCGCTCGCCGATGCGATCCTGATCGAAGATACGCGCAGCCATCTCAAGCGCTACCGGCGCCTCGGCATCCGCACCGTCTGGATCACCGGGCATTTGCCGGCGCACTTGCCGGGTACCGGCAGGCCGCACTATGTCGATCGTCGCATTCGTTCGCTAAAATCCCTGAAACCAGGCCTGCAGTCGGGACGCTCGAAGTAAAACGGGGGAGCGCCAACCCAGAGGCCAACGCCAGGGACGATATCCATGCAGCCGACAGAAACGCGTGAAGCAGTCGAAGCAGCAGAATCGCCGGGCGCGGCCCGCCGCGCCCCCCGCCCGAAACCGGGCGAACGCCGTATCCACATTCTCCAGACGCTCGCCACCATGCTCGAGGCGCCGCGCGGCGAGAAAATCACCACCGCGGCATTGGCCGCGCGCCTGGGGGTGTCCGAGGCCGCGCTGTATCGCCATTTCGCGAGCAAGGCCCAGATGTACGAGGGCCTGATCGATTTCATCGAGCAGACGCTCTTCGGGCTCATCAACCAGATCGTCGAAAAAGAGCCGAGCGGCGTCCTGCAGGCGCGTGCGATCGCGCTGATGCTCGTCAACTTTTCCACGCGCAACGCCGGCATGACCCGCGTGCTGACCTGCGAAGCCCTCGTGGGCGAGCACGAGCGCCTCGCCGAGCGCGTGAACCAGATGCTCGATCGCGTCGAAGCGTCGCTGCGCCAGTGCCTGCGCGTCGACCTCGCGCAGGAGGCCGAGCGCAAGGCAATTTCGGGGTCTGAACATGTCAGCGCGAAGCCGGCCGCCAAGGGATACGATCCAACGGTCCGGGCGAATCTGGTCGTGCGCTATGTGATCGGTTGCTGGCATCGCTATGCGCAAAGCGGCTTCACGCGTTCACCGAGCGAGCACGCCGACGAGCAGATCCGCATCATTCTTCAATAGCGCGGCCGCGCGGCGTTGTTCCGTGGCGGTGGCTCGCGTCGCTACCAGGAGAACCGTCGCATGAACCGTCCCGTTCCTCCTCTCGGCCTGCCGCCCATCCTGATGGGCCTCTCCGCCCATTGGGGCTGGCTCGTCGCGCGCGGCATCGCCGCCATCGTCTTCGGCGTGCTCGCCTTCTCGCTGCCCGGCCTCACCGTGCTCACGCTCGCCATCGTCTGGGGCGCCTACGCCCTCGTCGACGGCGCGTTCGCGCTGATCTACGGCGCGCGCGGCGGCGGCACGCGGCGCTGGACCTACATCATCATCGGCCTGATCGGCGTGATCGCGGGCCTCGTGGCGTTTTTCTGGCCCGGCGAGACCGCCATCGTCCTCGTCATGATCATCGGCGTGTGGGCGTTCTTCACGGGCATCTTCGAGATCGTCTATGCGATCCAGTACCGGCACGCCATCGCGCATCCGTGGGCGGTCGGGATTTCGGGGCTGCTCTCGGCCACGGTGGGCTTTTTCTTCGCGATGTTCCCCGGCGCGGGCGCGCTCTCGCTGATCTGGGTGATCGCCGCCTATGCGGTCCTCTACGGCCTCCTGATGATCATCGCGGCCTTGCAGCTGCGGCGCTGGCGCAACGCGCATCCGTCCGCGCCCATGAAGTGATAAGGCTTCCCGGCCTCGCGCGGTGCGCGGGCACGTGAAGCGGCGGTGCCAAGGCGCCGGGCGGCAGCGCGCCGCCCGGCCGGCCTTTCCCGTGCGCCGCGTCGCTTTGCACTTTTTCCGATATACTCTGCGTTCCTTTTGCAATACCCACGCGCCGATTTGCTGACTCGATTGCGGGCGCGTGAACTCCCAAGGCCTGGGCCCCGGAGTTCGATATAAATGCGGCTAAAGAGGTCGTCAGCTGCGCCAATCCTTTCGCACTCCGCGCCCGCCGACACCGTTTAGCCGCCCGAAAAACCAAGGCGGAACGAATGGAATCGATCGGCATCGTCGCTCCTCAAACACTGCATTTCGACGAGCCTCTGCAACTGCAGAACGGCACGGCGCTGGCCGGGTACGACCTCGTGGTCGAAACCTACGGCACGCTCAACGCCGCGCGCAGCAACGCGGTGCTCGTCTGTCACGCGCTCAATGCGTCGCACCACGTGGCGGGCGTCTACGCGGACGACCCCAAGAACGTGGGCTGGTGGGACAACATGGTCGGCCCGGGCAAGCCGCTCGACACCAACCGCTTCTTCGTGATCGGCGTGAACAATCTCGGCTCGTGCTTCGGCTCGACCGGCCCGATGAGCATCGACCCGGCCACCGGCCAGCCCTATGGCGCGAAGTTTCCGGTCGTGACCGTCGAGGACTGGGTGGACGCCCAGGCGCGCGTGGCCGATCGCTTCGGCATCGAGAAGTTCGCCGCGGTGATGGGCGGCAGCCTTGGCGGCATGCAGGCGCTTGCATGGAGCCTGCGCTATCCGGATCGCCTCGGCCACTGCATCGTGGTCGCCTCCACGCCCAAGCTCTCGGCGCAGAACATCGCGTTCAACGAAGTCGCGCGCTCGGCCATCCTCTCGGACCCCGACTTCCATGGCGGCGACTACTACGCCCACGACGTGAAGCCGCGCCGCGGCCTGCGTGTCGCGCGCATGATCGGCCACATCACCTATCTGTCCGACGATGACATGGCCGAGAAATTCGGCCGGGCGCTGCGCCGCGCGGAAGGCGCCGAGAACGCCTACAACTTCAACTTCGACGTGGAATTCGAAGTGGAGTCGTACCTGCGCTATCAGGGCGACAAGTTCGCCGACTACTTCGACGCCAACACCTACCTGCTGATCACGCGCGCGCTCGATTACTTCGACCCCGCCAAGGCGTATGACGGCGACCTCACGCGCGCACTCGCGCACACGAAGGCGAAATACCTCGTGGCGAGCTTCGCGACCGACTGGCGATTCGCGCCCGCGCGTTCGCGCGAACTCGTGAAGGCGCTGCTCGATCACAAGCGCCAGGTGACCTACGCGGAAATCGACGCGCCGCACGGCCACGACGCCTTCCTGCTCGACGACGCGCGCTATCACAATGTGGTGCGCGCTTACTACGAACGTATTGCTGCTGAGGTGGGCGCATGAACCAGAGCGCTTTCGACAGTCTTTCCGCCCGTCCCGACTTTCGCACCATCGCGCGCTGGATCGAACCGCGCGCGAAGGTGCTCGACCTCGGCTGCGGCGACGGCTCGCTGCTCTCGCTGCTCACCGAGGAGCTGGAGTGCACGGGATACGGCATCGAGATCAACGACGCGGGCGTGCTCGCTTCGGTAAAGAACGGCATCAACGTGATCCAGCAGAATCTGGAAGACGGCCTGCGCCTGTTCGAGGACGCGAGCTTCGATTTCGCGATCCTCTCGCAAACGCTGCAGACCATTCACCAGACGGCCGCCATCCTGCGCGAGACGGCGCGCGTGGGCAAGGAGTGCATCGTCTCGTTCCCGAACTTCGGCTACTGGCCGCACCGGCTTTCGGTAATGCGCGGACGCATGCCGGTTTCGAAGTCGCTGCCCTACCAGTGGCATAACACGCCGAACGTGCGTGTTCTCACGGTGAAGGACTTCGAGGCGCTCGCGCCCGAGGTGGGCATCGAAATTCTCGACCGCGCCGTGCTCCATGGGGGTCAGACCGTTCGTTGGGGTGTGAACTGGCGTGGTAGTCTTGCGGTCTATCGCGTGAGAAAAAAATGACGCCGTGCGCGGCGTCGCGTGTTTTTCTGCCCGACCGGTTCACCTGGAACCGCACCCAACACCGCCGCCGCTAACGACGACATGCAGAATCCGCCCCACGAGGCACCCGCTCTTACCGCTCACGAATCCCACCCCGGCTGGCGTGCGTATCTGAATACGCACATGCTGATCTGCGTGTTCCTCGGTTTTACCTCCGGGCTGCCGCTGTTCACGCTCGTCTATCTGGTGCAGGCGTGGCTGCGCTCGGAGGGCGTCAATCTCAAGGAGATCGGCCTCTTCGCGCTGATCCAGTTCCCCTACACCTGGAAGTTCGTCTGGGCGCCGCTCATGGACCGCTACGTGCCGCGCCTGCCCGGCTGGCGCCCGGGGCGGCGGCGCGGCTGGATGCTCGTCACGCAGATTCTCGTGGCGCTCGCCATCGGCACGCTCGGCTACGTTTCGCCGAAAGATTCGATCTGGACCGTGGCCGCGCTCACCGCGCTGGTGGCGTTCTTCGGCGCGAGCCAGGACATCTCCATCGACGCCTACCGGCGCGAACTGCTCACCGATACGCAGCAGGGCCTCGGCAACGCCGTGCACGTGAACGCCTACAAGATCGCGGCGCTCGTGCCGGGTTCGCTCGCGCTGATCCTTTCCGATCATCTGCCGTGGAGCACCGTGTTCGTCGTGACGGCGGCGTTCATGATTCCCGGCATGATCATGACGCTCGTCGTGAAAGAGCCCGAAGTGCACGGCGCGCCGCCGAAGAACCTGCGCGAAGCGATCGTGCAGCCGTTCGCCGAATTCGTGCGCCGTGACGGTCTGGCCGCGGCACTGTTTGTGCTCGCCTTCATCTTTCTCTACAAACTCGGCGACACGATGGCGACCACCCTGTCCACATCGTTCTTCCTCGACATCGGCTATTCACGCACCGAGATCGGCGTGATCGCCAAGATGACGGCGTTCGGCGCGAGCCTCGCCGGCGGCATTATCGGTGGCGTGGCGCTCGTGAAGATCGGCATTGGGCGCGGGCTGTGGATCTTCGGCTTCCTGCAAATGATTTCTACTCTGGGTTTCGCGTGGCTCGCGCAGCTCGGCGCCGGATCGCCCTCGCTCGCGGCCATCTACGATGCCGTGGTCGCCGTGAGCCACGCGGTTGCGTGGGCCGCGGGTCTCTTCGGCGCCACCGTGCAGTTCACGCTCGACCCGCGCGCCGTTGCGCTCGCGCTCGTGTACGGCTTCGAGACCTTCGCAACGGGACTCACGCTCGCCGCGTTCACTGCTTATATTGCAAGCACGACCGATCCGCGTTACACCGCCACGCAGTTCGCACTCTTCACGAGCCTCGCCTCCGTGCCGCGCACGCTGGCCTCGGCCGCGAGCGGCTATGTGGTCGCGAAGATCGGCTGGTTCGACTATTTCATCGTCTGCACGGTGCTCGCGGTACCGGGTATGCTCCTGCTCATTCGTATTGCCCCGTGGAGAGTCCGGTCGTGAGCACGCATGAGACCGTCGCGCAAAGCCCGCGTGCGCCGCAGCGCAGCGGCGAGCGCGCTCGTGCGCTCGTGCTGGCGCTCGCCGCCGTCTTGCCGGGTCTTTGCGCATGGAATGCCTGGGGTGCCGAAAACCCGGCCGCCACGAGCGCCCCGGCGAGCGTGCCGGCCAACCCTGCCACGCCGCCAGCAGGCAGCGCCGCGAGTGCAGGCAATGCCGCAACGAACCCGACGAACGGCGCAGCAAACAGCGGCGCGAACGCAAGCGTCGCGCCGGGCAGCGTCGCCCCCGGCACGCCGAACACGGGCCGTGTGGTGCGCTTCGGCAACGCCGCCGTGTACCGCAACCTGATTCCTTCGCCGATGCTCGAAGCGCAGGCCACGGCCGAGTTCAACGAGATCGTGCGCGGCGCGGCCCATTCGAACCGCCTCTATGCCGAAAGCGATCCGCACGTGCAGCGCGTGCGGGCTTTCGTCGACCGGCTCGCGCCTTACTCGCTGAAGTGGAGCGATCGCGTCAAGAACTGGAAGTGGGAAGTGGCGGTGATCCGCTCGAACGACATCCGCATGTACGCGCTGCCGGGCGGCAAGATCGTCGTGTATGGCGGCCTGCTCGACCGCGTGAAGCTCAACGACAACGAGTTCGGCATGCTGCTCGGCCACGAGATCGCGCATGCGGTGCGCGAGCACGTGCGCGAGCGCCTGGGCGAACAACAGGCCGCGCAGATCGAATCGGGCTCCGTGCCGCAGCTCTTCGGGCTCGCGGATCTCGGCGTGTTTCCGCTCGGCATCGGCTCGCAGCTCGTGGAGATGCACTACGGCCGCGCCGACGAAACCGAAGCCGACGTGATCGGCAGCGATATCGCCTCGCGCGCGGGCTTCGATCCGCGCGCGGCGCTCACGCTGTGGGACAAGCTCGCGGTGGCGACGCGCGCCGACCGCGATCAGGGCTTCATCTACGTGCATCCGTACACGCCGGCGCGGCGCGCCGATATCGCCAAGCGCCTCGCCGACATGATGCCGCTCTACGCCAAGGCCATCGGCAAGCCGCTCGCCGAGTTGCCCGACTACGAGGGCATCCCCGCTGTGCAGAAGCGCAAGGTGGTGTCGGCGCCGTGAAAGCGGTTTCGCAGCGCGCCACGGTGAGCGTCAGCTCTTGACCTTGTAGTCGTAGTCGATGGTCAGCGGCGCGTGGTCGCTGAACTTGATGTCCTTGAAGATCGAGGTCTTCTTCGCCTTGTGCGCAATGCCGGGCGTCGCGATCTGATAGTCGATACGCCACCCCACGTTCTTCGCATACGCCTGGCCGCGGTTGCTCCACCACGTGTATTGCTCGGGGCGCGCGTCGAGCGTGCGGAACACGTCCACGTAGCCCACGTCGTCGAACAGGCTCGTGAGCCATGCACGCTCTTCGGGCAGGCAGCCGGAGTTCTTCTGGTTGCCCTTCCAGTTCTTGATATCGATTTCCTTGTGGACGATGTTCACGTCGCCACACAGGATCACTTCACGCTCACGCTTGAGTTCCGCGAGATGCGGCATGAATTCGTCCATGAAGCGGTACTTGGCGGCCTGACGCTCGTCGCCGCTCGAGCCCGAAGGCACGTACACGGAGATCACCGAAAGCTTGCCGAAGCGCGTTTCCACATAGCGCCCTTCCGGGTCGAACTCCTCGCTGCCAAAGCCGATGATGACCTCGTCGGGCTCGTGGCGCGAATAGACGCCCGCGCCGCTATAGCCCTTCTTGACCGCATGCTGGAAGTAGCCCGTGAAGTCGTGCGGGGCGAGGAATTCGGGCGTCATGTCGTCCTGCGAGCACTTGATTTCCTGCACGCAGAGCACGTCGGCCTTCTGTTCGCCGAACCATTCGAAAAAGCCCTTCTTCGCCGCCGAGCGGATGCCGTTCAGATTCGCGGTGATCACACGCAACATGTCTTCTTTCCTCTTGATTGTGCGTTGCCTCGCACGGCGCGCCGAACCGCAACTGCGCCGCGCCGCGCGAGGAAATTCGGTCGGTCTCAGTCGATCTTGAGACCCTTGAGTTCGGCCTTGGCCGGCGGAAATTCGAGTTTCAGACTTTCCATCAGGCGCAGCAGCAGTTCGGCCACCATGAGGTTGCGATGCGACTTCGAGTTCGCGGGGATCACGTACCACGGCGCGTATTCCGTGGAGGTGGCCGCGAGCGCGTCGTGGTACGCGGCCTGATAGGCGTCCCAATGCTTGCGCGCTTCGAGATCGGATACGTCGAATTTCCAGTGCTTGGTGGGGTCGTCGATGCGCGCCTGGATGCGGCTGCGCTGCTCGTCCTTCGAGATGTGCAGCATGCACTTGATGATCGACGTGCCGCTCTCGGCGAGCAGCGCCTCGAAATGGCGGATCTGCCGGTAGCGGCGCTCGCACTCGGCCGGGTCGATCTGGCCGATCACGCGCGGCACGAGCACGTCTTCGTAGTGGCTGCGGTTGAAGATCGCCAGCTCGCCCGCCGCGGGCACCTGCAGGTGCACGCGCCAGAGAAAGTCACGCGCGGCCTCGATGGGCGTCGGCGCGCGAAACGGCACGATGCGCAGGCCGAGCGGATCGACCTCGTGAAACACGCCGCGGATCGTTCCGTCCTTGCCGCTCGTGTCCATGCCCTGCAACACGAGCAGCACGCGCTGATGGCGCTGCGAATGCAGACGTTCCTGCAACACGTCGAGCTTGTTGCCGATCTCGGTGAGCCGGTCGCGGTCACCGTCCTTGCTGCCGGTCGAGAACGGTTTCACGGCGGGGTCGAGCGCGCTGAGCGAGAACGTCTCCGCCTTCTTGCCGCTGAAGTACGGCACGCGGTAATCGTCGAGACTCGGGATATGGGACATGCGTTGTTCTCCTCTCTCTCGTGAATTTGACGGCGCCAACGCCGTTGCCCGCCTGAAGCGGCAAGGCGGCGCCGCACTGCTACGCACGACGCCGCCTCGCAAGCATGCCCGAATCAGGCCGGCTCAAGTCAAACTCAGCCCAGCTTCTTCTTTAGCAGCTCGTTGACCTGCTGCGGGTTCGCCTTGCCCTTCGTAGCCTTCATGGCCTGGCCGATCAGCGCGTTGAACGCCTTTTCCTTGCCGGCGCGGAATTCTTCCACCGACTTCTGGTTTGCGGCGAGCACCTCGTCGATGATCGCTTCGAGCGCGCCGGTGTCCGAGATCTGCTTGAGGCCCTTCGCTTCGATGATGCGGTCGGCTGCGTCGACGTCCGTGGCCTTCTCGTCCCACATCGCCTGGAACACTTCCTTGGCGATCTTGTTCGAGATCGTGCCGTCGGCGATGCGCGCGAGCAGCACCGCGAACTGCGCGGCCGAGACCGGCGAGTCGGCAATGTCGAGGCCCTCGCGGTTGAGCTGCGACGAGACTTCGCCCATCAGCCAGTTGGCCGCGGCCTTGGCCTGCGCCGCGCCCGCCTTGGCCACCACCGCTTCGAAGTAAGCCGCCATCGCCTTGCTCGAAGTGAGCACGTTCGCGTCATACGGCGTCACGCCGTACTGCTCGACAAAACGCGTTTGCATCGTCGCGGGCAGCTCGGGCAGCTCGCCCTTCACGCGCTCGACCCACGCGGCATCGATCACGAGCGGCATGAGGTCGGGGTCGGGGAAATAGCGGTAATCGTGCGCGTCTTCCTTGCTGCGCATCGAACGCGTCTCGCGCTTGTCCGGGTCGTAGAGGCGCGTTTCCTGCACCACCGTGCCGCCGTCTTCGATCAACTCGATCTGGCGGCGCACTTCGTACTGGATCGCCTCTTCGAGAAAGCGGAACGAGTTCAGGTTCTTGATCTCGGCGCGCGTGCCGAATTCCTTCTGGCCGACCGGACGCACGGAGACGTTCGCGTCGCAGCGGAACGAGCCTTCCTGCATGTTGCCGTCGCAAATGCCGAGCCACACGACGAGCGTGTGCAGCGACTTCGCGTACGCAACGGCTTCGGCGGCGCTGCGCATTTCGGGTTCCGTGACGATTTCGAGCAGCGGCGTGCCGGCGCGGTTCAGGTCGATGCCCGTCATGCCCGCGAAGTCTTCGTGCAGCGACTTGCCTGCGTCTTCTTCGAGGTGCGCGCGTGTGAGATTGACGGTCTTCTCGTACGCTTCCTTGCCGGCCTTTTCGTTAGCCGGGACCTGAATGGTGATCTGGCCGCCCTGCACGACCGGAATCTCGTACTGGCTGATCTGATAGCCCTTCGGCAGGTCCGGATAGAAGTAGTTCTTGCGCGCGAAAATGCTGCGCGGCGCAATCGTTGCGTTGATCGCGAGGCCGAACTGGATCGCGCGCTCCACGGCGCCGCGGTTCATCACCGGCAGCACGCCCGGCAGCGCGAGATCGACGGGGCAGGCCTGCGAGTTGGGTGCGGCGCCGAACTGCGTCGATGCGCCCGAGAAGATCTTCGACGCCGTCGACAATTGCGCGTGCGTCTCGAGACCGATAACGACTTCCCACTGTGTTGCCATGTTCACACCCCTGCCGGCGCCTTGCGATGCCAGTCGGTCGCGCGCTGGAAGGCGTCGGCGACCTGCAGCATGCGGGCCTCGTTGAAATAGTTGCCGACGATCTGCAGACCGACGGGTCGCTGCGCGTTCGCACCCGCGCCGAAGCCGCACGGCACGCTCATGCCGGGCAGGCCCGCGAGGCTCGTGGAGAGCGTGTAGATGTCCGCGAGGTACATCTGCAGCGGATCGTCGCCCTTGGCGCCGAGGTCCCATGCCACGCTCGGGGCGACCGGCCCCATGATCACGTCGCACTGTTTGAACGCTTCCTGGAAGTCCTGCGCAATGATGCGGCGGATCTTCTGCGCCTGCAGGTAGTACGCGTCGTAGTAGCCGTGCGAGAGCACGTAGGTGCCCACCAGAATACGGCGCTTCACCTCGGGGCCGAAGCCCTCGGCGCGCGACTTCTTGTACATGTCGAGCAGATCGCGGTATTCGGCCGCGCGGTGGCCAAAGCGCACGCCGTCGAAGCGCGAGAGGTTCGACGAGGCTTCGGCCGGGGCGATCACGTAGTACACCGGAATGGACAGCTCGGTTTTCGGCAGCGTGACTTCCACGAGCGTGGCGCCGAGCGACTCGTACGTCTTCAGCGCGGCGTCGATGGCGGCGCGCACGTCGTCGGCGAGGCCCGCGCCGAAGTATTCCTTCGGCAGGCCGATGCGCAGGCCCGCGAGCGGCTTGTCGGCGCCGGCGTCCTGGCTCCACGTCTGGCCGATAAAGCGCGTGTAGTCCTCGTGCTCGTGCGTGAGGCTCGTCGAGTCGCGCTCGTCGAAGCCGCCCATGGCGTTCAGGAGCAGCCCGCAATCGCTGGCGCTGTGCGCGAACGGGCCGCCCTGGTCGAGAGACGAGGCGAACGCGATCATGCCGTAGCGCGAGACGCGGCCGTAGGTGGGCTTGATGCCCGTCACGCCCGTGAACGACGCCGGCTGGCGAATCGAGCCGCCGGTGTCGGTGCCGGTCGCGGCGGGCGCGAGGCGTGCGGCGACGGCCGCGGCGGAACCGCCCGACGAGCCGCCCGGCACGGCCTTCGTGTCCCACGGGTTCTTCACGGCGCCGAAGTGCGAGTTCTCGTTGGACGAGCCCATCGCGAATTCGTCCATGTTGGTCTTGCCGAGGCAGACCATGCCCGCGCGCTCGAGCCGCTCGACCACGGTCGCGTCGAACGGGCTCACGTAGTTTGCAAGCATCTTCGAGCCGGCGGTCGAGCGCCAGCCGCGCGTGACGAACACGTCCTTGTGCGCGAGCGGAATGCCCGCGAGCGGGCCCGCGTGCCCCGAGTGCAGGAGCGCGTCCGCGGCCTTCGCCTGGGCGAGCGTCAATTCGGGATTGACGTCGACGAAGGCGTTCAGGTCTTGATGCGCCTCAATCCGGCCCAGAAAGTGCTGGGCCAGCTCGACTGCGGAGCACTCCTTCGCAGCCAGCGCGGCGCGCAGTTCGGTCAAGCTTTTGTCATGCATTGCGTGATTCCTGGAAGAACGTCACGGCGTGGTCGAAATCCGATCGTTGCGCCGTCCGGGAGCGGCTCGACTGACGTTGGCAAACGTTCAGGCCGCCACCCGGAAAACCCCGGAAAATTCGGGAGTCCGTGCCGTTTCGAACCGTTCCGACGACTCGAAAGATTTCGAAATGGCGAAAAAATGCTGCGCGCTTACTCAATCACGCGCGGTACGAGGTAAAGTCCGTCCTGCACCGCGGGCGCGGGACGCTGCAGCGCTTCGCGGTCCACGATTTCGGTCACGGCGTCCTCGCGCAGGCGCAGCGCGACGTCCTCGATCTGCTCGATCGGGTGGGCGAGCGGCGCAATGCCGGTCGTGTCCACGGCCTGCATCTGCTCGACGAGGCCGAAGAAGCCGTTCAGGCGTTCGAGCGTATTGCCGGCTTCGGCGTCGGCCAGTTCGAGGCGCGCAAGATGCGCGATACGCTTCACATCGTTCAGGGTCAGGGCCATGCGGTCACCGGAAAAAGGGGCTGCGGCAGTGCGGAAATTCGGTGCTGCAACAGCGGTTTATCGCGCCGGATCCGGCTCTGGAGGAAAGCTTCGATGAGGTCAAAAACTGCCTTCCGGATCCTGCAAAACAGGCAAAATTATAAGGTATCATTACGCGTTCGACCCAAACCCGGACCGCCTTGCATCCGCCTTTCAGTTCTGTACGCAACACAATGCGGCCAGACAAGATCAAACGGGCGGCGCAGCCAGGCAGCCTCCGGTAATCATCCCCGCAGTCTCAGGCCCCTCGTGGCGCCCCTTGCGACGCCCTCCGCCGTGATTTCGGAGTGCTCTCGTGGTGGAGCATATCGCCCTGAGGCTGTTAATTTTTCCGCTGCCGTCCTCGCCCACCAAGCTGGAAGGACGGCCACAAGCGAGACAGGATTTTTGAATGTTCGGTTTTCTGCGTAGCTACTTCTCCAACGACCTGGCGATCGACCTCGGCACCGCCAACACCCTGATCTACATGCGCGGCAAGGGCATCGTCCTCGACGAACCCTCGGTCGTCTCCATTCGCCAGGAAGGCGGCCCGAACGGCAAGAAGACGATTCAGGCAGTCGGCAAGGAAGCCAAGCAGATGCTCGGCAAGGTCCCGGGCAACATCGAAGCCATCCGGCCGATGAAGGACGGCGTGATCGCCGACTTCACCGTCACCGAGCAGATGATCAAGCAGTTCATCAAGACGGCGCACGAGTCGCGCATGTTCTCGCCGTCGCCGCGCATCATCATCTGCGTGCCGTGCGGTTCGACCCAGGTCGAGCGCCGCGCGATCAAGGAAGCCGCGCACGGCGCGGGCGCCTCGCAGGTCTATCTCATCGAGGAACCGATGGCCGCCGCGATCGGCGCGGGCCTGCCGGTTTCGGAAGCCACGGGCTCGATGGTCGTCGACATCGGCGGCGGCACGACCGAGGTGGGCGTGATCTCGCTCGGCGGCATCGTCTACAAGGGCTCGGTGCGCGTGGGCGGCGACAAGTTCGACGAAGCGATCGTCAACTATATCCGCCGCAACTACGGCATGCTGATCGGCGAGCAAACCGCCGAAGCCATCAAGAAGGAAATCGGTTCGGCCTTCCCGGGCTCCGAAGTCAAGGAAATGGAAGTGAAGGGCCGCAACCTGTCGGAAGGCATTCCGCGCAGCTTCACCATTTCGAGCAACGAAATCCTCGAAGCGCTCACCGACCCGCTGAACCAGATCGTCTCGTCGGTGAAGATCGCGCTCGAACAAACGCCGCCGGAACTGGGCGCCGACATCGCCGAGCGCGGCATGATGCTCACGGGCGGCGGCGCACTGCTGCGCGACCTGGACCGCCTGCTCGCCGAAGAAACCGGTCTGCCGGTGCTCGTGGCCGAAGATCCGCTCACCTGCGTGGTGCGCGGCTCGGGCATGGCGCTCGAGCGCATGGACAAGCTTGGCAGCATCTTCTCGTACGAGTAAGCGCGCCGCGCACCGCTGCGCTCGCCCGCGGCGCGGTTTCGGCGTCGCCGCGCCATTGATGGCGTGGCGGCACGTGCGCCGCCACGGCGCCCGCAAAGGGGCGTCCTGCGGGGCGCCGAAGTTTCACGCTTCGTTGTGCCCTCCGTTACACCCTCTGTTTCACCGAACCGCACACGCCCCCGGCGCCGACCATGGAATACAGTCCGCCGCCCCTCTTTAAACAGGGCCCATCGGCACTCGCACGGCTGATTTTCTTCGTCGTGCTGTCGCTCGCGCTGCTCGTCTCCGACGCGCGTTTCAAGACGCTAGAGATCGTGCGCGGCGTGCTCGGCGCGGGTCTCTACCCGCTGCAACGCGCGGCCCTCGTGCCGCGTGACTTCTTTATGGGCGCCGCCGATCTGGCCGTGACGAGTTCCACGCTGCGCACCGAAAACACCCAGCTGCACGTGCGCAATCTCCAGCTTTCGCAGCAGGCCAACGCGGCCGCTTCGCTCGCCGCCGAAAACGCGCACCTGCGCGCGCTTCTGCAGCTCTCGCAGCGCATCGGCGCGCAAACCACGCCGGCGGAGATCCAGTACGACACGCGCGACCCGTTCACGCAGAAGGTCGTGATCGGCGGCGGCTCGCAGCAGAATATCCAGAACGGCTCGCCGGTATTGAGCGAGGACGGCGTGATCGGACAGATCACGCGCGTGTTCCCGATGCAGTCCGAAGTCACGCTCGTCACCGACAAGGACCAGGCCGTGCCGGTCGAAGTCGTGCGCACGGGTCTGCGCAGCGTGATCTACGGCACGGCGAAGGGCGACCTGCTCGATCTGCGCTTCGTGCCGATCAGCGCCGATCTGCAAGTGGGCGACGAACTCGTGACGAGCGGCCTCGACGGCATCTATCCGCAAGGGCTGCCGGTCGCGAAGGTGTTGCGTGTGGACAAGCAGGCCGACACCGCATTCGCGCGCGTGGTGTGTCTGCCGCTCGCCGCCGTGCGCGGGGCGCGCCAGGTGCTCGTGCTGCACTATGTGCCGCAGGTGCCGCCCAACCCGATCGCCGCCGAAGAGGCTGCAGCGGCCGCCGAGGCGAAGGACGCGAAGAAGAAGCCCGCCAAGGCCGCGGACAAGAAGGGCGACAAGAAAGCCGATGACGCGAAGGCGAAACCCGCCGCCGCATCGGGCGCGGCGCCGGCCCCGGCGCAGCAGGCGAAGCCCGCAGCGAACGCAGCCGCAGCAGACACCAGGGCGGCGGAGAAAAAGCGGCCCAGGGAGAGCCTGCGCGAAGAGGCAGCGAAGGCCGTCGAGAAAGGGGGCCACTGATGCCGCGTCCGCAATACATTCTGCAGCCGGTCAATCCGTACTTCATCGTTTTCAGCCTCGCGGCGGCGTTCCTGCTGAACCTGCTGCCCTGGGGCAAGCTGCCCGGCGTGCCCGACTTCGTCGCGCTCGTGCTGCTGTTCTGGAACATTCACCAGCCGCGCAAGGTCGGCATGGGCGTCGCGTTCTTCCTCGGGCTCCTCATGGACGTCCACAACGCGAACCTGCTCGGCGAGCACGCGCTCGCCTACACGCTGCTTTCGTATGGCGCGATCACCATTCACCGCCGCGTGCTGTGGATGTCGATCGGCCTGCAGATGTTCGCCGTCGCGCCCATGCTGATCGGCGCGCAGGTCGTGCCGTTCGTGATCCGCCTGCTGATGGGCGCGTCGTTTCCTGGCTGGGGATACCTCATCAGCGGCTTCGTCGAGGCGATCCTCTGGCCGATCGCGAGCGTGCTGCTGCTCCTGCCGCAGCGCCGCCCCGTCGATCCCGACGACACCCGGCCCATTTGAGCGGCGCGCCGCCCGCCGCTGGAAGACTCGCTTGACTACCTCTTACGCACCCCGGCCCGCCGTTCCTCGCGATTGGAACCGTGGCGCCTGGGTCTGACAGCATGACCGAATTCAAGGACACCCAGCAGCAGCTCACGAAGTTCCGCCTGCGCGTCGCGGCGGCGGGGCTGTTCGTGTTCGTCTGCTTCGGGCTGATCGCGTTCCGCTTCCTCTATCTGCAGGTCTGGAACCACAGCAAGTACTCGCTGCAGGCAGACGAAAACCGCATTTCCGTCGCGCCGATCGTGCCGAACCGCGGCATCATCACCGACCGCAACGGCGTCGTGCTCGCGAAGAACTACTCGGCGTACACGCTCGAAATCACGCCCTCGAAGCTCACAGACACGCTCGACAACACGATCGACGAACTCTCGACCGTGATCCCGATCGATGCGCGCGACCGCCGCCGCTTCAAGAAGCTGCTCGAAGACTCGAAGAATTTCGAGAGCCTGCCGATCCGCACGCGCCTGACCGACGACGAAGTCGCGCGTTTCACGGCCCAGCGCTTCCGCTTCCCCGGCGTGGAAGTGCGCGCGCGCCTGTTCCGCCAGTATCCGCTCGGGCCCACGGCCGCGCACGTGATCGGCTATATCGGCCGGATTTCGCAGCGCGACCAGGAGCGCATCGACGACCTCTCCGACAAGAACGACAGCGATCCCGAGCACTACGATCCGCGTCTGGATGCGAACAACTACAACGGCACCGACTACATCGGCAAGATCGGCGTCGAGCAGAGCTACGAAACCGAGCTGCACGGCCTGACGGGCTTCGAGGAAGTGGAAGTGACGGCGGGCGGCCGCCCTGTGCGCACGCTCTCGCGCACCCAGGCCACGCCGGGCAACAACCTCGTGCTCTCGATCGACATCGGTTTGCAGCAGGTCGCCGAGCAGGCCTTCGCGGGCAAGCGCGGCGCGCTCGTGGCGATCGAGCCGTCCACGGGCGACATTCTCGCGTTCGTCTCGGCGCCGAGCTTCGACCCGAACTCGTTCGTGGACGGCATCGACCAGCAGACCTGGGACGAGCTCAACAACTCGCCCGATCACCCGCTCCTGAACCGTCCTCTGCACGGCACCTACCCGCCGGGCTCGACCTACAAGCCGTTCATGGCGCTCGCCGCGCTCACGCTGCACAAGCGCACGCCGCAGTGGGGCTTCTCCGACCCCGGCTACTACATGTTCGGCGGCCACCGCTTCAACAACGACGTGCGCTCGGGCCAGGGCTGGGTCGACATGAACCGCGCGATCATGGTGTCGAACGACACTTACTTCTTCATGCTCGCGCACGACCTGGGCGTGGACAACATTGCCAACTTCATGAAGCCGCTCGGCTTCGGCCAGCTCACCGGCATCGACATCGCGGGCGAGGCGCGCGGCATCCTGCCCTCCACCGAATGGAAGCGCAAGGCGTACCGCAAGCCCGAGCAGCAGCGCTGGTACGAGGGCGAGACGATCAGCCTCGGGATTGGCCAGGGCTACAACTCGTTCACGATCCTGCAGCTCGCGCACGCCACGGCCACGCTCGCCGACAACGGCGTTCTGATGAAGCCCCACCTCGTGAAGGAGATCGAGAATCCGATCACGAAGCAGGAGCGCCTCACGGTGCCAAGCGAAAGCGGGCGCCTGAACGTGACCCAGGCCGATATCGACGTGGTCAAGCGCGGCATGGAAAACGTGACGATGAATCCCTCGGGCACGGCCTACCAGGTGTTCCGCAACGCGCCGTACACCTCGGCCGGCAAGACCGGCACGGCGCAGGTGTTCTCGCTGCAGGGCGGCAAGTACAAGGCGCATGCGCTCGCCGAAAACCTGCGCGATCACGCGCTCTTCGTCGCGTTCGCGCCGGCCGAGAAGCCGCAGATCGCGCTCGCGCTGATCGTCGAAAACGGCGGCTGGGGCGCACAGGCCGCAGGCCCGATCGCGCGCCGCGTGCTGGATTACTACCTCGTCGATCGCCTGAAGCCGGGCGTCGAGCAGGCAGCCGTGAGCGCGGCGGCTTCGGCCACGGAGGACGCCTCCGCGCCCGTGATCGGCGCGCCGCCCGAGGCGGCGTCGGCTTCGGCGGCGTCGGCGGCTTCGGGCGCGGCCCCGGCCGCGCCCGCCGTGCAGCCAGTGCGGGTCGCCGCCGGCTTCACGCCGCTGCCGATTCCCGGAGCGGCATCGGCAGCCGCGGCGGCTTCCGCTGCTGCGGCGGCTTCGGAAGCCTCGGGCGCAGCCGCTGCTGCGCCTGCCTCCGCTGCCGGTCCGGCTGCGGCCCCCGGTGCGGCGACGCGGCCCACGCCCGCCAGCAGCGCCGCCGGCAAGACTCGCAAGCCCCGTCAGAACGTGAGCCCCGATGCGTCCGCAGCAACCGACGCCGTGAATGGCGGCACCGCCGGCACGTCCGACACGGGCGCCGCGCGCCCCGCGCCCGCCTCCGAGCCCCGCCACTTCGGCCCTGGCCCCCATCGCCCGCGCCGCCCCGCCAGCGCGAGCGACGCGGCCACGCTCGCACCGCCGCCCAAGCCCGCAACGGGCGGCATCGACGAGTAAGGAATCACCATGCCTTTCCTCCAGTTCGACAAGATCGACAAGCGCGCGGTGCTCGACACGCTGCGCAAGATGTTCCTCGGCTTCGACCGCCCGCTCGCGCTCACCGTGTTCCTGCTGCTGTGCGTGGGCATCGTCACGCTGTACAGCGCGAGCCTCGACGTGCCGGGCCGCGTGGAGGACCAGCTGCGCAACATCATGCTCACCTTCGTGCTGATGTGGGCGCTCGCCAATGTGCCGCCCAACACGCTCATGCGCTTCGCGGTGCCGATCTACACGTTCGGCATCGCGCTGCTCGTTGCCGTGGCGCTGTTCGGCCTCACGCGCAAGGGCGCCAAGCGCTGGATCAACGTGGGCGTTGTGATCCAACCCTCGGAAATCCTCAAGATCGCCACGCCGCTCATGCTCGCCTGGTACTACCAGCGCCGCGAAGGCGTGATGCGCTGGTACGACTTCGTCGTCGGCTTCGTGATCCTGCTCGTGCCGGTGGGGCTCATCGCCAAGCAGCCCGACCTCGGCACCGCCGTGCTCGTGTTCGCGTCGGGCCTCTTCGTCATCTATTTCGCGGGACTCTCGTTCAAGCTGATCGTGCCGGTGCTGATCGCAGGCGTGATCGCGGTGGCCTCGATCGCGGCGTTCCAGGACAAGATCTGCCAGCCGCAGGTGAACTGGCCGCTCATGCACGACTACCAGAAGCACCGCATCTGCACGCTGCTCGACCCGACCTCCGATCCGCTCGGCAAGGGCTTCCACACCATCCAGGCCGTGATCGCGATCGGCTCGGGCGGCCCGCTCGGCAAGGGCTGGCTGAAGGGCACGCAGTCGCACCTCGAGTTCATCCCCGAAAAGCACACCGACTTCATCTTCGCGGTGTTCTCAGAAGAGTTCGGCCTGGCAGGCGGCCTCGTGCTGCTCACGCTCTACATGTGTCTGATCGCGCGCGGGCTCTATATCGCCGCGAACGGCGCGACGCTGTTCGGGCGATTACTGGCCGGTTCGCTCACGATGGCGTTCTTTACCTACGCGTTCGTCAACATCGGCATGGTGAGCGGCATCCTGCCCGTGGTCGGCGTGCCACTGCCGTTCATGAGTTATGGCGGCACGGCGCTCACCACGCTCGGCGTGGCGATCGGGCTGATCATGAGCGTGGGACGCCAGAAGCGCTTGATGCAGAGTTGAGGGCGCGGCGGGCGGCCATGCCCAACCGATCGCGGAGATCGAAGCCCCCAAAAAAACGCGCCGGCATTGTCCGGCGCGTTTTCGTTTCGGTGATCGCTCGCTGGCGCTTACTGGGTGGGCGCCGACTTCATCAGCTGTGCACTCAACTGCTGGTACTTCAGGCGCGCCACGGGATCGCCCTGGGCCGCCGCCGCGGCGTAGTACGCGCGCGCGACGTTGAGGTTCTTCGGCACGCCGTCGCCGCCGCGCTCGTAGAACGAGCCGGTCACGTATTGCGCCGTCATGTCGCCGCCCTCGGCGGCCTTCTTGTACCAGTAGAACGCCTGCTTGTTGTCGCGCGTGGTACCGCGCCCGTCCAGGTACTGGTTCGCGAGCGCCAGCTCCGCCTGCACGTGGCCCTGCTTGGCCGCCTTGAGGAACCACTGGTGCGCCTGCACGGGATCGCGCTCGACGAAGTCGCCGTCGTCGTACATCTTGCCGTACACGTACTGCGCGTGCGACATGTTTGCGTCCGCCGCCTTGCGCAGCCACTTGCGCCCCTCGCTCACGTCGGCGGCACCGCCTTCGCCGTTCACGAGCATCATCGCGTAGTTGAACTCCGCCAGCCGGTTGCCGCGCTCCGCGGCCGCCTGGAACTCGGCGCGCGCCGCGCTGAGGTTGCCCGCGTTGTAGTCGGCAACGGCGCTGGCCGTTTGCGGATCGGATTCCGCGCCCGCGGTGGCGCTCGCGGCGTCGGCGGCTGCTGCGGCTCCACTTACGCCGAGCGCGGCGGCCGCGAAGCAGCCGATGGCAAGCGCGCGCGCTCGCCCCAAAAGCGCTTTCGGACGCGTCATGATCTCGCCTCCTGCAGCGCCTGGCGTGTCGCCCGCACGAGCCACATCACGTCGGCGGCCAGGGCGATGAAGCTGAAACCCATCTCGCGATACTGCCTCGCGGCGGCCGCATCCATGGCGAAGATGCCCGCGGCCACGCCCGCCTCGCGCGCGGCCGCAACGATGCGCTGCACGGCGGCGACCACGTCCGGATGCTTCGAATCGCCGAGATGGCCAAGGCTCGCCGCCAGATCGGCGGGACCCACGAACAGGCAGTCGACGCCCGGCACCTTCGCGATCTTCTCGACTTCGCCCAGCGCCGCCGCCGACTCGATCTGCACGATCGTCGCGATCTGCGCGTTCGCGCCCTGAAGGTAATCGCGCCGCATGCCGTAGGCCGCCGCGCGCACCGCGCCCGCCACGCCGCGCTGGCCGCCGGGCGTGCTCGCGTCGGGATATTGCGTGAGGCTGACGGCGCGCGCCGCTTCTTCAGCCGACGCCACATTGGGGAACATCACCGTGCGCGCGCCCGCGTCGAGCACGTGCTTGACGAGCCACGGCTCGCTGTCGGGCAGACGCACCACGGGCTCGGTGGGCAGATGTGCGGCCGCAATGGCGCGCAGTTGCGCGATGGTGTCGGCGCTGTCGTTGGGGGTGTGCTCCATGTCGATCAGCAGCCAGTCGAAGCCGGCGTGCGCGAGCGCCTCGGCCGCGGTCTCGCTGCCCATCGACAGCCAGAGGCCGAATAGCGGGTCCGCCTCCTTGAGGCGTTCCTTGAGGGGATTGGTGAAGGTGCTCATCGCCGTGCTCCCGGCGAGGCCGCGGGGCGCACGCGCCAGGCGCGGGCGGTGTCGCCCGGCAGCGCGGCAGCCGGCAGGTCTCGCTCCGTTATGTGTTTGTCGGGCCGCGCGCGGGGATGCGCAGGCCTTGCGGCAATGATCATACCGCGACAAAAACTTGCGGGACGGCACGGAAAACCCGCCTTGCGCGGGTCGCCGGAGCGAGGGTGAGTGAGGCGGGTAAAGGGGCCCTGCGCGCGTCAGTCGCGCGTGACTTCGGCCCAGCAGTTCGGCGTCTCGTACAGGCGCAGCTTGTGCAGGCGCAGATTCACGCCATAGTGCGCGTCGTACACGTTCGCGAGAATGTCGAACGCGATGGCCGCGAGGTTTTCCACGGTCGGAATGCGGTCGATCACGACCGTCTTGTGGCCCGGCAGCGTTTCGAGGAAGCCGCGCACCTGCGTATCGCCCGCAAAGACGAGGAACGCGTGATCCCACAGGTCGACGAGATGCTGGTTCGCGAGCGACTTCACGTCGGCGAAGTCCATCACCATCCCGCGGTCGGGCGCGCCCTCGGTTTCGACGAGGTCGCCTTCCAGCGTGATTTCGAGCACGTAGCGATGGCCGTGCAGATTACGGCACTGGCTGCGGTGGTCGGGGATGCGGTGGCCCGCGTCGAATTCGAGTTTTCGGGTGATCGTCAGCACGGCGCTTCTTCAGGTAAATTCGCGTGAATCAGGGAATGTTCAAGTATTTGTGGGTCTGCATCGACAGGCGCCACTGCGGATGGCGCTTGCACCAGTCGATGGCGAGCTTCGTGTTCAGGTCGCGCGACGGGCCGTCCATGGGCTGCACGAGAAAATACTCGAAATCGAGCTTCGCGTAGTCGGCGAGGCGCTGGTTTTCCTGCGGCACGACAACCTTCAACTCGTTGCCCTTCGTGACGACGAGCGGCGCATCGGCCTTCGGGCTCACGCAGATCCAGTCGATGGTTTCCAGCACCGGCAGCGAGCCGTTGGTTTCGATCGCGATCTCGAAACCGGCAGCGTGCAGCGCGTCGACGAACGGCTGGTCGATCTGCAGCATCGGCTCGCCGCCCGTGCAGACCACGAAGCGGTTGCCCTCGCCTTCTGGCCAGAGCAAGGCGATCTGCGCGACGAGCGCTTCCGGCGTGCGGAATTTGCCGCCGTTCTCGCCATCGGTGCCGACGAAATCGGTGTCGCAGAAGCGGCAAACGGCCTGCTCGCGATCTTCCTCGCGGCCCGACCACAGATTGCAGCCGGCGAACCGGCAGAACACGGCCGGACGCCCGGCGTTCGCGCCCTCGCCCTGCAACGTGTAGAAAATTTCCTTTACCGCGTAAGTCATCGTGCAGCCTGGTTCTGGCTCATGCGCGCGAGGCGCGTGCAAAGCCGGTTGGTCTCGGGCGCGAAATCATCGTGTCGGCGGGGCGCGCCGCCCGTGCGCGGCCCTGGCCGTATTCATCCACCGCGAAAGTCGCGGCTGCGGCCCGAGGTTAACACTCAGACCGGGGCTTCCGTCACGTTCTCGCCGGCGAGATACGCTTCATACCCGCGCTTGCGCAACTTGCACGCCGGGCACTCGCCGCAGCCGAAACCCCACGCGTGAAGCTCGGCGCGCTCGCCCACGTAGCAGGTGTGCGTTTCGACGCGGATCATGTCCACCAGCGCTTCGCCGCCCAGCTGTTCGGCGAGCCGCCATGTGTCGGCCTTGTCGAGCCACATGAGCGGCGTTTCCAGCACGAAGCGCGTGTCCATGCCGAGATTGAGCACCACCTGCAGCGCCTTCATCGTATCGTCGCGGCAGTCGGGGTAGCCCGAGAAGTCGGTTTCGCACATCCCGCCCACGAGCACCTTGAGCCCGCGACGATAAGCGATCGCCGCGGCGATCTGCATGAACATCAGGTTGCGGCCCGGCACGAAGGTGTTCGGCAAGCCGCTCGCGGCGGTTTCGATCTCGATCTCGCGGGTCATGGCCGTGTCGCTGATCGAGCCGAGCACCGAGAGATCGATCATGTGATCGTCGCCGAGGCGCTCGCCCCACTCGGGGAACGTGCCGGCAATCGCCGCGCGAAAGCCCTCGCGGCATTCCAGTTCGACGCGATGACGCTGGCCGTAATCGAAGCCGAGCGTTTCGACGCTCTCGTAGCGGTCGAGCGCCCATGCGAGGCACGTGGCCGAATCCTGGCCGCCGGAAAACAGGACGAGCGCGCCTTTGGCTTCTGTTCGAGTCACCGTGAAACTCCGTGTATGAGGTTTCCGCGCGAATGCCTTCGTTGCGTGCCTGGGTTGCTCGCTTTTGTCGCCTGGCGCCCGGCGGGCCGGCAGGGACAACTCCCGCGCCGGCTCATGCAGTATAGGCCTGGGCCCCTGCCCGGGCATCGGCGCACCCTTATACCCCGGATACCGCCGATGTCTGGAGTTCGAGCCGCAGGACAACGCGCACAACGAAAAAGCCCCAGGAATCGAACGATCTCCTGGGGCTGCATTCTGGTGGCCTGGGACGGAATCGAACCATCGACACGCGGATTTTCAATCCGCTGCTCTACCAACTGAGCTACCGGGCCAACGAAGAAAGAAGAGTATAGCGGTGAAATCAGCGTTTGCCAAGTGGCTTACGCAAAATTGATGCGTCCGGCCGCGCCGCTCACCTGCCCACGTTCATTCGCCCTTGCTCTTGCCGAGGTCGACGCCGAGCTGCTTGAGCTTGCGATACAGGTGCGTGCGCTCAAGCCCCGTTTTTTCGGCCACGCGCGTCATGCTGCCGTTCTCGCGCGCGAGGTGGTACTCGAAGTAGGCGCGCTCGAATGCGTCGCGTGCATCGCGCAGCGGGATGTCGAACGAGATCGATGCCGTTTGCGTGGCCGCGCCCGCCTGCATGCCATGCACGCCGTCGGCGCCCAGCACCGGCAGCGCCGCCGCCGATGCCACGACCGCGGGTCCGCCCGCCGCCGTCTTCCCCGCCGCCGCCGCTGTGGCCGGCGCGACCGGCGCGGCCGTGCCGCGCGCGAGCCCCTGCTCGACCGCCTTCAAGAGCTTTTGCAGCGCGATCGGTTTTTCGAGGAAGTTGAGCGCGCCGATCTTCGTCGCCTCGACGGCGGTGTCGATGGTCGCGTGCCCCGACATCATGATGACCGGCATCGTGAGATGACCCTGCGCGGCCCATTCCTTGAGCAGCGTCACGCCATCGGTGTCCGGCATCCAGATATCGAGCAGGACGAGGTCCGGCACGTGGCGCTGCCGGAACTCGCGCGCCTGCTGCGCATCTTCCGCGAGCTCCACGACGTGTCCTTCGTCGCTGAGGATCTCCGAGAGCAATTCCCGGATGCCCATTTCATCATCTACCACCAGGATGGTTGCCATTTACGCTGCCCTTGTCTGCACTGTTGCTTTTGATCCCTGCTCCGCTTCGGCACGCGCCTGCCCCTCCCCGGATCGGCCGGGTCCGGGCGTGACGGCATCGTCTGCCAACTGGAGAAAGAGAATCGAGATCTGCGCGCCTTCGATCACATCGCCCGCTCTCATTCGATTGCGGATGTCGATGCGCGCGCCGTGCTCGTCGACGATCTTCTTGACCATCGCAAGCCCGAGTCCTGTTCCTTTGGCCTTGGTCGTCACATAGGGTTCGAACGCACGCGTGAGGATGCGCGCCGGGAAACCCGGGCCGTTGTCCGATACCGTGAGACGAACCGCCACGCGCGTGCGGCCTTGCGCGTCGGGGTCTCCGTATTCTACGGCGCGGGTCTCGAGCGTCACGCGAGGATTCTGCGTATCGGCCACCGCGTCCTGCGCGTTTTGCAGCAGGTTGTGGATCACCTGACGCAATTGCGTCGCGTCGCCGCGTATCACCGGCAAGTCGGAGAGCTCGACCTTGATCGCGCTCTTGCCTTCTTCCGCGCCGTAGAGCGTGAGCACTTCGCTCACGAGTTCGTTGAGCTGCAGGTTCGCGAGCACCGCCGGCGGCGTGCGCGCGTAATCGCGGAAGTCGTCGACCATCTGCTTCATCGCCGCGACCTGATTGACGATGGTGGTCGCGCCGCGCCTGAGCACTTCGGCGTCGGTGGGCGCGAGCTTGTCGGTGAGCTTCATCTGCAGGCGTTCGGCCGACAGCTGGATCGGCGTGAGCGGATTCTTGATCTCGTGCGCAAGACGCCGCGCGACTTCGCCCCACGCGACCGAGCGCTGCGCCGAGATCACGTCGGAGATGTCGTCGAACACCACGACGTAGCCCGAGGTCTGCATGTCGCCCGCGTCGCGGCCCGTGTCGGATACGAGGCGCGCGCCGCGCACGAGCAGCGTGAGCGGATCGGTCTCACCCGGAATCGGCACGGAGAACTGCTGCTGCCAGTGGCCGCGCTCGTGATCGCCATCGCCGCGCGACGCTTCCTGGTCGGCGAAGGCCTTGCGCACCATCGCGCCGAACTCCGTGAGCGCGCCGATATGATCGAGCGCGACGCCGAGCTGCGTCTGGAACGGCTGACGGAAGATGCGCTCCGCACCGGGGTTCGCCGTCGTGAGGCGGAACTGCCGGTCGAACACGAACACGCCCGCGGTGAGGTTCGCGAGAATGCTTTCGAGGTACGCCTTCGAATGCTCGAGCGCGACGCGGTTCTTCTCCACGGCCTGGCGCGCTTCGGAAAGCTGGCGCGTCATCGCGTTGAACGACTGCGTAAGGAAGCCCAACTCGTCGCGCGACTTGATTTCGCGCTTGGGCGTGTAGTCGCCCTCGGTGACTTCCTTCGTGCCCTGCGCGAGCAGGAAGAGCGGCCTCGCCAGCTGGTTGCCGAGCGCGAGCGCGAGCATCATCGCGACGAAGGTGGCGAGAAAGAGCGCGAGCGTGAGCGTGCCGATATACATCTTGCGCAGGCCCGTGCGGCCGAGCGCCTTTTCCTGATACTCGCGGTACGCGCGTTGCACGGCGTCGGCGTTGCGCGCGAGCGCGGCCGGCACCGGTTGCTCGAGCTGCAGGAAACGCTCGACCGGCTGCAGATCCGTTGTGTTCGCATCGGGAATGCGCGTGACGACGCGCAATCGCAGCGCGCCCTTCGAGCCAAGCTGATGCGGGTCGCCGTCCACTTCGCCTTCGATCGCCGCATAGCCGCGCCCGCGCGCCTGATCGATCATGAGCGCCGTGGGCATGTCGGCGGGCATGAGCGACGAGAAGTTGCTCGACGCCTGCGCCACCACGTGCATGTCCGGCGCCGCGCCCGACATGCTGCGCACCGGCTCGACGATCATCGCGTCCTGAACGCCGAACTGGTCGCGCGCACGCAGCAGCGTGAGCGTCGTGCCCGCGGAATCGCCGTTCGCGATCTGCTCGGCCATCAGGCGGCCCTTGGTTTGCAGGTCGGAGAGCGAGGCGTCGAGCATGCCGCGGCCGAGATTCAGGCCCGCCGTGAGCGCGGTTTCCACGTTCACGTCGAACCACGACTCGATCGAGCGCGAGACGAACTGGTACGAAACGATATAGATGATGCCGCCCGGCACCACGCCCACGAGCGCGAAAAAGAACGCGAGCTTGGCGAGCAGCCGCGTGCCGAATTTGCCGCGCCTCAAGCGCACGACGATCACGATCATGAGCGCCGTGACCACCGACAGGAAGATCAGCGCGACGACGATATTGGCCGCGTAGAGCCAGCCGTAGTAGCGGTCGAAGAACTCGGTGTTCGCGCTCGCCGCGGCGAGCAGGACGAGCAGCAGCGTCGCGGTGAACGCGACGGTGGAGACGAGCAGCTTGACGACGACGCTGCTGAAGCTGGTGGCGCGGCGCACTTTATTTAGCACGTTCGGTCACTGTGAAGTTGAAGCGCTTCCAGTCGGAAGCGAGGTTCCAGTCGCGGTTGTTCACGGCGTCGATCTGGAACGGCTTGGGCATCAGCGCGACGTCGAGCTGCATGCGCACCGAGGCCGTGTACGTTTCGCCGGCATGCACGTCGTTGCGGTCGATCACGTGCCACGAGGTGACGTGCTTGATGACCGCGAGCGCGTCCGCGAGCGTCGAGAAGCCGAGCTGCAGACCGCCGCTCGACACGCGGTACTCGCGCGTAAGCGGCTGGAACGACAGGCGAATGCTTTGCGAAACGCTCACCGGCTGTTCGTCGAACCAGTACCAGCGCGCGCGCGTGAGCTCGAAGTCGGTGGTGAAGTAGAGCGGAATGCCCTTGTTGACCGCGTCTTCCAGGCTGCTGTTGAGGTCGAAGTCGAAACGGGCGTCGAGGCTCCAGCCGTTGCTGTCGGCCTGGAGCGACGCGCGCTGCACCGAGATCGAGTCGGCGCGCGCCGGCGCGGCGGCCACGAAGCCGACGACGGCAAGCACCAGCCAGATCAGGGCCGCGAACCGCAGCGGGAAGAAGCGTTTGATGGTCACCGTTTCTGAAAGCGCGCGTAGAAGAATCCGTCGTGATCTGCGGTGCGATCGGGAACGGGAAAGACAGTTGTCGTCACTTCGGCCTTTGCAGCAGCATCGTGCCGCGCTTCGCCGGCTGCGCCGTCTTCTGGCCCCCGGGCCGGCGCGCCGAACGCCTCGGGCAGCAACTGCCCCGGGGCGTCCAATCGTACCGCATCCGCATGGGTGCTTTCAAACCAGCGCGCCTGCGCCTCGCCTTCCTCGGGGAAGATCGAACAGGTCACGTAGAGCAGTTCGCCGCCTGGTTTCACGAGCGGCCACAGCGCATCGACGATGCGGCGCTGCTCGGCGGCAAGCGCCGCGATGTCGCTCTCGCGGCGCAGCCAGCGGATGTCCGGGTGACGGCGCACGATGCCCGCGGCCGAGCACGGCACGTCGGCGAGGATGCGATCGAAGCCTTCGCCGTCGTGCCACGCGGCCGGATTGCCCGCGTCGCCGACCACAATCTTCGCGCGCCGCATGGGATGCGCGGGATCGTCCTGCGTAAAACCGAGGCGCGCGAAGTTTTCGCCGATGCGCGCGGCGCGCGCGGCGTCGCTTTCGAGCGCAACCAGGTCGATGTCGGCAAGCTCGAGCAGATGGCCGCTCTTGCCGCCGGGCGCCGCGCACGCGTCGAGCACGCGCATGCCGTCACGCGCGCCGAGGATTTGCGCGGCCACTTGCGCGCCGGCGTCCTGCACGGACACGTCGCCCGCGAGGAACCCGGGGATGCGATCCACCGGCAACGCGGCGGCGAGACGCACGGCGTGTGCGCCGATCTGGGTGGCGGCGATGTTTTCGGCGGCGAGCCGCTGGACGTATTCGGCAGCGCTTGCACGGCGCGCGTTCACGCGCAGCGTGAGCGGGCCCTGCGTGTTGCCCGCGGTGAGAATCGCCTGCCACTGCGTGGGCCACGCGGCGCGCACCGCGTCGATCCACCAGCGCGGATAGTTCCAGTGGGCGATTTCATCGGCCTGGGCGGCGGCAAGCGCGGTGTCGCGCTCGCGCAAAAAGCCACGCAGCACCGCATTGACGAGCCCCGTTGCGAAGGCGATCTCGCGGCGCGCGCCCACGGCGCGCACGGCCTGATCGACGACCGTAAACGGCGTGTAGGCGGCGCTCGCCTCGTCTTCGGCGAGCAACGCCAGCGCGCAGGCGAGGAGGTTCGCGACGAGCGGCGGCGGCGCCTTGCTCACGCGCTGCCGGATCAGCCAGTCGACCGTGCCGAGCCGCCGCATCGTGCGATAGGCGATGTCCTGCACGGCGCCGCGAGCCTGCGGCGCGAAGTCGGCGGGCAAGGCGGCGAAGGCGCTCGCAAGCGCGGCGGGCAAAGCCGCACCGGCGCGCACCGCGCCGACCGCATGTGCGGCCTGGTCGAGCGCAAAGCCCAGCGAATCGGGGGCCAGGTGCACGGCGTGGCTGCGCGCCGGCGCCGCGCCCTGCTGGCGCGCGGGCGATGCGGAACTCTTTTTGCCGTGAGACGGCTTGCTGGGTCGCCGGGATGGGCTGGATGTCATGAAGAAACCGGATGCGGGCCGCAGTGAGTCGCGGCGTCAGTAATGCACAAGCGAGCCATTGTAGCGTGGCGAGCGCGCAACACTGCGAGCCGGCGCGATTCCCGTTGACGGCACCGCGCCCGCACGCGAATAGCGACGAAAGCGCAGGGATACATATTGGCGGATACCGACTAGCCGCTCGCCTCATGATGGCGACAGAAAACGCCCCTCCTCCCTGCGACGTAGCGGCCATCATGAAACGACTCGGGAAGAAACAAGACTTCGCGTTCCTCGCCTTCGTTGCCCTCTTTTCCGTGTACCAGCAGGGACGGGGAAAGCTGTTCTCGCCGTTCTGGGACTACAAGGTATACGCGTATGCGCTGGATCAGTTCAAGCGCGGCGCGAATCCGTATATCCCGCACGGATTCCCCTTCGTCTATCCGCCCATCTTCCTGAATCTCTTTTCGCGCGTGCCATTTCACTGGCTTTATCTGGCATTCGCTATCGCGTCGCTGATCTATCTCGCCTACAGCATCAGGCATGCGGATTTCGTCGTCGCGGGAGCGTTGGGGTTTCTGACCGGTGGCGCGGGCGTGGGCGGCATCCTCACGGGGAATTTCGCGATCTTCGGCCACTTGCTGATCATTGCGCTTTTTTATGCGGCTTCGCGGGACAGCCGTGGCGCGACGGCAAAGTATTGCGCGCTGGCTTTCTTTATCGCCCTGTTTGCCTCCATCAAGATTTATTTCCTGACCTACGCCGTCGTGTTCTTTTTTATCCCCAAAGGCATGCGCTACTTCTTCGCCGTGCCGTTGTGCGTTGCGCTGGCGACCATCGCGCAGCTCGCGCTGGAACCGCGCCTGTGGACCGACTTCGAAACCCTGCTGCGCTGGCAGATGCTCGCCCAGAACGATTCCGGGCTCGTGCTGTTCGGGATACTCGAACAGCACGTGCGCGCGCTGTCGACACTGGAAGACGTGCTGCTCTACGAACTGGTGGTCGTGGCGCTATTCGTGTATGCGGTCAATCCATTGCGCGGGCGGCGGCTCATGATTGCCGAAAACGCAAGCGTGCCAGGCAGGCTGTTCTATGTGCTCGCGTTCTGTCTCGCGCTGAATCCGAGAATGAAGGAATACGACATCGCGCCGTTTTTTGCGTGCTGCTACGTTTCGCTGTTCCAGAGCAGCAAGGAAGTAAACCGGATGGATCGCGTGTTTTTCTACGCCGTACCGTTGGCGTTCATCGCCGCGTGGATCGTCGTCAAGTTCGGGCACGTGTACTACGCGCTCGACGTGTCCTGGTTCATCGCCGTCTATTTCGTGTTCTTCGTGGTTTCGCTGCGTCAACGGACATTGCGGGTTTCGGCGCGAGCGTGTGCCCGACAGGTGGACGGCGACGCGGCGGCGACGGGCTGAATGAAAAAACGCCTCCGAAAAGGCGTTTTTTCCGTTACCCGTTATCCGTCGTCGCTCTAGCGTCGGCCGCCCGCAGCCATCTCCATCAAGCGGCGGATCCGCTCTTCGGTGGACGGGTGCGTGCTGAAGAGGTTCTGCAAGCCGCCGCCCGACAGCGGATTCATGATCATCATCTGCGCCGTGGCCGGATGCTCTTCGGCCGCCGGGAACGGAATGCCCTGGGCGTAGCGGTGGATCTTGTCGAGCGCCGAGGCGAGCGCCTGCGGATCGCCGGAGATCTCGGCGCCGCCGCGGTCCGCCTCGAACTCGCGCGCACGCGAAATCGCCATCTGGATCAGCGCGCCCGCGATCGGCGCGAGCAGCGCCACGGCGATGCTCGCGATGGGGTTCGCCGGGCGGCCGTTTTCGTCGCGGCCGCCGAAGATCATCGCGAAGTTGGCGAGCGCCGAGATCGCGCCGGCCATGGTGGCCGAGATCGTCGAGATGAGAATGTCGCGGTGCTTCACGTGCGCCAACTCGTGCGCCATGACGCCGCGCATCTCGCGCTCGGACAGCACGCGCAGGATGCCCGTGGTCGCCGCGACCGCGGCGTGCTCGGGGTTGCGGCCCGTGGCGAAGGCGTTGGGCGCGTCCTCGTTGATGAGGTAGACGCGCGGCATCGGCAGACCCGCCCGCGTGGCCAGATCGCGGACCATGCGATAGAACTGCGGCGCCGTGGTCTCGTCGACTTCCTGCGCGTTGTACATGCGCAGAACCATCTTGTCCGAATACCAGTACGAGAAGAAGTTCATGGCGAGCGCGAAGAACAGCGCCAGCACCATCCCGCGATGCCCGCCGATCAGCCCGCCAATCACGATGAAAAGGGCCGTAATCGCGGCCATCAACATCGCGGTTTTGACCCAGTTGAACATGTGCTGTGCTCCTTCACCCATCAGGGGATCAAATCGATCGTTGAACGCCCGCCGCCAGCCGGTCAGCCGCGCTCGGGCGAGCGCATTGTAAGCGATTTGTTAGATATGGGCAGATCCGAAAAATTCAATCTCAGCGCGTGGCGGTCGCGAGCTTCAGGCCCAGCCCGACGAACGCCGAGCCGACCGTGCGGTCGAGCCACTTCTTCACGCCCGGCTTGCCCGAGAAGCGCTGCGTGACGCCACCCGCCACCCACGCGACGAAGCTGTTCCACACCGTGCTCATCAGCAGGAACACGGCGCCGAGCGTGAGGAAAGCGAGGGCCTTGTGCTCCGTCCCCGTGGACACGAACTGCGGGAAAAACGAGACGAAGAACAGCACCACCTTCGGATTGAGCACGTTGGTGCAGAAACCCGACACGAACAGCTGACGCAGCGGGCGCGGCGCGGCGGCGGAAGGCGTGGCTGGCGCGCCGCCTGCGGCGGGCCTGGACTCGTGCTTCGTGAGCATGAGGCGCACGCCGAGATACACGAGATAGACCGCGCCGACGATCTTGATGACCGTGAACGCCGTGGCCGACGCCGCGAGCAGCGCGGTCAAGCCGAACGCGCAGGCGAGCGTGTGCACGCAGCAGCCCGCCGAGATACCCAGTGCGGAAACGAGGCCAGCGCCGCGGCCCTGCGCGACGCTGCGGCCGACGATATAGGCCGTGTCGGGCCCCGGCGTCACGTTCAGGAGAAATACGGCGACGACAAAGAAACCGAAATGGGTAATGCCGAGCATGACAACCTCAAAATCGAAAAACCGCGCTTCAAACGCCATTGATTCTAGCGCGCCGGGAACCTCGCGGCACTTGGCCTCGCGGCCGTTTTCAGGCGCTGGCGTTCAGGCAATGGCGCGAGCCCTGGTTAGGCCGCAGGCGTCTCGGGCAACTGAAAACGCTGCCCCGCCGCCAGCGGCATGCCGGCCAGGAATTCGCGCGCGGGCAGGCGCTTGCCGCCCGGCTTTTGCAGCTGCGTGAGGCGCAGCGCGCCCTCGCCGCAGGCCACCACCACCCCCGCCGGGCTCACTTCGAGAATCTCGCCCGGCTCGGCGGCGGCGGTCGACGTACGCTCGACCGGCTCGGCAGCCCACAGCTTGAGCTGCGCGCCGTCCAGCGTGGCCGCGCCGCCCGGGAACGGGTCGAACGCGCGAATCTGCCGCGCGAGCGCCACCGCCGGCCGGCGCCAGTCGAGCGCGGCTTCCTGCTTGCCGATTTTTTCGGCGTAAGTCGCGCCTTCTGCCGGCTGCGGCGTGGCGGGCAGCGCGCCGTCGCGCTCGAGCGCGACGAGCCCATCCACGATCAGCCGCGCACCGAGTTGCGCCAGGCGGTCGTGCAGCGTCGCCGTGGTGTCGCCCGGCGCGATCGGCGTGCGCACCTCGGAGATCATCGGGCCGGTGTCGAGCCCCGCGTCCATCTGCATGAGCGTGATGCCGGTCTCGGTGTCGCCGGCTTCGATCGCGCGATGAATCGGCGCCGCACCGCGCCAGCGCGGCAGGATGGACCCATGAATGTTGATGCAGCCGCGCGGCGGGATGTCCAGCACTTCCTGCGGCAGCAACAAGCCGTAGGCGGCGACCACCATCACGTCGTGCGGCGTGGCGCGCAGCAGGTCCAGCGCCGCGGCGGCCTCCTGCGGATACTTGCCCGCGCGGCGCAGCGACGGCGGCTGGGCGACGGCCATGCCATGCTCCTGCGCATAGCGCTTGACCGGGCTTGCCTGGAGCTTCATGCCGCGGCCCGCCGGGCGGTCCGGCTGGGTCAGGACGAGCGGCACGGCAAAGCCCGCTTCGTGAATCGCCGCGAGCGCCGCGGCGGCGAATTCCGGCGTGCCGGCGAAGATGACGCGAAGGGTGTGGCTCATGGGCGCTCGGTGCGTGGCGGCAGGTTGATGAAGAAAGAGACGGTCAGATCGCGCTTACATCGCGCGTTCGAGCTTCTTCATCTTGCTGCGGATGCGCGTCTGCTTGAGCGACGAGAGGTATTCGACGAACACCTTGCCCATCAGGTGATCCATTTCGTGCTGGATGCACACGGCGAGCAGCCCTTCGCAGTCCACCTCGTAGGTCTCGCCCTTTTCGTTCATCGCGCGCACGCGCACCTTTTCCGCGCGCTCGACTTCATCGTAGATGCCCGGCACGGAAAGGCAGCCTTCCTCGTGAACTTCGCGCTCGTCGCTCGACCAGATGATTTCCGGGTTGATGAACACGCGCAGTTCGTCGTGCGCGTCGGACACGTCGATCACCACGACGCGTTCATGCACGTCGACCTGGGTGGCCGCGAGACCGACGCCCGGCGCGGCGTACATGGTTTCGGCCATGTCGGCGACCAGTTTGCGGATGCGGTCGTTGACCGCCTCGACCGGCTTCGCGACCTTGTGCAGACGCTTGTCCGGGTAATGAAGAATGTTCAGTAGAGCCATGATTTGACGGGTTTCTCGTTGGGCGCCTGAAAGAGCCAGGCACAGGGAACGATGCGCGCCTGGCCATTCGGCCAGCTTGCGGGTCCCAGGCCGGATACGGAGGATATCTCCTCATATTCGGACAAAAGGGCCGCAATTCAACGTTGAACGCGCTGATCGCCCGCGCGGATGCGCTGCGCCCGAAGGCGTGCGCGCAATGCCACGGGTCAGGACGCCACGGTGTATTTCGGATGGTGAAAATTTTATCACGAGGTGCGGCAAACCGTCCGCGCCAGGGGGAACGCAATGCCGACGACCTTGCCGCTGTCTGCCGGGGAACTGGCTGCCTGGCTGCGCCTCGCCGTCGCGCGCGGCCTGAGGCCTACCGCGCTGCGGGCGCTGCTCGGCGCGTTCGGCTTGCCTCAAAACGTGCTGGCCCAGCCGTTCGCCGCACTCGCCGCGGTGGCGGGTACGCAGGCCGCCCACGCCGCCCTGGCCGAGCCCCGGCCGGACTTCGCGGCGCAACTCGAAGCCCTGCAGGCCTGGCGCGCGGCGCCCGGCAACGCACTCATCACGCTTGCCGATCCGGCTTATCCGGCCCGCCTGCTCGACATGTCCGATCCACCGCCGCTGCTCTATGCAAAGGGCCGGCTCGAGCTGCTGCACGCACGCGCGGTAGCCGTCGTGGGGAGCCGCAGCGCCACGCCGCAGGCCGTCGAGGACGCCGCGCGTTTCGCGCGCACACTCGCCGCGTCGGGTCTCACGGTCGTCTCGGGGCTCGCGCTCGGCGTGGACGGCGCCGCGCATCGTGGCGCACTCCACGAGCAGGGCGGCACTGTCGCCGTGATCGGCACCGGCGCGAATCTCGTCTATCCCCCGGCCCATCATCCGCTCGCCATGGAAATCGCCGCACACGGCGCGCTCGTCTCCGAATGGCCGCTCGGCACCCCGGCGCGCTCCGCGAACTTTCCGCAGCGCAACCGCGTGATTGCCGCGCTCGTCGAAGGCGTGGTGGTGGTCGAGGCCGCGCAACGTTCCGGCTCGCTCATCACGGCAAGGCTCGCCAACGAAATGGGACGCGACGTGTTTGCGCTGCCCGGCTCGATTCACGCGCCGCACACGCGTGGCTGCCACGGGCTCATCAAGCAGGGGGCGCAGTTGATCGAATCGCCCGAAGAGGTGCTCGATGCACTCAATGTCGGGCCACCCCCGGGTGCCGGGCGCGCGCTCGCGTCGCCGCGGGAACCGCGCCGCCAGAAGGTCTCGGTTCCCTTCGATTGCATCCAGCGCGACGACACAAGCGAAACGCCACAGCTGGCGCTCGCATTCCCCCACCCCGAACCGACGCCTGTGCATCGCACTGAAGCACGAAAACCGCCCGCCAGCCTTGGCGTCGAAGCCCGGCGCCTGCTCGAAGCGCTCGGTCACGCGCCGGCCACGGTTGAAATTCTCGCGCAGCGCACCGACATGCCCGAAGCGGTGCTGCAAGGCACGCTGCTGCAACTCGAACTCGCGGGACACCTCGACGCCCTGCCCGGCGGCTGGTTCTCGCGGGCCTCGCGTGGCTGATGCCGCACATTGGGGGAGCCTCACCGGCTGCGCGCCGCCGTGATACATTCGCGCCAAATACCCCGCTCTATATATAAGAGAACGCAAGGAACGCCCATGCCCGCGCTAGACCTCGACACCGACGCCGACCAGATCGCCGAGCGCGTCAGCAATCAGGACACGCTGTTCGTCGCGTGCCTGTGCGCGCAGTGGTGCGGGACGTGCCGCGACTACCGTGCCACGTTCGACCGCATCGCCGAGGCGCATCCCGATGTCTGCTTCGCGTACATCGACATCGAAACCCATGCCGACCGCTTCGACGATCTCGATGTCGAGAACTTCCCGACCATCCTGATCGAGGACGGTCACGCCACGCGCTTTTTTGGCACGGTCCTGCCGCACGCCGCCGTGGTCGAGCGCATGCTCTCGGACCTCACGGCGCTGCCGGGTGTGTCCGACGCGCCCAAGCTGCGCCCCGCGCTGGCCGTCGTTTAAGCGCAACCGGCATCTGACCCCGGTCAGGCACGCCGCTTGCCGCGCGGCCTGGCGCGCCCTTATGATTGGGCGCCCTGGCGGGTGCGCGGGTGTCGTCATGAGATGACGCAAAAATCGACGCCGACGCGCCATGTGCTATAAAGCGGTCGAGAACGGCCCCCCGAGCGGGGCAGCAACGCCGGGCATCGCGCCCAAGCGCCCATTCAGGCGGTATCGGCCCCGGGGCGCCAACCGGATACACCCACAAGCAACCAGTCATGTCCAAAGCTCTGATCATCGCCGAGAAGCCATCCGTCGCGAACGACATCGCGCGTGCGCTGGGCGGTTTTACCAAGCATGACGAGTACTACGAGAGCGACGACTACGTGCTCTCGTCGGCAGTCGGCCATCTGCTGGAAATCGCAGCGCCGGAAGAATATGAGGTCAAGCGCGGCAAGTGGAGCTTCGCCCACCTGCCCGTGATCCCGCCGCACTTCGACCTGAACCCGATCGCCAAGAGCGAATCGCGGCTCAAGGTGCTCAACAAGCTGATGAAGCGCAAGGACGTCACGCAGCTCATCAACGCCTGCGACGCGGGGCGCGAGGGCGAACTGATCTTCCGCCTCATTGCGCAGCACGCGAAGGCGAAGCAGCCGGTCCAGCGCCTGTGGCTCCAGTCGATGACGCCGCAGGCGATCCGCGACGGCTTCGCGAACCTGCGCAGCGACCACGACATGCAGCCGCTCGCCGACGCCGCCCGCTGCCGCTCGGAAGCCGACTGGCTCGTCGGCATCAACGGCACGCGCGCGATGACTGCCTTCAACAGCAAGGGCGGCGGCTTCTTCCTCACGACGGTGGGCCGCGTTCAGACGCCAACCTTGTCGATCGTCGTCGAACGCGAAGAGAAGATCCGCCGCTTCATCCCGCGCGATTATTGGGAAGTGCGTGCGGAGTTCGTCTGCGCAGGCGGCTTCTACGAAGGCCGCTGGTTCGACCCGAAATTCAAGAAGGACGAGTTCGATCCGGAAAAGCGCGACTCGCGCCTCTGGAGCCTGCCGGCCGCCGAGACCATCGTCGCGGCCTGCCATGGTCGCGAAGGCACGGTCAGCGAGGAATCGAAACCGTCCACCCAGCTCTCGCCCGCGCTTTTCGACCTGACGAGCCTGCAGCGTGAAGCCAACGGCCGCTTCGGCTTTTCGGCCAAGAACACGCTCGGCCTCGCCCAGGCGCTGTACGAAAAGCACAAGGTGCTCACCTACCCGCGTACCGATTCGCGCGCGCTGCCCGAGGATTACATGGGCACGGTGAAAGAGACGCTCGAGATGCTCAAGGAGAGCAACAACTACCTGCCGCACGCCAAGCAGGTGCTCGACAAGGGCTGGGTGAAGCCGAACAAGCGCATCTTCGACAACTCGAAGATCAGCGACCACTTCGCCATCATCCCCACGCTGCAAGCGCCGAAGTCGCTCTCGGAGCCCGAGCAGAAGCTGTACGACCTCGTCGTGAAGCGCTTCCTCGCCGTGTTCTTCCCGGCGGCGGAATATCGCGTCACCACGCGTATCACCGAAGTCGCCGGACATCACTTCAAGACCGAAGGCAAGGTGCTGGTCGAGCCGGGCTGGCTGCAGGTCTATGGGCGCGACGCGGGCGGCGACGACGCCAACCTCGTGCCGGTGAAGAAGGACGAGAAGGTCAAGACCGACAAGATCGCGGCGCACCAGCTCGTGACCAAGCCGCCTGCGCGCTACAACGAAGCGACGCTGCTCTCGGCCATGGAAGGCGCGGGCAAGCTCGTGGACGACGAAGAACTGCGCGAGGCCATGGCCGCCAAGGGCCTGGGCACGCCGGCCACGCGCGCGGCGATCATCGAAGGTCTGCTCGGCGAAAAATATCTCGTGCGCGAAGGCCGCGAACTGATCCCGACTGCCAAGGCGTTCCAGCTCATGACGCTGTTGCGCGGTCTCGGCGTGGAAGAACTCACCGCGCCGGAACTCACCGGCGAATGGGAGTACAAGCTTTCGCAGATGGAGCGCGGCAAGCTCCCGCGCGACGCGTTCATGCAGGAAATCGCCCGCATGACGCAGACCATCGTGAAGCGCGCGAAGGAATACGACTCGGACACGATCCCCGGCGACTACGCGACGCTACAAACGCCGTGTCCGAATTGCGGCGGCCAGGTGAAGGAAAACTACCGCCGCTTCGCCTGCACGAAGTGCGAGTTTTCGATCTCGAAGATTCCGGGCGGCCGTCAGTTCGAAATCCCCGAAGTGGAAGAGCTGCTGCAGAACAAGACGATCGGCCCGCTCTCGGGCTTCCGCAGCAAGATGGGCCGACCGTTCTCGGCAATCCTCAAGCTCTCGTTCGACGACGAAATCAAGAACTACAAGCTCGAGTTCGATTTCGGCCAGGACTCCGGCGCGGAAGACGGCGAAGCGCCCGACTTCTCGCAGCAGGAGCCGGTGGGCGCGTGCCCGAAGTGCAAGGGACGCGTGTACGAGCACGGCATGAGCTACGTGTGCGAGCACTCGGTCGCGAATCCGAAGACCTGCGACTTCCGTTCGGGCAAGGTGATCCTGCAGCAGGAGATCGCGCGCGACCAGATGGCCAGGCTGCTGGCCGAAGGCCGCACCGACTTGCTGACCAACTTCAAGTCGTCGCGTACGGGCCGCAACTTCAAGGCTTTCCTCGTCAAGCAACCGGACGGCAAGATCGGCTTCGAGTTCGAGAAGAAGGAGCCGAGCGCGAAGACGGCGGCCAAAACGGCCGCGAAGAAGTCGGCTGCGTCGGCTGAGGCGACGAACGATGCCGCGAACGACGCGGCGGAGTCGGCCGAAGAAGGCAAGGCGAAGCCCGCGCGCAAGACGGCGGCCGCCAAAGCCGCACCGGCGCGCAAGACCGCCGCCCGCAAGACGCCGGCGCGCAAGACAGGGTCGTAATGCCCATCCTCACCAGGGCCGTCGCCGGCCTTGGTGCAGCAAGGCAAAAAGGCGCAGCTTCTCACGAAGCTGCGCCTTTTTTATCGCCCGATGAACGGCGATATCGGGCTTATAGCGGCGAAATCGCCGAAGTCCGGGTGCGCGCCGCCGAAGCGCGCGCGGCCTTCGGTGCGCGCTCGCCGTCCATGCCGTCGTGCTCGCCATCGTGCAGGCTGCCGCCCGGCGCTGGCTGCACGCCATCGTAGTCGTCGCCCGCAACACCGTTGCGAGCCGCCACTGCCGGACGTGCAAGACCGTCCTTGACCCACTGCTCGCCAAGCTGGCTGTTCGGCGTCTGGCTGAAGTGCTCGACGAGATGGTCGATGAACGTACGCACCTTGGCCGGCAGGTGACGGCGGCTCGGATACGCGACGTTGATCTCGACCTGCGGCAGACGATAGTCGCCAAGCAGCCGCACGAGGCGCCCGCGCGTCATGTCGCGACCGATCAGGTAGCTCGGCAGGATCGCGATGCCCATGCCGAGCAGCGCGAACTGACGCAGCATCTCGGTGTTGTTCGCCACGATCACGTTGGTCGGACGCACGCGGATTTCGCCGTCCGGCCCCGTGAACACGCGCTCGTCACCCCAGTACTCGGAGGGCAGCGAGAGGCTCGGGTGCTCCATGAGGTGCTCGGGGCGCGTGGGCGTGCCGTGCTTTTCGAGGTACGCGGGCGTGGCGCACACCGTCATGCAACCCGTCGTGAGGCGGCGCGTGACGATGCTGGCGCTGCGCATCTGGCGCGCAGTCACGACGCCCAGATCGAAGCCCTCTTCGACGAGATCGACCTGACGGTCCACCAGCGTGACGTCGGGAATGACCTGCGGATAGCGCTGCGTGTACGTCTGCAGCACCGGCGCGAGATTATGGAGCCCGAACACGACCGGCGCGACGATGCGCAGCGTGCCGACGGGCTCGTGATTGCGCGCGACGACCATCTGTTCGACATCCTCGAGTTCATCGAGGATCTGGCGGGCGCGCTCGAGATAGACCTGACCCGATTCGGTCAGGGAGAGACTGCGGGTCGTGCGGTTGAGCAAACGCGTGCCGAGTCGACCTTCGAGGTCGGCAACATGCCGCGTCGCAACCGCGTTGGAGATATCCATCGCGGAAGCGGCCCGGGCGAAACTGCCGAGGTCGGCCACTTTGACGAATACTCGCATCGACTGCAAATGATCCATGAGACAACTCCTGCCTGTTACTACCCCGCTGTTAATCAGCGGAGGAAACCGCGAATTCTCCTACGACAGCAGAAATCCTGCAGAAGTTGCCTCCGAAGCCCTTATTTTCTTTACGAATTCTTCGACTGCACCCCAAAATGCATCAACCGAGGTCCGATTGTTACCTCGAACGAAACAATTTTGCGCGTTGCAGCGAAATAGCCGCTCGAGCGCCGAACAGATGGGCCTGTGCACCGCACCAATGCATTCGACCCCGAAAACAAAAATGGCCGCCCGAAGGCGGCCATCAAGTTAGCGAGCGCTCACATCACATACTTACAGGCGCGTTTCCAGCGTCTTGCGAGCGTCCTTCAGCACTTCCGGCAAGCCATGAGCGAGTTTGTCGAACAGCTCGGCGTGCAGCGCGAGTTCGGCGCGCCAGGCGTCGGCATCCACCGAAATCACCTGCTCGAACTGCTCCTGCGTAAAGTTCAGGCCGCTCCAGTCGAGATCGCCGTAGCGCGGCGACACGCCGAATGCGTGCTCATCGCCCGTGGCCTTGCCCTCGATACGGCGCACCATCCACTCGAGCACGCGCATGTTCTCGCCAAAGCCCGGCCACACGAACTTGCCGTCCGGCCCCTTGCGGAACCAGTTCACGCAGAAGATGCGCGGCACCGTCGCGCCGGCCTTGGCGAGGCGTGCGCCCACGTCGAGCCAGTGGCCGAAGTAGTTGGCCATGTTGTAGCCGCAGAACGGCAGCATCGCGAACGGATCGCGGCGCACCACGCCCTGCTGCCCCGCGGCCGCGGCCGTGGTCTCCGAGCCCATGGTCGCGGCCATGTAGACGCCCTCGGTCCAGTCGCGCGCCTCGGTCACGAGTGGCACCGTGGTCGAACGGCGGCCGCCGAAGATGAACGCATCGATGGCCACGCCCTTGGGGTTCTCCCACTCGGGATCGATCGACGGACACTGCGACGCGGGCGCCGTGAAGCGGGCGTTCGGATGCGCGGCCTTGCGGCCGGTTTCCTTGCCGATGGCGGGCGTCCAGTCGTTGCCGAGCCAGTCGATCGCGTGCGCGGGCGGCTCGTCGGTCATGCCTTCCCACCAGACGTCGCCGTCGTCGGTGAGCGCGACGTTCGTGAAGATCACGTTCTCCTTGAGCGTCGCCATGGCGTTGAAATTGGTCTTCTCACCGGTGCCCGGCGCCACGCCGAAGTAGCCGGCCTCGGGGTTGATCGCGTAGAGACGGCCATCGGCGCCGGGCTTGATCCAGGCAATATCGTCGCCGATTGTGGTGATTTCCCAGCCGTTCATGGCAGGCGGCGGAATCAGCATGGCGAAGTTGGTCTTGCCGCACGCCGACGGGAACGCCGCCGCGACGTGGTACTTGCGGCCTTCCGGCGAACGCACGCCGAGAATCAGCATGTGCTCGGCGAGCCAGCCTTCGTCACGGCCCATGGTCGAAGCGATGCGCAGCGCGAAGCACTTCTTGCCGAGCAGCGCGTTGCCGCCGTAACCCGAGCCATAGCTCCAGATCTCGCGCGTTTCCGGGAAGTGGACGATGTACTTCGTCTTGTTGCACGGCCACGGCACGTCTTGCTCGCCCGCCGCGAGCGGCGCGCCCACGCTGTGCACGCACGGCACGAACGCGCCGTGTTCGCCGAGCACGTCGTACACGGCGCGGCCCATGCGCGTCATGATGCGCATGTTCACGGCCACGTAGGGGCTATCAGAAAGCTCCACGCCGATATGCGCGATGGGCGAGCCGAGCGGGCCCATCGAGAACGGCACGACGTACATCGTGCGGCCGCGCATCGAGCCTGCGAACAGGCCGTCGAGCGTCGCGCGCATTTCGCCGGGCGCGACCCAGTTGTTGGTGGGGCCGACATCTTCCTTGGTGGGAGAGCAGATGAACGTGCGGTCTTCCACGCGCGCGACGTCCGAGGGGTCGGAGCACGCGAGATACGAATTCGGACGCTTTAGCGGATTGAGACGGCGCATCGTGCCGGCCTCGACCATCTGCGCACACAGGCGGTCGTATTCTTCCTGGGAACCGTCGCACCAGACGATGCGATCCGGCTGCGTATGCGCTGCAATTTTCTGCACCCAGTCGATCAGTTTCCGGTGCCGGACCCAGGCGGGCACCTGAGCGGCGGCCTGGGCTTGGTAATCGGGATGGTTCATCGAGCTGTCTCCATTTTTAGGGCTGTAAAAAGGGAATCGGCCCTTTTCAACGCTGCACGCGAGAGGCGCAACTCATGCGAACCGGATGTCGATGGCAAATCAACATGCGAATCGATTCGCGCAGTTGGGCAGGTCGTCAAGGTCCTTTAGCCTGGGGTTCGAAACCGTCTGTAAAGCGGCTTGCATCGGAGCCCGACAAGCTGTTAAAAGTTGCAAATTCGCGGCTGATTACCGCGTCAAAAACCTGCGTGCGTAGCCTCGGGCTTGCGCAATTGCAATGCCTGCTGCTGCACGCGGCGAGCGACGTGAAGGCTCCCCATATTCATACCAGCCTTCCCGGCGCTGCATAGTGGGACAACCACCAGATGAACACCGAAGTCGCGCTACGAAAGGCGCGATGCAAAACACGCAAAACAACCCGCTGCCATGAAAATTGCCATCCTTGACGACTACCAGGACGCCGTCCGCAAGCTCGACTGCTTTCAACTGCTCGCCGACCACGAGGTCAAGGTTTTCAACAACACGGTGCGCGGCCTCGGCCAGCTCGCCAGCCGCCTCGCCGAAGTCGACGCGCTCGTCCTGATTCGCGAACGCACCCGCATCACCTCGCAACTGCTCGACAAGCTCCCGCACCTGCGCATGATCAGCCAGACGGGCAAGGCCGGTCCGCACATCGACATCGAGGCCTGCACCGAACGCGGCATCGCCGTACTCGAAGGCACCGGTTCGCCGGTCGCGCCCGCCGAACTCACGTGGGCGCTCATCATGGCCGCGCAGCGCCGCATTCCGCAGTACGTCGCCAACCTCAAGCAGGGCGCGTGGCAGCAGTCGGGCCTCAAGACCTCGGCGATGCCGCCCAACTTTGGCTTGGGCCAGGTGATGCGCGGGCAAACGCTCGGCATCTGGGGCTACGGCAAGATCGGCCGGCTCGTGGCCGGCTACGGCAAGGCCTTCGGCATGCGCGTGCTGGTGTGGGGCCGCGAGCATTCGCTCGAAGCGGCGCGCGCCGACGGCTACGAAGCCGCCGCGAGCCGCGAGGCGCTGTTCGAGGAGAGCGACGTCTTGTCGCTACATCTACGCCTGCACGATGACACTCGCGGGATCGTGAAGCAGGAAGATCTGCTGCGCATGAAGCCCACGTCGCTGCTCGTCAACACGAGCCGCGCGGAGCTGATGGAAGAAAACGCGCTGCTCGGCGCGCTTGCTCACAACCGTCCGGGCATGGTCGCGATCGACGTGTACGAGAGCGAGCCGATCCTGCAGGGCTACAGCCTGCTGCGCATGGAAAACGTGATCTGCACGCCGCACATCGGCTATGTGGAGCGCGAAAGCTACGAGCTGTACTTCGGCGGGGCGTTCCGCAACATCCTCGCGTTCGACGCGGGCGATCACGCGAGCGTCGCGAACCCCGAAGCGCTGCAGGGCGGCCGCCGCAAGTAAGCGCGGGGCGGCGCGCGCCGCCCTTCCCGCGTCTTTCCGTCTGATTTCGATGTGGCCGCGTGCGCTCAGGCGTTAGCGGCCGCTTCCATGACCTCGGGCAAACGCGCGAGGAAACGCTCGCCGTCCACGCGGCCGAGGTTGTAGGCGTGCTGCATCTGCTGCGGGCTCGTGTAGTCCCAGCTCGAGATCGGCACCCGGGCCGACGGCTGCACATAAAGGCGCTGCTGCACGCCCTGCGCCGCCTGATGCCGCACCACGAACATCTGCGGACGCGGATAGAGCCGCGTCACCATCACCAGCACGCGGCCGGGCGTGTCGTCGAGCGCGCCGACCGGCACGTTGTCGACCATGCCGCCGTCGAGCACCGGGCGGCCGTCGCGCCGCAGCACCGGCGTGAACGGCGGCGTGCATGACGACTGCAGGATGAGATCGGCCAGGTCCTCCACGCTCGCGCATTCCTGCGCCGTCACGAACTCCGGATGAAACCCGAGCCTGCGCCCGAGCGTGGGATGCAGCGTCTTGCGGATGTGTTTTTCGATGTTGTACGCGATGAGACCCGCCGCCACGGCGCTGCGCGCGCCAAGCCAACGCGGCACATGCGACACGCCGATGCGGATCTCAGGCGCGTCCTGCAGTTGCGTGAACGGCTCGCCGTAGATGTCGAGCAGCGCCTGGCGATAGATGCGGTAATGCGGAAACACCGACTCGCCGCGCAGCAGATTGCCCCAGTAGGCGTTGCGCTTGTTGTGGCGCAGCGCTTCCTCGTAATAGCGCATGACCCAGTCGGCGTCGCGCGTGTAGAGCATGCACGCGGTGGCCGCGCCCGCCGAGATGCCCGTAATGACGCGCGGGCGAATACGCAGCTCGGGCTGGACGATGTCCCAGACCCCCGCCTGCCACCAGCAGCGATTGCCACCGCCGGCGAAAACCACCTGATCGAACATGCCTTCTACGTCCTTCGAAGCGACCGAAACCGATCGGAAGCGCCAAGCTTAATCGAGCAGCGCGTAGGTCGAGGTCGCGTGAACGGCCATCCGGCCGTCTTCGTCGTAGAGTTCTATTTCACCGAACACCAGATTGCGGCCCATGCGCAGCACGCGCGCCGTCACGAGCACGTCGCCCTTGCGCACCGCGCGCATGAAGTTCGTGTTCAGCGCGACGGTCGTCATGGGCTTGAAGCCCCCGAGCGCGGCCGTGATCGCCACGATCATGGCCGTATCCGCCGCCGCCATGAACACCTGGCCGCAGATCACACCGCCCGAATGGCGCAGCTCGCCGGAAAACGGCAGGCGCAAGGTGGCGCTGTCTTCCGAGACCTCAACGGGCTTCATCCCGAGCGCGCGCACCCACGGGGCCAGCACGCGCTCCAGCAGCGCGTCGATTGCGTTGTCGTCCATCGTTTGCCTTTGTGGATTGCCGTGCGACGATTCCAGCCGTTTGCCACCGACCTCGGCCAGCTTTGGCTTCGGCAAACGGGCGGTGCACAACGGCTGGCTTGAAACCTGGATTGACCCAGGAGTGGCGACATCATACCGGGACAGCAAGGCCCCCGTGGAAAAGGGGCAAACGCGCTCGCAGACGGAGCCTGCACCGCATCGACAAACTATTTTCAGATAATTTGCAGAAGGGGCTTGCCAAGCCCAAAAAAGTCCTGCATAATCTTTTTTCTGTTGGGGGCGTTAGCTCAGTTGGTAGAGCAGCGGACTCTTAATCCGTAGGTCGAGTGTTCGAGTCACTCACGCCCCACCAGCGAATTCAGCCAAAAAGCCCGATCCTTGCGATCGGGCTTTTTGCATTTCTCCGCCGCCACAGGCCTGAGTTACTTCACGCGCCTCACGTGACGCGAGGCCTGCTTCGGGCGCGGCAGCCAGCGGCCGAGCGCCTCGAAGCCGTCGAGTTGGCGCAGCAGCGTGTCGACGGTCGAGAGCTGAACGTGGGTCAGATGGTTTTGCTTCAGAAGCGCGTGAAGGCGCTTGCGCCAGTACGCGACACCCATCACCGGCATTTCGAAATCGCCAGCCAGCGACGGCGGCATCACGCGCGCGATGTGCGCGATTTCCTGTTCGACGAATGTCATGGCTATCCCCGTTGGTCCTGCCGTGGTTTCTTATCGTATGAAGTACTGTAGGACGCTCCGGGGCGCTCGCCAGCCTACCCGTATGGATAGGTAACAAATAGTCCGACTAAATTGGGGATGGACGCCGCTGAAAGCGGTTCCTCGCTGGCGCGACTCTCGCGCTTCGTCGTTCGCCGGCAAGCCGGTCATGCACTTGCCACGCTTGCCAGGTCCGTAACGGCATGGACGGCGAAAAACTTCGGAATCCAGACGATCGAACGCCGCTCCGCACGCCTCGCTTTTCGGCCTCTTCTTCGGCGTCACGCTCGCGACCCAGAACCTCTAGCCGCCAGCACTCAGAGGAACGGCTTGCCGTCCACCTGTTCGTAGACGACATTGCCATCGTCGTCTTCGAACTGCTCCAGGTAGTTGCGGGCGCCACACAGCGGACACCGGAACAAGGGCCCCTGCCCTTCGTTCTTGATCACCACCTCGCTCTGTTCCCACGGGGTGCCGCACGACTGGTTGCGGCAAACGAATGTACTCGACATGCAGACTCTCCTGACTGTTACGGGTGCAAAGCCTACCGCAAGTACGGCCCGCGCGCCGCAAATCTCCGACTCCCGCCGCTATTGCGCTCCCAGGCTGTTCACTTCTTGAGCAGTTGGCCGCGTTCCTGTTCCGGCCTGACGCAATCCTTTCGCGGCCCTGAAGGCTCGCGCGCCGCGCATTCGAGCGGCATGCACGCGCCAGACCGCGACTGCGCGGCGGCGCGCCGCGCTGGCATGGTTCTCGCGTTAGCGTGCCGCGGTAGCGCGGCCTCGCCCGCGTCCATCCATATCGAGATCGAGAACACTGAGGAGCACGCAGATGAATCACGCGGACATGCAATTCCTGACCACCGAATTCCCGTACAAGAAGCAGTATGGCAACTTCATCGGCGGCGAGTGGGTCGCGCCGCTCGGCGGCGAGTATTTCGACGATGTCTCGCCCATCACCGGCCACGCGTTCACGTCCATCCCGCGCTCGCGTGAAGCCGACATCGAACTCGCGCTCGACGCCGCACACAAGGCCAAGGCCGCATGGGGCAGGACCTCGCCCACCGAGCGCGCCAACATTCTCAACCGCATTGGCGATCGCATCGAGCAGAACCTCCACAAGCTCGCCGTGGCCGAGACCATCGACAACGGCAAGCCGCTGCGCGAAACGCTCGCCGCCGACATCCCGCTCGCCGCCGACCACTTCCGCTATTTCGCAGGCTGCGTGCGCGCGCAGGAAGGCGGCATCTCCGAGATCGATCACGATACGGTCGCGTATCACTTTCATGAGCCGCTGGGCGTGGTCGGCCAGATCATCCCGTGGAACTTCCCGATTCTCATGGCCGCGTGGAAGCTTGCGCCCGCGCTCGCGGCCGGCAACTGCGTGGTGCTCAAGCCCGCCGAGCAGACTCCCGCCTCGTTCCTCGTGCTCACCGAACTGATCCAGGACCTGCTGCCGGCCGGCGTACTCAACGTGGTGAACGGCTTCGGCCTCGAAGCCGGCAAGCCGCTCGCCTCGAACAAGCGCATCGCCAAGATCGCCTTCACGGGCGAAACCACCACGGGCCGCCTCATCATGCAGTACGCGAGCCAGAACCTCATTCCGGTGACGCTGGAACTGGGCGGCAAGAGCCCGAACATCTTCTTCGCCGACGTACTCGACCACGACGACAGCTATTTCGACAAGGCGCTCGAAGGCTTCGCGATGTTCGCGCTCAACCAGGGCGAGGTGTGCACCTGCCCGTCGCGCGTGCTCATCGACGAGAAGATCTATGACCGCTTCATGGAGCGCGCGCTCAAGCGCGTCGCGGCGATCCAGCAGGGCCACCCGCTCGACACGAAGACGATGATCGGCGCGCAGGCCTCGCAGGAGCAGCTCGAGAAGATCCTCTCGTATATCGACCTCGGCAAGCAGGAAGGCGCGCAATGCCTGATCGGCGGCGAGCGCAACAGCCTCACCGGCGAACTCGGCGACGGTTATTACGTGAAGCCCACCGTCTTCCGCGGCCACAACAAGATGCGCATCTTCCAGGAAGAGATTTTCGGACCCGTGGTGTCCGTCACGACCTTCAAGACCGAAGAGGAAGCCCTGGAAATCGCCAACGACACGCTCTATGGCCTCGGCGCAGGCGTGTGGACGCGCGACGGCACGCGTGCCTACCGCTTCGGCCGCGCAATCCAGGCGGGGCGCGTGTGGACCAACTGCTACCACGCTTATCCGGCGCACGCGGCGTTCGGCGGCTACAAGCAGTCGGGCATCGGGCGCGAGAACCACAAGATGATGCTCGACCACTACCAGCAGACGAAGAACCTGCTCGTGAGCTATAGCGAGCAGCCGCTCGGGTTCTTCTGATCGCACGGTGTGCCCCGTGCGTCGCGCGTGGTGTTTTGCGGTCGAGGGTCCGCAGCCGCGCGCGACGCCCCTTTCGTTGCATCTTGAGAGGAGCATCACGACATGGTCGAACGCGTTACCGCCACGCCGGCCGCGCTCGCGCTGATCGAGCAGTTGGCTCGCGAGCACGGTTCCCTGCTCTTTCACCAGTCGGGCGGCTGCTGCGACGGCAGCGCGCCCATGTGCTTTCCCGTCGGCGAGTTCATGGTCGGCAATGCCGACGTGCAGTTGGGAGAAATCGGCGGGATGCCGTTCTATATGACGGAGGCACAGTTTGAATACTGGCAGCACACCCAGCTCGTCATCGACGCCGTGCCAGGCAACGGCGGCATGTTTTCGCTCGAACGACCCACGGGCCTGCGCTTTCTCACGCGCTCGCGGCTCTACGACGACGAAGAGAACGCGTGGCTCGAGGCGCATCCGGTGATGCGCGTGAGCTTGTGAGGCTCGGGCGCCCGGCATACCAGGGGCGTCGCACGGAGCATGGTGCTATCTTGGTCCGCAGGCGCTGCGCAGTCGCGCGGCCATCGCACCAGGAGACGCCATCATGCAAAACCACGACGTGAAACTCCTCACCCTCGAGCCGATGGACCTGCTCGCCGTCAGCCACGTGGGTCCGTACATGAAGATCGGCGACGCGTTCTACACGCTCGCGCAATGGCTCGGCGAGCGCAACGTGCGCACGTCGGGCTCGAAGATGGTCGGCATCTATTACGACGATCCCAATACGGTCGAAGAATCGAAGCTGCGCTCGAAAGCGGCGCTGCATCTGGGGCAGGAAACCGATGTGGAGATCGTGGCGCCTGTCGAGAAGTTTCAGCTGCGCGGCGGCGAGCACGCAATGATGCTGCACAAGGGGCCGTATCAGGGGCTGGGCCAGGCGTGGATGTGGTTTTACAACGAAGGATTGCAGAAGCTCGGACGCACGCCGGACTTTTCGGCGCCATCGTTCGAGGTTTATCTGAATACGCCCGATGAGGCGGCGCCGGATGACCTGAAGACGGAGCTTTATATTCCGCTCGCATGAGCTATGCGATTCGCACGGTTTGAACGATGCCGTCGGGACGTTTACGGCGGCATCTTCGTTTCCGATGCGAGGGTTCTAAGGTTTTAATAACGTATGTATACGTAAACGTAGTAATAGTTAACAAGCCCCTGGGTATTCTGTGGATAACCCCGGAAAACCATTGAGTAAACAAGGCTGTGGAAAAACCATAACCTTGCGGGCGTTAACGGGACAACGCCAGGTTGCTGCTGGCAACTTTTCCACAGTTTGCACGCGGCAGAAGTTATCCCCGATTCATGCACAGTGATTTCCTGGGGTTTTCCGGGAGTTATCCGCTGGGGGCTGTGGATAGTGCGGGAAGCGTATTCCCTCTGTCTTCCAGACGAAAAAATAGCGCCTCCAGGGCCGCTTTTTCGCTGGTGAAAATCGCGACGTTGAATCGGACCTCGCAATCTCGAATTTACGGTCTATAACTTCTGCGAGTGGGCCAGTGGTGACTGTTGATCAAATTGCACCATGGTCCGAGTGTCGCTCGAAAAGGTGAAATAGTAAGAATCGCGAAGGCCATTGAGGCCTGCTCCGTCACTCATGGAGGCGCCGGATGAAACGCCGTGAACTGCTGGCTGCGCTGGCTGCGGGCGCAATGACCCAGGTTTCCACCGGCCAGGCACAGGCGAGCCCGGCGAAGTACACCGACGAGATCGAACTGCCCAAGCCCAAAGTCTCCGGTACGGTCTCTCTCGAGGATGCCATCCAGGGGCGCAGGTCCGTGCGCAGGTTCCGGTCCGACGCGCTGCCTGTCGAGACCATCGGCCAGCTGCTGTGGGCCGGCCAGGGCGTGACGAGCCCGGACGGCAAGCGCGCGGCGCCTTCGGCCGGCGCCTTGTATGCGCTTGAACTCTACATGGTGACCGCCGCGGAGGTGATGCACTACGTGCCTCAAGGCCACCGCGCGCAGACGCGAGCAACGCCCGATATGCGCCCCAAGCTGCAAGCGCTTGCACTCAACCAGGCGTCTGTCGGGGCGGCGCCAGCCTTGATCGTGGTGGCTGCCGATCCCGGTCGCCTCAAGCAGCGGTATGGGGGGAGAGCCGGTGTGTATAGCGACCTGGAGGCCGGGCACGCCGCCCAGAACATGCTGCTTCAGGCCGTTGCGCTCGGGCTCGTCGCCGTGCCCGTGGGCGCGGTCGATGGGCCGCAGGCAGCCCAGGCGCTCGGTTTGCCTGCCGGGCAGAGCGTCGTCTATGTCATCCCGGTGGGCTTCGCGGCTTGAGTTGCGGCGTGCGGCCGTACAAAAAACAAACGCCCGGGAAACCGGGCGTTTGTTGTTCAATGGCAGCAGCAGATGGACGCAAAACTTGAGAAACCCAGCCTTGTTCGGCAAGGCTCTCTAGCCGATGCGAACGCATTACGTAAGAACGCGTGACGCATAAGCTGAGAGTTTGCAGCCTCGGCCTCTTGAGTGCGGAGTGGCTGAGACTTCGAAAACGAAGCTATACCATCACTACGCGTTGTTGCTTTCCTCAACGCAACCTCAGAAATTAGCCATCAGACATCTCGATTTTACGAATTCCGTGAGCCGGAGAATCAGTTCTATGCGGCTGGCAGGAGTCTTCCTGGCGATCACGGATGCCGCTCGTCAATCTGTGAAGCAGCGACGAGTCGGGATTGCATCGCCGAACGTGCGTCCGGCGAAACCGCTATCCGCGTGTCGCGCTAGATTACGAAACGAAAAAGTGGACGTCACATTCAGCTAAAGTGCAAACCACCCGAGGAATTTGACTTGCACTCCATTGTTCGGAACTTGAAGCCACCGTCGGTCTGAAAAGCTTCAGACACACGACCGTCGCCAACACGCGCAAACAGTCCAGTAGAGGTCGCACCTGGGCACGCCGCATCCTGTGTGTATTCCATGCTTACGAGGATTCTTGTCAACACGGAGGATGCGACAGAGGCGTTCAATATCGCGAATTGAAAAGACAATACAGCCGATGCCCAAAGCAACGTGCCAATGGGTGCAAGTAGCGCAACACTCTGTCTGTGATGAACAGTGTCGGGGTCATCGGCAATCTTGCGCCCGGTTCTGAGCCGACGCCAGAATTCACCTAGCTCACACGCGATCGGCACAGAAAAAGTGAGGTGCCTGACAAAGGTCCCCAGGACTTGCTGAGAAAAAAGCTTAATTAGCTGAAAAACTGCCACGATAGCGAGAAGCAGTGCAAATATCTGAATTAGTCGTACTGCGGTACCTACAGAGGTCAAGAGACCCGAAAAGCTCGAAAAGTGGTCATAGGTTTCTCGGGTCAGCCTGAGGACGATTCTTGCCGTATCAGCATGGCTAAGCCATAGAGCAATGGTGCTGACACCTAGGGAAGGTCTGCACAATACGTTTTCAGAGCGCCGATCTTTTTTCACGTTGGGCGTATCGGCCGCAGAATCTGCTAGCAGGTTGGTCGTCCGGCTTTTGAAGCATGATGACCTGCGTTTGCCGAGACTC